>NZ_JAWQRR010000022.1:0-326050 GCF_033446045.1 Plantactinospora sp. KLBMP9567 | reverse complement strand
CGAGCAGCCGGGTGGCCAGCACCGCAGCCTGGGTGCGCCGCTCCAGGCCGAGCTTGGCGAGCAGGCTGGAGACGTAGTTCTTCACGGTCTTCTCGGCCAGGAACATCCTGCCGGCGATCTCCCGGTTGGTGAGCCCCTCCGCCACGTACTCCAGGATCCGGCGCTCCTGCTCGGTCAACGACTGGAACTCCCGCGGCTGTTCGACCCCGCTGCGAATGCGTTCGAGGACCCGGGCGGTGACCGCCGGGTCCAGCAGCGACTGGCCGGCGGCCACCCGGCGGACCGCGTCGACCAGGTCGGTGCCGCGGATCTGCTTGAGGACGTACCCGGCGGCACCGGCCATGATCGCCGCGAACAGCGCCTCGTCGTCCTCATAGGAGGTCAGGATGAGGCCCTTGATCGTGGAGTCGATCGCCCGGACGTCCCGGCACACGTCGATGCCGTTGCCGTCCGGCAGCCGTGCGTCCAGGATCGCCACGTCCGGCCGCAACGCCGGTATACGGCGCGTCGCCTCCTGCGCCGAGCCGGACTCGCCGACCACCTCGATATCACCGTCGCTCTGCAGCAGCCCGGCCAGGCCGCGCCGGACCACCTCGTGGTCGTCGAGCAGGAAGACCCTAATCACCCGTCCTTCCTATCCGGCCGACGCGCTGACCGCACAGGGCCGAAGGTCCCGAACGGGGCGGTCGAGAGCGGGGACTGGGTCCCGGCAGCTCGGGACCTGCGGCCCTGCCGGCACGCCCCGGCGGCGGCGCACCGTGGTGGGCAGACAGCGAACGAGGAGGAAGTGCGATGACCGCCAACCGCAGCACCGCGACGACGGCCGCCGACGGATCCGGCGTACCCGCCGCCGAAGCGCGCGCGGCGTTCGGCGCCGCCGCCGCGTACGCGCTGCTGGCACCCTCGGTGTTCAACACCCAACCGTGGCGCTGGCGGATCGGCCCCGGCGCCGTACTCACGCTGCGGGCGGACCGCTCCCGACAGGTGCACAGCGTCGACGCGAGTCGACGGCTGCTGCTGGTCAGCTGCGGCGCGGCCCTGCACCACGCCCGGCTGGCCCTCGCGGCGGCCGGATACCGCACCGAGGTCGTGCGGTCTCCGGACGGCGCCGATCCGGACGTGCTGGCCAGGATCACCGTGACCGGACGGCAGGACGTTGATCCGGAGCGGTCGCGGCAGTACGCGGCGGGCCAGCGGCGACGCACTGACCGGCGCGCCTTCGGTGACCGCTCCGTGGCCGAGCCGACGCTGCGCCGGCTCCGCGAGGTGGTCGAGGCCGAGGGCGCCCACCTGCACCTGGTTCGCGACGACCAGATGCCGATGCTGGCGGTCGCGACCGCCAACGCGGCCGCCGTCGAACTCGAAGACCCGGCGTACCGGGCCGAGCTGCGGCGCTGGACGAACCGACCGCCGGAGAGCCGGGACGGGGTACCGGCCGCCTCGGCGGTCCGCCCGGGGCTGCGCCGGGTGCCGATCCGCGAACACGCGCTCGGCGGCACACCGGGCCTGGAGGTGGGTGACGGCATGGACCGGGGCGCCGCGTACGCGATCCTGTTCGGCACCGGCGACGCCCCTGCCGACCTGCTCACCGGTGGCGAGGCACTCTCCGCCCTGTTGCTGACCGCGGTCGCGGAGGGTCTCGCCACCGCACCGCTGAGCGACCCGATCGAGCTGGACTGGCCCCGCTGGCTGATGCGCAACCTGCTCGCCGACATCGGTGAGCCGTACGTGGTGGTCCGGCTCGGCTTCGCCGCCGACCCGACACCGCTGCCGCCGGTGCTCCGGCGGGAGCCGGCCGACGTGATCGGGTACGCCGACTGAGGCGGGCCGGCGCGGCGGCGGGACGAGCGGTCGGCGCGCCGGGTGGATGCGCCCCCCGTCGAGCCCGCGCGGGATGGCGAGGAGGAAGCAGATGAGTCCGACGGGCTATGCCCCGGTGGACCTGGACCGGGCCGTCGCCGCCGCGGCCCGGGCACCCGTTGCGGAGCGGAGCCAGCCGTGGCTGCGGCTGCGCGATGGCGCGATCGACGTGCTGGTGCCCCCGTCCAGGCGCCCAGCCGGTGATCGTGCCGGGTGGGCCGCCCGGCTCGGCGGTGGTGCCGGCCTGTTCAACGTACGGCTGGCGCTGGCGGTACGCGGCCGGCCCGCGCTCGTCCGGCTGCGCCCGTACCGCGACGAGCCGGACCTGCTGGCGCGGCTGCATCCCGGCCCGGTGCGGGTGCCCGGCCCCGCCGAGCGGGGGCTGTTCGCGGCGCTGCCGTACTGCCACGTCGATACCGGACCGGTTGTCCCGGCGCCGGTGCCGCCCGAGGTCCGGCGTCGGCTGATCGACGCCGGCCGGACCGAACACGGGTGGCTGGACCTGATCGTCGGGCACGCCGCCGTGGCGGCGTTCGCCGAGATCGAGGCGGGTGCCGGGCGGGTACTGGACCGTGGCCGGGCGGACGCGGCCGCCGCGCTCCGCTGGCGTAGCGGCGCGCCGCCGTCCGACCTGCCGACCGGTTGGAGTGACCCGGCCGGGCCGGGCGGTGGTCGGGCCGGGCCGGGCGGTGGTCGGGCCGGCTGGGGGAGCGGTGTACCCGCCCTGGCGGAGCCGGACCGTGAGTCGGTCGCCGGCCCAGATCAGGAGCCGAGCGACGAGCCCGGCCACGAGCCGATGGTCGCCGTGCTGGGCAGTCCGCTGGACACCCCCGGTGACCAGTTGCGCGCCGGACAGGCGTTGCAGCGCGTCCTGCTGACCGCCGCAGCCGCCGGGCTGACGGCGTGCCTCCAGGCACCGGTGATCGCGGTCCCGGCGGCGCGCGAGCAGCTCCGGCTGGCGCTCGGCCGGTTCGGCCGACCGCAGATGGTGCTGCGGATCGGTCAGCGACCTGCCCACCGCGGGGTGCCGCCCACGGTGGCGGACCCGGACCGGAGGTCCCGGGAAGACGGGTCCGAGGTCCCGGGGACCACCGGTCCGCCGGCCCTGCCCCGCCCGGTGGGCACTGGCGTCGAATGGAGGTAGCCGCGAGGGACAGCGCGGACGACACGAGAGGACGTGACGACGATGACGGCGACCAGCAACCAGCCCGTCGCCCGCCAGAGCACCGCGCCGGCCGAGCCGGTGGGCGCGGAGACCGGCGCCCAGCGGGCCGCCCGGTACGTTTTCGCCGGCATCCGGCTCGCCCTGGGCTGGACTTTCCTGTGGGCGTTCCTGGACAAGCTGTTCGGCCTGGGTTACGCGACCGAGAGCAAGGCCGCCTGGATCAACGGCGGCAGCCCCACCAAGGGCTTCCTGGCGTTCGGCGCGGAAGGGCCGTTCCAGGGGCTCTACCACGACATCGCCGGCGCCGCCTGGGCCGACGTCCTGTTCATGGTCGGCCTGCTCGCCATCGGCGTCGCCCTGCTGGCCGGGATCGGCCTGCGGGTGGCAGCGGTTGCCGGCGGCCTGCTGTACCTGCTGATGTGGACCGTCGTCCTCCCGCCGGAGAACAACCCGTTCCTGGACGAGCACCTGGTCAACGCCGCGCTGCTGGCCGGTCTGGCCCTGGTCGGCGCGGGCGACACCTGGGGACTCGGCCGGATCTGGGCGGGCCTGCCGGTCGTGCGGCGGCAGCCCTGGCTCAAGTGACGCCAGTCGCCCCTGCGGCGGGTAACCACCTGCGGGTGGTGCCCGCCGCGCCGCCGTCCGGGTACGGCGCTACGGTCGGATCTGTAGGGATACGCGCCGGTCCTCCCGGACCGCTCACATTGGGGAGCCTCATGACCGTGCAGATCGACCTGACCGGCCGGACCGCGCTGGTGACCGGATCGACCCAGGGCATCGGCGCGGCCATCGCCACCGGGCTGGCCAGAGCCGGCGCGCGGGTGGCGGTCAACGGTCGTACCCCCGACAGCGTCGCGCGGGCCACGACCGCGCTGCGGGCCGAGGTGCCGGACGCCGAGGTGGTCGAGGTCCCGGCCGACGTCGCCACCGACGACGGCACGGCGCGGACCCTCGACCTGCTGCCCGCGGTCGACATCCTCGTCAACAACCTGGGCATCTTCGGCGCCCGACCGGCGCTGGAGATCGACGACCAGGAGTGGCGGCGCTACTTCGAGGTCAACGTGCTGGCCGCGGTACGGCTGACCCGGAGCTACCTGCCCGGGATGATGGAGCGCGGCTGGGGACGGGTGCAGTACATCGCCAGCGACTCGGCGGTGGTCATCCCGGCCGAGATGATCCACTACGGGGTTTCCAAGACGGCGCTGCTCGGCGTCTCCCGGGGGTTCGCCAAGGCCGCCGCCGGGACCGGCGTGACGGTCAACTCGGTGATCGCCGGCCCGACCCACACCGGCGGGGTGGAGGACTTCGTCTACCAGCTCGTCGACCGGAACCTGCCGTGGGCGCAGGCGCAGCGCGAGTTCATGCGGCTGCACCGGCCGCAGTCCCTGCTCCAGCGGCTGATCGAGCCCGCCGAGATCGCCAACATGGTCAGCTATCTGGCGTCGCCGCTCGCCTCGGCCACCACCGGCGCGGCCGTACGGGTCGACGGTGGCTACGTCGACGCGATCGTGCCGTAATACGCCGTCGCACCGTTTTTGCAGACGGTTCTGCGCGTGCCGTGCTGCCATCAGCCGACAATACTTTCATTCTTGACAACTGAAATTGTCGGTGCGAGAGTTGCTGGCGGAAGCGAGAGCGCGACACCGTACGACGGTCCGCCGCACGGCGCGGGGACCCGATCGAGAGGACCCGACAATGCGGAAGCTGGTCGTGAGCACGTTCCTGACCCTGGACGGGGTCATGCAGGCCCCGGGCGGCCCCGGCGAAGACGACGACAACGGCTTCGCGCACGGCGGCTGGATGGTCAACTACTGGGACGACCAGGTGGCCGAGGCCATGGACGACCTGATGGGCAAGCCGTTCGACCTGGTGCTCGGGCGCAGGACCTACGACATCTTCGCCTCGTACTGGCCGCACGCCTCGGAGGAGGACGGCGCCGGGCCGCTCAACCGCGCCACCAAGTACGTCGCCTCCCGGGGCCGCCCGACCCTGAGCTGGGACCGGTCCGTGCTGATCGAGGGCGACGTGGCCGAGGGCGTCACCGCGCTCAAGCAGCAGGACGGGCCCGAGTTGCAGGTGCACGGCAGCGGCGAGCTGATCCAGACGCTGCTGCGGCACAACCTGGTCGACGAGTTCCGCCTGCTGGTCTTCCCGGTCGTGCTCGGCTCGGGCAAGCGGCTCTTCGCCGACGGCACCGTGCCGGCCGGCCTGAAACTGGTGCGGAGCACCGTCTCCTCCAACGGGGCGGTGATCGGCCGGTACGAGCCGGCCAGTGAGGTCGTCCTCGGCTCGTTCGGGCAGGGCTAGACCGGGGCAGGGAGGTCGCGCGGCCCCACACCGCGGGCCGGGCGGGGCCGATCCGGGGGCGGGGTCCCGGTGCCGAATGCCTCTCCTTCGTCGGTTACCGGCAGTTGGACGACGACCGCACCATCGTGCTGCTCGAACGGTACGCGTCCCGGGAGGCGTTCGAGGCGCACCGCGACACGCCGCACTTCAGGGGGCTCGCCGTCGAACAGATCGTGCCATGCCTGGAGCGCCGCGTCGTCGAAACCTACGACGTACCCGGATAGCACCGATCGCGGCCCGGGCCCGGCTGCCCGGAGCCGTCCGGCCACCGCGACCGTCAGTGCGCCGTGGTCGGCCGCCTGGGCCAGCACCTCTGCTAGACAGGGGTTCGACGGACCGGCGGTGAGGAGGCATGGGTGCGGATCGAGGTGGCCGAGCGGCGGGCCAGGATCGGCCGGCGGCACCGCCTGGCGGCCCATGCCCGGGCCGACGACCCGGTCGAGGTCGCCCGGGACCTGGTGGCGCTGCACGCCTCCGACCCGCCCACGGTCTATCTGGCGCTTTTCGCCCGGCTGGCCGGCGCCGACGTCGACGTGCAGACCGTCGACCGGGCGCTCTACGACGACCGGACCCTGGTCCGGATGCTCGCCATGCGCCGGACCATGTTCGTGACCCCGGTCGAGTCCGTGCCGGTGCTGCACGAGGCGGCGGCCCGGACCGTCGCCGGCCGGGAGCGGCGCAAGCTGCTCGGCTTCCTCGCCGAGGCGGGCGTCGCCGCCGACGTCGAGCGCTGGCTCGCCGAGGTCGAGGCGGTGGCGCTGCGGGCGATCGAGGCGCGCGGCGAGGTGACCTCGGCGGAACTCGCCGAGGAGGACGAGCGGCTGCGCCAGCCACTGGTGATGGCCAGGGGCAAGTCGTACGAGGGCCGGCAGCGGGTGGTCGCCCGGCTGCTCCTGCTGCTCGCGGCCGAGGGGCGGATCGTCCGGGGACGGCCGCGCAGCACCTGGCGGTACAGCCCGTACCGCTGGTCGCTGGCGCAGCGGTGGTATCGGGTGGCTCCGGAGCCGTGGACGGCCGAGGAGGCCGAGGTCGAGCTGGCCCGCCGCTGGCTGGCCGCGTACGGGCCGGCGCCGGCCGAGGACCTGCGCTGGTGGGCCGGGTGGACGGTCGGGCAGACGCGCCGGGCACTCGCCGGGGTCACACCGGTCGAGGTGGAACTGGACGGCGGCACCGGACTGCTGCTCCCCGACGACCTCGAACCGGTCCCCCCGGTCGAGCCCTGGGCGGCGCTGCTGCCCGGCCTGGACCCCACCCCGATGGGCTGGTCCCGGCGCGAGTGGTTCCTCGGCGGGCACGGTCCCCGGCTCTTCGACCGGTTCGGCAACATCGGCCCGACGGTGTGGTGGGACGGCCGGATCGTCGGCGGCTGGGCCCAGCGCAAGGACGGCGAGATCGCGTACCGGCTGTTGGAGGAGGTCGGCGCCGAGGCGGTGGGTGCGGTGGAGGCGGCGGTGGCGGAGCTGACCGGACGGCTCGGCGAGGCCCGGATCACGCCGCAGTTCCGTACCCCGCTGGAACGGGAACTCTCCGGCTGACCCGGCCGCACCGCCGCCAGTCGGGCCGGCACCGCACGCACCGACCCCGACCCCGGCGTACCGGAAGATCGTGATTTCGTACCGCCGGTGCCAGGGATCGGCGGCCGCTCGGGGTACCCGGTGTGCGGGCGGGCTATCCGGGTAGGTGTGCCCGGACAGCGGTACCGGCAGAGCGGAGCGACCGATGAACGTGTCCCATCTTCCGCTGCGCCTCGCGATCGGCGCGTTCGTGCTGAACTCGGGCGTCTCCAAGTGGAACCTCCAGGGCGAGGAGGCGGCGGGCATGCACGGGATGGCGGCCGGGGCGATCCCGCCGATCAAGCGGGTCCCGCCGGAGCAGTTCGCCCGGCTGCTGGCCGGCACCGAGGTGGCCCTCGGCGCCGCCCTGCTGCTCCCGGTCGTCCCGTCCGCCCTGGTCGGACTGGGCCTGCTCGGCTTCGGCGGCGGCCTGATGCGGCTGTACTGGGCGACGCCCGGCATGCACCAGCCCGGCAGCCCCCGCCCGACCCAGCAGGGCGTGCCGATCGCCAAGGACAGTTGGCTGATCGGGGCCGGCCTCACCCTGCTCCTCGACGACGTGCTCGGCCGGGCGGCCGGCAAGCGTCGGGGCCTGGGGCGGCAGATCGCGCGCCGGTGCGGCAAGCGCCGCGGCTGACCGCGCGGCGACCCGGCCGGCGGCTGTTTCGGCCCGCCCACTGCGGGTACGCCCGGAAGCAGACGAGCGGCACCACCGGCGTCGTCGGCCGGTGGCGTCCGGACAGATCCCGCACCGGGAGGAGGGCGACGCCATGGCCGGGATTCTGATGCGCAGCCGAGCCTTCAACGACCACGACCGGCTGCCGGACCGGTTCTCCCGGGACGGTGGCAACATCTCGCCGCCACTGGAGTGGTCGGACGTGCCGGAGGAGGCGACCGAGCTGGTCCTGCTGGTCGAGGACCGGGACGCCGGGCGGACGCCGTTCCTGCACTGGCTCGTGACCGGGATCGAGGCGACCTCCGGCGGTGTCGACGAGGGCAAGACCCCGCCGGGCGGCCGGGTCTGGGCGAACGGCTTCGGCACGGCCGGCTGGGGTGGCCCGCACCCGCCGATGAACGACGACCCGCACCGGTACTTCTTCCGGCTCTACGCCGTGAACCGGCCGCTGGAACTGCCCGGCGCGCCGCAGGCGCCGGACGTGCACGCCGCGGTGCGGCAACTGGAACTGGCCAGCGGCAACATGGTCGGCACCTTCGCCCGCTGAGCCCCGGCCCGCCGGTGGAAAAATCGGCGGCGCGGGACGGCCGACCGGGGTTAGATGCTCGACATGCCACTGCCCCCCGGCTGGTCGGTGCGCCGGCCCGGCCTCGACGACGTGCCGGCGATCCTCGCCGTGGTGCATGCCAGCGACATCGCCGCGCTCGGACACCCCGACTTCAGCGCCGACGACGTACGCGAGGTGTTGACCGCACCCGACCTCGACCTGGCCCGGGACACCTGGCTCGCGCTCGACCCGGACGGCGAGGTGCGCGGTTGGTCCTACCTGGAGGACTCCAACCGGGGGCCACGGGAGACGGTCGAGGTCTACGTGCACCCGGAGCTGGGGCTGCCGGCCCAGGTGCCGCTGCTGACGATGCAGCTCGCCCGCGCCGCCGAGCGCGCCGCCGAGTTCGGCCTCGCCGCGATGACCGTTCGGGCGCTCGCGCTGCCCACCGAGGAGCGCTGGATCGGCGTACTCCGGGACGCCGGCTTCGAGTTCGTCAAGCGGTACGCCCGGATGCGCCGGCCGCTGGCCGGGGTGGCCGCCGAGCCGCCACCCCCGCCGCCGGGAGTGCTGGTCCGGCCGGTCCGCTCGACGGACGACGCCGAGCTGCGCACCTTCCACCGGATCCTGGACTCGGCCTTCCGGGACACCCCGGACTACCAGCCGGCCAGCTATGAACAGTGGCGGGACCAGGTGGCTGCGCTGCCCAGCGTCGCCTGGGACGAGTGGTTCGTCGCCGAGGTGGCCGGCGAGCCGGTCGGCATCCTCCAGTCCGCCGACCAGACCCTCGACCAGAACGAGGGCTGGGTGAAGCAGCTCGCGGTGCTGCGGGAACACCGGCGGCGGGGCGTCGGCTCGGCGCTGCTGGCCCGGGCCTTCGCCTGCTACGCCGGCAAGGGCCGGGAGTACGCCGGGCTCGGCGTCGACCTGAGCAACCCGATCGGCCCGGTCCGGCTCTACCGGTCGGTGGGGATGAGTCCGCTCTACGAGGCGGTCGTCTTCGAACGGACCGTCGCCGCCACCGGGTAGGAACTTCGGTCAGGCGTCGACCAGGTCGTCGTCGACCACCTCGGCCCGGTCCAGCGAGGCGAGGACCCGGTAGTCGTACCAGTCGACGCCGATGGCGTCGGCGGTGGCGTAGCAGCCGATCACCCGCCCGGTGAAGCCGCCGGCGACCTCGGTGGAGAGGTATCGCCCGTCGAGTTCGGCGAGGACAACGAACTCGCCGCCCTGGGCCTCGTAGCCGAGCCGTACCACGTCCGGCTCCTGCCGGGGGTGGTCCATGCCCGGCCCCGAGGCCCAGGTCTCGACGCGCAGCACCACCGGGCCGGTGACCGGGCGGCTGCCGATCCGCTGGCACAACGGTCCGATCCGGGCCCGTACCCAGACCTCGCCGCCGCCCAGCTCGACCGCGTAGTGGTGCGCCTCGTCGAGGCGTACCGCCAGGCCACCCCGGCCGACGCCGGGGTCGACCAGGGCGCGTACCCGGACGTCGTGCTGAACCTGGCGGCGGCCGACGAAGGTCACCGTCGGCTCGTCGAGTGAGCCTCCCCGGGCCCGCAGGGTCAGCCAGCCGGGGCGTTCGATCAGCGACACGTCCTCCGGCGGACGGCACCGGACCGAGATCCACCGCGGATGCAGCTCGGTGGTGTCGAAGTCGTCCCGCGCCGGTGCGGCACCCACCGCCGCGGGGGACGGCGCGGTGGTACGCGGCACCGTGCCGATCGGCCCGACCACCGGCCAGCCGTCGGTCCAGGTGACCGGGGCGAGGAAGGTCTCCCGGCCGAGTACGTGCCAGCCGGGCGTGCCGCCCCGGGCGCGTACCCCGAGGAAGACCAGCCACCACGAGCCGTCGGCTGCCCGCACCAGGTCGCCGTGTCCGGTGTTCTGCACCGGGTGGTCGGTGCTGCGGTGGCTGAGGATCGGGTTGGCCGGGCACCGCTCGAACGGACCGTCCGGGGCCGGGCCCCGGGCCACCGAGATGCCGTGCCCGCGTTCGGTGCCGCCCTCGGCGATCAGCAGATACCAGGTGCCGTCGACCTGGTAGAGGTGCGGCGCCTCCGGTGCCTGCGCGCCCGGGGTGCCGGACCAGATTCGTTTCGGCGTACTGAGCACCGTGCCGCGGACCGGGTCGATCCGCAGTTGGTCGATGCCGGCGACCGTGCACCAGCAGGTGCCGTCGTCGTCCCAGGCCAGGTCGGGGTCGATGCCGAGGACGTCGGGCAGGTGCACCGGCTCCGACCAGCGGCCGGCGGGATCCTCGGCGGTGACCAGCAGGGTGCCGCCGTGCGGGATGTTCGAGGTGATAAGCCAGAACCGGCCGTCGTGGTGCCGCAGGGTGGGCGCGTAGACCCCGCCGGAGGAGGGCGTGCCGGGCGGCAGGACGAGCTGGCTGGGCCGGTCGAGGACGTTGCCGAGCTGGGTCCAGTTCACCAGGTCCCGGCTGTGGAAGATCGGAACGCCCGGGAAGTATTCGAAGCTCGAACAGGCCAGGTAGTAGTCGTCGCCGACCCGGCAGACGCTCGGGTCCGGGTGGAAGCCGGGGATGACCGGGTCGCCGGGGATCGCCATCAGGAATCGATCACGGCCCGGGTACCGGCCCTCCGAGCTGGAGGGATCGTGGTCGCGGCGGAACGGGGCATGGACGATCCTCTCCGGCGTAAACTTTCCGGAATTGTTCCGTAACTCGTTCGGAACGTTATGACCCACCGTGCGGTCAGTCAACCCCGGAACCTGCGGCAAAATACTGGGAGGGCGCGCGACCGACGCCGGTGCACCCGCGAAAGTGTTTCGGTCGTAGGCTGGAGCCTCAACGAAGGAGCTGCCTCGTGACGGTCGACGAAGGACGCAGGATCACGATCACCGCCATCGCCCAGGAGGCGGGCGTGTCGGTGCCGACGGTCTCCCGGGTACTCAACGGCCGCAACGACGTGGCGCCGCAGACTCGGGAACGGGTGGAGGAACTCCTCCGCCGGCACGGCTACCGTCGACGGGCCACCCGACCGAGGGCCGGGGCGAGCCTGATCGACCTCATCTTCAACGACCTGGACAGTCCCTGGGCGGTCGAGATCATCCGAGGGGTGGAGGACGTCGCGCACGCCTCCGGGGTCGGCACGGTGGTCTCGGCGATCCACCGCCGGTCGACCTCGACCCGGCAGTGGTTGCAGAACCTGCGTACCCGGGCCACCGACGGGGTGATCCTGGTCGCCAGCGACCTTGCCCCGCCGGTGCACGCCGAGCTGCGCCGGCTGAACGTGCCGATGGTGCTGGTCGACCCCGCCGGGGTGCCGCACCTCGACATCCCCACCATCGGTGCGACGAACTGGGCCGGCGGGCTGCGCGCCACCGAGCACCTGCTCTCGCTCGGCCACCGCCGGATCGGCTTCATCGCCGGCCCTCCGCGACTGCTGTGCAGCCGGGCCCGGCTCGACGGCTACCGGGCCGCCCTGGACGCGGCCGGCATCCCGCTGCGCGACGAGCTGATCGTGCCCGGCGACTTCTACCACGAGTCCGGCTACTCCGGCGGCGCCGCGCTGCTCGACCTCGACGAGCCGCCGACGGCGATCTTCGCCTCCAGTGACCAGATGGCCTTCGGGGCGTACGAGGCGGTCCGGCGGCGCGGTCTGCGGGTGCCCGACGACGTCAGCGTGGTCGGCTTCGACGACCTGCCGGAGGCGCGCTGGGCCTCGCCCCCGCTCACCACCGTGCGCCAGCCGCTGGCCGAGATGGGGCTGCTGGCCGCCCGGACGGTGCTCCGGCTGGCCGGCGGCGAGCCGCTGGACACGCCCCGGGTCGAACTCTCCACCGACCTGGTGGTCCGGGACAGCTCGGCGCCGTACGCCCGGAAGTGACCTACCCGCGGTGCTCATCGCCGCCATGGTGACCTGGACAGTTTCCGATGCCTGCGGGCCGAACTTCCGGGAGATTTCCGATAGAAGTCGGAGGGCCTGTCGAGACATTTCGGGGCGGCGGGTCGACCGGGCACGAGGCTGGCATCGCCTGCCGCGCCGGGCACGCACTTTGCCCCGAACATCGCCGCCTGCCGTGCCGGCTGACCGCCAGCGGTCCGCTGGGTCGCGAGTCACCCGCGCGCATGAGCGGACCGGTTTGCCGGGTTAGAGGTGATCGGGGGCGGGGTACCACCCCCGGGTAGCGACGCCCGGCCGCGCGGCGGGGCGCTGACCCGAGGGAGCACCCGATGAGACTCGACGACGACGACATCCGGACCACGGGCGGCGGTGGTGGGGAGGGGCCGGCCGACGGCGGGGCCAACCCGCTGGGCCGGGACGGTGGCGCCGATGGTGCCGCCGAAGGCCCGGCCGACGCCGGAGCCACCCCGGGGCAGCACGACGGCGGCGCCGACGGCAGTGCCGAGGGGCCGGCCGACGGCGGCGCGACCCCGGGGCAGCACGACGGCGGCGCCGACGGCAGTGCCGAGGGGCCGGCCGACGCGGGCGCGGCACCCGGGCAGCAGGACGGCGGCGCCGACAGCGCCGCCCGCTAGCGCTGGCCACCGGCGATGACCGAGTACGACGGGTCGACCGGCACTGTCGCGCCGGAGTGCCGGCCGGACGCCTCCCGGGCGGACTCGCCCGACGCGCCGCCGACCGGGCGGCGGAGCGTGCCACCCGGACCGGTGGCACCGACCGTTCCGGCCGCGGATCCGGCGACCGGGGCGGGCGGCGACGGCCGCCCGGCCCGGTCCACCGGCCCGGCGGTGCGGACCGGCCCGCCGAGCCGACCGGCCCTGGCCCGCTGCGTGGCGGTCGAACCGGCGAAGTTCGCCGCCGGGTACTGGGGACGGGCCGCACTGCTGTCCCGGGCGGCCGAACTGGGCAACCCGGACGGCTTCCGGGACCTGCTCAGCCCGGCCGACGCCGACGAACTGCTCAGCCGGCGCGGACTGCGTACCCCGTTCCTGCGGGTGGCCAAGGACGGACAGGTGCTGCCGACCGGGCAGTACACCGGCGGCGGTGGGGCCGGGGCCGAGATCACCGACCAGGTGCTCGACGAGCAGGTCCTCGCGCTCTACGCCGACGGCGCCACCCTGGTGCTCCAGGGACTGCACCGGACCTGGCCGCCCCTGATCGACTTCACCCGCGAGCTGAGCCTGCACCTCGGCCAGCCGCTCCAGGTGAACGCCTATCTGACGCCGGCCGGAAACCAGGGCTTCGCCACCCACTACGACACGCACGACGTCTTCGTGCTCCAGGTCGACGGGCACAAGCACTGGCAGGTCCACGAGCCGGTGCTGCCCGACCCGCTGGAGCGGCAGCCGTGGGGCGGCCGGGCCGACGAGGTCGCCGCGGTCGCCGACGGCCCACCCGCGCTGGACGTGGTGCTGGGTCCCGGTGACGCGCTCTACCTGCCCCGGGGCTGGCTGCACAGCGCCCGGGCGCAGGACGAGAGCAGCCTGCACCTGACCGTCGGCGTCCGGGCCCTCACCCGGTACGCCATCGTCGATACGCTGCTGGAGTTGGCCGCCGAGGATCCGCGACTGCGCGCCACGCTGCCGTTCCGGATGGACGTCGCCGAGATCGACCAGGTCGAGCCGGAGCTGACCGAGACCGTCGAGGCGCTGCGGGACTGGCTGCTGCGCGCCGACCCGGGCGCGGTCGCGGCCCGGCTGCGAGCCCGGGCCTGGCCGGCGGCCCGACCGGCGCCGATCCGGCCGCTCGCCCAGGCGGCGGCGATCGCCGGGCTGGACGCCGACAGCCGGCTCGCCCCCCGGGACGGTCTGCGCTGGCAGTTGACTGCCCAGCCGGCCGGCGACGACGGCGGCCGGGGCCGGGTCGTGCTGTCGCTCTTCGACCGCACGGTGACCTTCCCGGCCCAGTGCGCGCTGGCGGTCCGGGCGTTCCTCTCCGGCGGGGTGCACCGGGTCGGCGACCTCCCCGGGCTGGACGACGACGCCGACCGGATCGTGCTGGCCCGGCGCCTGCTCCGCGAGGCGGTCGCGGTCCCGGCCTGAGCCGAGGACAGCGCCGCGACCCGGTCGCGCGGCATCAGCGGAGCAGGCCGAACAGGGCCCCGGTGGTGACCAGCCCGGCGACCACGACCACCAGCGCGGAGCGTACGTCCAGGCCGGCGTGCCGCCGGTCGGCGAGTACCCGGGCCGGTGCCAGCCCGACGACCGGGCCGAGCAGCGTCACCAGCAGCCCGAGTACCGGCATGGCCACCGCCAGGTCGCCGCCGTACCGGTCACCGGCGGCCCGGGCGGCCAGCCCGAGGGCGTACGCGGCGGCCGCGCCGAGCACTCCGAAGAGCGCCAGCAGCGGTCGGGTGGCCGGCGGCAGCTCACCCGGTTTCCGGGCCCGGTCCAGCAGCTCCCGGACCCCGTCGAGCAGCGCCTCGACGTCGGCCGGTACGCCGTTGCGCGGCACCGGTGGCTCGCCGACCCGCCGGTCCGCCGCACCGAACTGCCCGCGCAGGATGCTCCACAGGTGGACCGACTCGGCCTCGATGCGGTCCACCTCCTGCTGGGCCGCCGCCACCTCCGCCTCGGCCCGGCGTACCGCCTGCTCCGCGTCGCGTACCGCCCGCTCGGCGGCGGCGCACTGCCGCTCGTACCAGCCGTTCGCCTCGGCGCGCTCCGCCTCGGCCCGGCCGGTCAGCTCGGCGAGCCGCCGGATCGCCTGGGCGTAACCGACCTCCCGTTCCAGATCGCCGCTCATCGGGACGGTCCATAGGGGATGATCACTTGACCGGTCCGGTGCACCGAGCGGTCGAAGAAGAGCCCGCGCCACGGCCGGGGGTACCAGTCCGGACCACCGCCGGCCCCGGGGTAGAGCGCCGAGGTCAGCTCCGCACCCTGCACGTCGAGCGCGACCCAGGCGCCGATCTGGTCGGTACGCGACGCCGGGCCGCCGAGGTCCGCCCGCAGCCGGGCCACCCCCCGCCACCAGGCCAGGGTGTGGGTACGCCGCTCCGGCCCGTTGTGCAGCACGTGCCGCAGGTGGTCCAGGCCGGACCGCCGCCCGATGGTGGTACCGAGCTGGCCGGCGGCCGCGTCGACGGCGTAGAGCAGCAGGTAGTGCGGCTCGCCCGGAGTGCCGCCGGAGCCCAGCCCGTCGGCCGTCTCGGCCATCAGCTCACCGATGTCGTCCTCGGAGTACCAGGCGGCGTCGGTGCCGAGCGCCTCGTAGAGCGCCCGGGCCGCGGCGTCGGCGTCCGGGTCCAGGCAGGCGATGGAGAACCGGGCGGTGCCGGGCCGGTGCTGGCGGCGCAGCGACCGGGCCGCCGCGTCCAGCACCGCACAGGCCTCGTCCACCCCGGTGCCCAGTACGGCCAGGTTCCGGCCCGGTGCCCGGGGCAGCCGCATCCCGGCCGACCGCGCCTGCACGTCGATGATCTCGCCGAGCAGCGCCACCGGCCCTCGGGCGCCGCCACCGGTCCGCTCCGCACCCCCGGGCCGGTCCGCGGCGGCCTGGGCCGGTGTGCCGCCGTTCGGCGCGGCACTCCGCTCCGGCCCGACCCCCTCGGGCCAGATCGCCCCGCCGGTCGCGCGGTCCCGGGCACCTCCGGCCGGGGCCGGCTCGCCCGGCGGGCGCAGCGCGACGAAGTCCGGTGCCTCGTCCAGCCGGGGGATCGCGTCGCCGTCGAAGAGCCGGGCCGGGGCCGCGTCCGGCGGGCGCATCCGCCACAGGCGGTGCTGGAGATCGCTCCAGGTACCCCAGTCGCTGGCCGCCGGGATCCGGGCCACCTGGTTGCCCTCGGACATCCCCGACTCGGCGTTGACGATCGCGTGGTGCCGGGGCAGCACCTGCGCGGCGTCGTTGCGCTCGGCCAGGATGCGCAGCGCCTTGGGCAGCGCGATCCGCAGGGTGAACTGGGCGACCAGCGCAGGCCGGCCCCAGAGCGCCTCGATGCCCCGGACGTCCTGCGAGGCCAGCACCAGGTGGATGCCCTGGGAGCGCCCCCGCCGGGCCAGGTCCTCCAGCAGGTCGGCCGCCTCCCGGGCCACCGCGTCCCGGCCGGCCAGCAGCATCTGGAACTCGTCGACCACGGCGACGATCCTCGGCCAGCGACCGGTCGGGTCGACCGCGCGCAGCTCGGCCAGCTTGGTCACCTCGTGCCGCTTGGCCGCGTCCGCCCGGCGGCGCAGCTCCTCGGCGAGGAACCGCAGCAGGGCCAACCCGAACTCCCGGTCGGTGTTGACGTTGATCCCGACCAGCCGCATGTGCGGCAGCCAGCTCGGGTCGCGGCGGCCCTGGGCGAACCGGGCGAACGACACCCCCTCCTTGAAGTCCAGCAGATAGAACTCCAGCTCGGCGGGGGAGTACCGGGCGGCGAGTGAGCCGATCCAGGCGAAGATCAGGTTGGTCTTGCCGGTACCGGACGGGCCGCCGATCAGCGCGTGCGGCGGGTAGTCGCCGAGGGTCAGCGTCACCGGCCGGCCGTGCGGACCGTCCCCGATCGGCGCGACGAGACCGGCGGCCGAGTCCTCCCGCCACATCTCGTCGACCGGCGGGAGCAGGTCGGTGAAGGGTGTCGGCGGCGGCCCGGCGTTGACCCGGGTCGCCACCTCCCGGCAGGTCTCGGTGACCAGTGCGGCCGGTGGGGCCGGGTCGGGGCGTACCGGCAGTTCGGGGCAGCCGTCCAGCCGGGCGCTGCCGCCGTCGACCACCACCCGGTGCACGTCCGGCTCGTCGGGCAGTTCGATGCCGCGTACCAGCAGGTGCACCGCGCAGGCGGCACCGGTCCGGGCCACCCGGTCGAGCTGGCCCCGCTCGTGCCGGGACAGTTCGTCGCCGCCGAGCAGCACCGCGATCCGCCACGGCTCGGGGCGCCGGCCGGTCGCCGCGGCCAGCTCGCGCAGCGAGGCGTACTCGCCGGCCAGCACGGTCTCGTTGATCCGGCGGATCTGGTCGACGAGGTCGTCGAGGAGCCGGGCCAGCCCGCCCGGCCCGACGAAGGTGAGCAGCCCGGCGGTGGAGAGCGGGGCGAAGCCGGCCAGCCCGCCACCGAGGTGCTCCGGGTCGTAGCCGACCAGCCGGAGCGCGCCGGGATCGGCCCGACCCAGGGCCCGGAGCAGCAGCGCGGCGACCACCGCGTCGCAGCCGCCCCGGTCGGCCCCGGACAGGTGGACGTGGCCGGCGTCGAGCAGCGGCACCAGCGCCGGTACGGGCACGCTGCCGGGCAGCCGTACGGTGCCGATCCGCAGCGGTCCCGGTGCCTCGCCCCGGATCACCGGGCTGGGCTGCCAGCCCGTCCACTCCGTACTGGCGGCACCGGGTGCCTCCCGGGCGGCGGCCTCGGCGGCCCGGGAGGCGAGCCGGCCGATCTCCGCCCCGTACCGGTCGGAGAGTTCGGCGACCCGGCGGTCCCGTTCCGCACCGACCCGGCCGGGAACCCGCGCGGCCGCCTCCCGGATCCGGCGCAGCCGGTCCTGTGCGGTACCGAGTTCGGTCCGCGCCGCCGTGAGCCGGCCCCGGGACGCGCCGAGGGCGTGCGACAGCATGGTGCGGACCCGGTCGACGAGCTGGGTCCGTAGGTCAGGCATGGGTGTCCCGGGGTGCGCGAGCGGTGACGGGTCGCTGGTCGACGCCGAGCCGGCGCATCAGCAGTCCGGTGAGGACCCCGGCGGCGACCGCGGGATCGGCCGGATGCGGCTGCTCGACCGGCTGCTTCGGCGGTGGCATCCGGCAGACCCGGCTCAGCAGTGTGTCGAGCACTCCCGGCGGCAGGTTGGGCACCAGGTCCTGGACCTGACCGGTGACCTCACGGCGCAGTCTCGGCAGGTCCGCCGCCCGGGGCGGGTGGCCGAGCAGTTCGGTGGCCAGGTCGCGCAGCATCGGCGGGGCGACCGAGGCGAGGCCCAGTCCGACATTCGCCTCCACCGCGCGCAGCTCGGTGTGCAGCCGGGTCCGGTCGCCGGAGCGGACGCCGCTGGTCACCCGGCGGAGCAACTCCTCCGCGTCGGTGATCTCGTGGTCCGGTTTCGGCGCCGGGGTGTCCCGCCGGTCGAACAGCTCGGCCACCCGGACCGACCACCAGCCGCCGGGCGCGGCGGGAGCGGCCCGCCGGGCCGGCCCGGACGAGTCGGCCGGGCCCCGGGCGCCGGGGCGGGCGGCCGGCCGCTGCGGGCCGGCGGCGGGCGTCCCGTCCCGGCCCAGCCCGATCGCGGCCAGGTAGGTCGCGAACTGGTCCTGGGCGAGCCTCAGCGCGTGCCCGGCCGTCTCCAGGTGCTCGGTGGCCGCCGACAGTTCCGGTACGCCCATCGGGTCGGCCGACTCCTGCCGGACCCAGCGCAGCCGCTCGGAGGCGAGTTTCAGGTGGTCGAGTGCCTTGATCACCAGCTCGACCGGCAGTTCGTCGGACGCGGCCCGCACCCGGGCGCCCAGCTCCTCGATGATGGACATCCGCTGCTCTACAGCGTCGAGACGTAGAGCTGGGCGTGTTCGACGGCGGCGAGCGTCGCGGCGAGGCACTCCTCCAACTCCTGGGCGGCCTGCGAGAGCGACGCCTGCGCGGCGTCGACAGTGGAGTGTCCACTTCCCTCCAGCGCCCCGGCCAGGGTCTGCTGCGCCTCGGCGAGCTTGTCGCTGGCGGCCTGCACCGCGGCCTGGCCGTCGCCGATCTGCTGGAGTGCGGCATCGATGGCCGCTTTCAGCTCGGCGACACTCGCCACGACGAAACCTCCTGGGGGCGGGGAGGGCTCTAATTAGAGCTTATCCCGATCGGCGCTCTGCGGCGCCCTGGGCGTTTGCTGCCCGGCTGTCCGTTCCCAGGTGATCCCGGCGACGCCGGCCGTACGGCAGGCTTCCTCCCACTTTGTGCCACCGTACGAATACTCAGTCGGATCTCCGACAGTTGTCTGGCGGCAGCCGGCCAAGTCCAGCTCAGTCCTGCAACTTCCAGGCTGTCGGGGTCAGTTCTCCGGCACCCGGTCCAGTGGCTCGGTGAGCCAGCGTGGTCCGCGTACCTCTGCGCCGAGGGCGGTGACACGGGCCCGGAGCGCCCGGTCGGCGGTGACCACCAGGCAGCTCCGGCCGGCACCCTCCGCCTCGACCAGGCCCACGATGGCGTCGTCGCCGGAGCGCTCCGCCGCCACCACCCGGACGCCCTCGGCCGGCTCCACCCGGCGGGCCGCGCCCTCCACCACCAGCACCATCTCGACCGGCGGGGCCAGCCCGGGCAGGCCGAGCCGGGCGAGGCGAGCCAGCCGGTCCCGCAACCGTGCGGTGGCCCCGGCGCGGTCCCGCCACCAGCCGTCCGGGCGGGACCCCACCACGTTGGCGGCGTCCACGACGAGGAGAGGTTCGGCGACCATCCGCCCAGCCTGCCATCCCACCCGCCCGGCCTGTGGTTACGGCGCGTTTGTCGGGCCTTCCGCCGGGTAGCCGAGGTGACGCCAGTGCCCGCGCCCGTGAGGGGGACGAGAGATGACGCAGGGACCCGGCGACTTCGGCCCCGATCCGTGGGACGAGTTCCTCGCCCGGTACTTCGGCCGGGGAGAGAGCCGCCGGCAGGGGCAGCGGGTGGACATCACCAGGCTGATGACCGCGGACGCCCGGGAGATGCTCGCGGATGCGGCGCGCCGGGCGGCCCAGGCGAACAGCAGTGACCTGGACACCGACCACCTGCTCTGGGCGGCCCTGCAACGGGAACCGCTGCGGGACCTGATCAGCCGGGCCGGCGCCGACCCGGAGGCGCTGCTCGGCGCGCTCGGCGGCGAGCGGCGGGTGGACCGGCCGGCCAAGCACGGCCAGGTGCCGTCCAACATGTCGCTCACCCCGGCGGCCAAGCGGGCGCTGCTCGACGCGCACCAGCTCTCCCGAGCGATGGGCGCCTCCTACATCGGGCCGGAGCACATCCTGATGGCCCTGCCGCTGAACCCGGAGTCGCCGGCCGGCCGGATGCTGGCGGCGGGCCGGATCCAGCCGCAGTCGTTGCAGGCGGCCAGCGCCAGCGGCGGTGGCGGCAACGGCGGCGCCAAACCGGACCGGGGCACCCCGACCCTCGACCAGTACGGCCAGGACCTCACCGACCTGGCCCAGGCCGACGGGATCGACCCGGTGATCGGCCGGATGGACGAGATCGAGCAGGCGGTGGAGATCCTGTCCCGGCGTACCAAGAACAACCCGGTGCTGATCGGCGAGGCCGGAGTGGGCAAGACCGCGATCGTCGAGGGACTCGCCGAGCGGATCTGCGACGGGGACGTGCCGCAGACGCTGATCGGCAAGCGGGTGGTGCAGCTCGACCTCGCCCGCCTGGTCGCCGGCACCCGCTACCGGGGCGACTTCGAGGAGCGGCTGAAGAAGGTGATCGACGAGATCCGGGCGCACGGCGACGAGTTGATCATCTTTCTCGACGAGCTGCACACCCTGGTCGGCGCGGGCGGTGCCGGCGCCGAGGGCGGGATGGACGCCGGCAACATGCTCAAACCGGCGCTGGCCCGCGGCGACATGCGGGTGATCGGCGCCACCACGCTGAACGAGTACCGCCGCAACATCGAGAAGGACGCCGCGCTGGCCCGGCGGTTCCAGCCGGTGCTGGTACCGGAGCCCACAGTGGACGACACCGTCGCCATCCTGCGCGGGCTGCGGGACCGTTACGAGGCGCACCACCAGGTCCGGTTCACCGACGAGGCACTGGTCGCCGCCGCCGAACTCTCCGACCGGTACGTCACCGACCGGTTCCTGCCGGACAAGGCGATCGACCTGATCGACCAGGCCGGGGCTCGGGTACGGCTGCGCACCCGGACGCCCGCCGGCGACGTGCGGGAACTGGAGCAGGAACTGGAGGAGGTGCGCCGGGAGAAGGACCAGGCCGTCGCCGACGAGCAGTACGAGCGCGCCTCCGAGCTGCGCGACCGGCTGCACGAGGTGCGCGAGCGGCTGCACGTGGCGAGCGGCAACGGCGACCAGCCGGCGGTCCCCGAGGTGGGGACGCAGGAGATCGCCGAGGTGGTCTCCCGGGCCACCGGGATCCCGGTCAGCCAGCTCACCGAGGAGGAGCGGGACCGGCTGCTGCGGTTGGAGGGGTACCTGCACGAGCGGGTGGTCGGCCAGGACGACGCGGTCAGCGCGGTCGCCGAGGCGGTACGGAGGTCCCGTACCGGGCTGGCCGACCCGGACCGGCCGATGGGCAGCTTCCTCTTCCTCGGCCCGACCGGGGTGGGTAAGACCGAGCTGGCCCGGGCACTGGCCGAGGCGCTCTTCGGCGACCAGGACCGGATGGTCCGGCTGGACATGAGCGAGTTCCAGGAGCGGCACACGGTGAGCCGGCTGGTCGGCGCCCCGCCCGGCTACGTCGGGTACGAGGAGGCGGGGCAGCTCACCGAGGCGGTCCGGCGCCGCCCGTACGCGGTGGTGCTGCTCGACGAGATCGAAAAGGCGCACCCGGACGTCTTCAACATCCTGTTGCAGGTACTCGACGACGGGCGGCTCACCGACAGCCAGGGCCGGACGGTGAACTTCCGGAACAGCGTACTGATCATGACCAGTAACCTCGGCTCCGAGCTGATCACCGGTGCCCAGCGCAGCGTCGGCTTCGGCGGCGGTGCGGGCAACCCCGCCGAGGAGGAGAACAGCGAGCTGCGGGACCGGCTGATGCGCCGGTTGCAGGAGCAGTTCCGCCCCGAGTTCCTGAACCGGATCGACGAGGTGATCGTCTTCCGCCGGCTGGAGACGGAGCAGCTCCGGCAGATCACCGAGCTGCTGCTGGACGAGACCCGCCGTCGGCTCCGCGCCCAGGACATCGAGGTCGAGTTCACCGCCGAGGGGGTGGACTGGATCGCCGAGCACGGCTACGAGCCGCAGTTCGGCGCCCGCCCGCTGCGCCGGACGATCCAGCGGGAGATCGACAACCGGCTCTCCCGGATGCTGCTGGACGGGACCGTGGCACCGAGGCAGCGGGTCACGGTCGGCGCCCGGGACGGCGAGTTGACCTTCGACGTGTCGGCCGGGGAGCGGCCCGGCGGGCGCAGCCCGGCCACCGCCACGCACGGGCGATGAGCCGACAGCCGCCCGGTGGTCCCGCCGGGCCGCGGACGTTACGGACCGGCGGGCCCGGTCGGGGAGCGCGCCCGCTGGCCGGGAGTCCGGGGTCCCCGCGCGTCGGGCGCGCGGGGACCGCCGCAGAACCGGATCTGCCGGTACGACCCGCCCGGTGGGAGCCGGGGCGAGAGGAGGAGAGCGGCGTGAGCCAGCCCGAGGAGAACCGCGAGAAGAGCGCGAAGACCGACGCCGTGCTGCGGCCGCCGGCCGCCACCGGCCCGGCGCGCCCCCGGCCACCGCAGCGGAACCGGAACCGTACCGAGGAGGAGCCGGCCCGGCCCGAGTCGCCGCCGGCGGAGGAGGCGTGATGGCCCGACAGCAACGGGTGGAACCGGAGGTGGAGCAGTTGTGGCAGGACTTCCACAGCCGCGTCAACGTCACCTCCGAGCAGCTCCGCAACTGGCTGCTCACCCAGGGCTCCGGCGAGCAGGCGTTCGGCGCCGACCCGGATCTCGGGCTGCCGGAGCCGGGCCGGCAGATCCTCGCCGTCCTGGGCAAGCGCAAGGTCGACCTGACCGACGGCGACATCCAGCTCATGCGGGAGACGGTCGCCGAGATCCAGGACCTGATCGACACCCGGCCACCCGCCGGCGCGACCGACGAGGAGTGGCGGCGGGCCCTGCTCGACCTCGGCCACGACCCGCTGATCGAGCGGTAGCCGGCGGCGCCGTCGAGCCGCGGTGCCGCGATCGAGCCGTGGCGGCGCCGTCGAGCCGTGGTGCCGCTGTCGACTCGCGGTGCCGCCGTGGACGCCGTTCCGACCCGTCCGCGCGCCCTCGCCGCGACCGGGGTCGGACCGGGTCGGTTCAGGCGCCGCCGATGCTCGGGACGTTCAGCCCGGCGGTGTCGGCCGCGTCGGTTCGTTCGGTGCGCAGCGCCTCCTCCCGGGCCAGCAGCGCCGCGTACTCGGCGATGTCCTCGGGGCTCGGCAGCGCCGGTACCCGGCGCAGGAACGCCTCGACGTCCCGGGAGGCGGCGGTGTGCGCGGCGGCGAGCCGGCGTACCGTCTCCCGGTCGTCCTCGGGCGGGATCATGTCGGTCATGCCGGTACCGGTACCCGCTTCCGGCCGGTTCGCACCGGTCGGCGTCGAGGTACCTGCACCGGCCGCGCCGCCGGGCTCCCCGCCTGGCGCGCGCGGGGAGCCCGGTGCGGTCGAGGCGGGTACGCCGGGCGGCGGAACCGGCCCGCCGGTCAGGGCGCGGTGGCGCCCAGGGTGTAGCTGCCCGACCCGCTGTACGCGTCGACGGCGTACCGGTAGTACCCGGCCGCTCCGCTGTACGAGGTCGTCTCGTCCGGCCCGGCCGAGATGCCCTGGGCGACGGTCACCCAGGAGCTGCCGTTCCAGCGTTGCAGGTAGAGGTCGAAGTCCACTCCGGACGGTCCGTCGAGGCAGCCGCGGTGGGTGCCGGACCGGGTCGTCTGGTAGTAGCTGCCGTTCGGCTGGTACTGCACCCCGCCGGCGGCCAGCGAGCCGCTGAAGGTGCTGGCGTAGCCGGTGCAGATACCGGTCGGCGGCGGCTCACCGGGCCCGCCCCCGCTGGTACGCAGGGTCAGCCCGTACACCGAGAGGATCTCGTTGACCGGCTGGAAGTAGGTGGTGCCGCCGGACGAGCAGTTGCCCGACCCGCCGGAGGTGACGCCCTGGGCCTGCTGACCGGAGAGCCACGAGCCGCCCGAGTCACCCGGCTCGGCGCAGGCGTTGGTCCGGGTCAGGCCGCTGACCGAGCCCTCCGCGTAGTTGACGGTCTGGTTCTTCGCCTGCACCGTGCCGCACCGCCAGCCGGTGGTCGAGCCGGACCGGCAGATCGCCGCGCCGACCGCGGACTCGGTGGAGCCGGCGACCGTCACGTTGCCGCCCGCGTAGTCGTTGACCCACGGCTGCGGGGTCCAGTTGGTGTTGGTCTGCACCCAGGCGTAGTCGTTGCCCGGGAAGGACGAGCCCCGGAAGGTGCCCTGGGCGACCTGGTTGTAGCCCTGGGTGGCGGTACCGGTCCGGCCGCAGTGCCCGGCCGTGACGAAACCGCCGGTGACGGAGAAGCCGACCGAGCAGCGGCCGCCCATGTAGTAGGCGTCGCCACCCCGGACGTCGTAGTAGAGCCGGGGCGCCTCGGTGGTGGCGACGACCCGTACCGCCGCGGCGTCCACCCCGCTGGCCGCGACGAACGCGGTGGCGGCCGCCGTACCGCCGCTGGCCAGCACCACGACGCTGTTGGTGGGCGCGTCGACGTACCAGCCGGGTACCGAGCGGGCCGGTGCCTTGGCGGCGGCCCGGTCCAGCCCGGACTTGACCCCGTCGAGCTGGGCGGCGTCGCGGGCGACCAGCCTCGGCTGGGCACCGGCGGTGGTCACCCGGGCGGCCTGGGCGCGGTCGGTGACCGCCACCACCAGTTCACCGGCGGGCGTGATCCAGCCACCCGCGTACGCCCGGCCGAGCGACTTGCGCAGCCCGGCGTCGGCCCGGCTGGCCTGGTCGTCCCGGCTGATCCTGGTCCGGGCCTGCGCGGCGGTGAGCCCGAGGTCCCGCTGCATCGCGGTGAGCATCTCAGTGGTGGCGGCCTCGGCGCTGGCCGGGGCCCGGTCCGGGGTGCCGTTGTCGGGCGCCGCGGCGGCGGGTGGGGCCACGGTGCCGAGGATGCCCACCGGCAGCAGGGTCACCGCTGCCAGCGTGGCGAGTCTTCGCTTCATCCGGAGTCTCCTTACGGAACGGAAGTTCGGTGGGGGAACGGAACCGGCAGCCGGCATCGGCCAGCCCCTGTCCCGGGGGCAGGGAGGCGGCGGCGAGTGGCCCGGGAGCGGTCGAGCCGCGGGCAGCAGCAGGGCGGCGGCCCGCAGCGGCGGGGGATGGACGGCCGGGTCGATCGGCCCGTGCGCCGTCCGGCCCGGAACCGGACGGCGCACGGTGGCCGGTGCCCCGCCGACCGGGGGTCAGCCCCGCGGGCCGTGGCGATGTCGACGGTCGCCTCGGTACCAGCGGTTCTGGGTCGGGCAGGGCATGGTTAAGGTAACCGGCCACGATCGACCGAGGTATATCCCGCCTAGCTCATACCGCCCCCGCCAGCCGGCCGTACGGACCCTTCCGCGCCGCGCCGGCACCTCGTAATCTTGGGCGCCCGGTCGACCCGTCGATCACCACCGCACACCGCACCGTCGGCGAGGAGCCCAGTTGTCCGTCACCCGACCCGCCCGGCGGCCGGTGGTCCTGCTGGCGTACGCCGCGTTCGTCCTGGTCGGCCTGAGCGCCGGGGTAGGCGGGGTGCTGCTGCCGGCCCAGATCGACGACTACGGGGTGGACAAGGCCACCATCGGGATCACCTTCTTCACCTTCTCCGCCGGCTTCCTGCTGGCCGGGATCACCACCGGCGGCCTGATCGACCGCCTCGGCACCCGGGCCGCGCTGGCGGTCGGCGGCGGCGCCTTCGTCCTCGCCAGCCTCTACACGGCGCTCCGCCCGCCGTTCCTGGCGTTGGTGGCGGTGCAGGTGGTGGCCGGCTACGGCATCGGGGTACTGGAGTCGGTGCTCAACGCCCACCTCAGCGAACTGACCGGGGCGACGACCCTGCTGAACCGGCTGCACGCGTTCTTCGGCGTCGGTGCACTGCTGGCACCCGCCCTGGCCGCCTGGATGCTCCGCTCGCTGCCCTGGACGGCGGTCTGGCTGGTACTCGCCCTGGCCGGCCTGCCACTGGTCGTCGGCTTCCTGCTGGCGTACCCGAAACGTCGCGGCCCGGACTCCGGCGGCCCCGCCGCCGCCGGCGGCGCTGCGGCGGTCGACGCTCCGCCGCCCGGCGCTGCGGATGCGGCCGGCCGACCCGGCAACGGCGGGCTGCTGGTCGCGGCGCTGCGGCAGCCGGCGGTGGTGCTGGCGGCGGTGTTCCTCGCCGTCTACGTCGGACTCGAGATCAGCGTCGGCAACTGGGGCTTCAGCCTGCTGGTCGGCGGCTACGACCAGTCGGAGGTACTGGCCGGCTACGCGGTCAGCGGCTACTGGCTGGGCCTGACCGCCGGACGCTTCCTGATCAGCCCGCTGGCCACCCGGGCCGGCCTGACCCCGGCCGCCACCAGCGCCGGCTGCCTGGTCGGGGTCATTGTCAGCGCCGTACTCGGCTGGGCGGTGCCGGTCGCGGCGGTGGCCAGCGTCGCGCTGGTGCTGCTCGGGTTCTTCCTCGGGCCGCTCTTCCCGACCGCGATGGCGATGGTGCCCCGGTTGACGGCCAGCCGGCTGGTGCCGACCGCGATCGGCGTGCTGAACGGGGTGTCGGTGATCGGCGGGGCGGTCTTCCCCTGGCTGGCCGGCGCCATCGCCCAGGGGGTCGGGGTGTGGACCCTGCTGCCGTTCGCCGTCGTCCTGGCGATCGGCCAGCTCGCGATCTGGTGGCGGCTGGCCCGACAGGTCGCCGCCGCTGACCGGGCCGGACGGGTGGCCGCCGGTTGACCGTGCGGATCGGTGGCCGCCGGCTGACCGGGCCGCCGGACCGGCCGATCCCGGCGGCCGACGGGGTGGTGGTGCCGTTCGGGCGAGAAGTGGTCGGCCGGGCGGAAAACCGCGGTGCTTGCCGCACCGGACAGCGCGGAGAGCTTCCGGGTCAACCGCCGACCGCCACAAAGTGGCAGCCGGGCCGGAAGGAGCCGGGCGGCGGTCAGGCGGCGGCCAGGTCCTGCGGGCCGAAGTTCGGGTTCCGGGCCAACCAGGCGAGGTAGTTCGGGTTGCGGGACAGCGAGTCGGTGTACGCGGCGATGGCGTGCCCGAGCACCCGGTCGGCGATGCCGGCCGCCGGGGCGTCCGGGTGCCAGCCGAGCAGCAGCCGCCAACGCAGTGGCGTGTGCGCAAGCGGCCGGGTGACCAGCCCGGAGACCGGTCGGAAGGTGGCCTGGGCGAGCGCGATCGCCTCACCCGCCTCGACCAGGTCGATGCAGCTACGGATGTCGGTCTCGTAGATCTTCGCCGGGGTGAAGCCGGCCCGGGCGCAGGCCGCCACGAAGCAGTCGGCGAAGCAGCCGTCGCCGGGCGCCGCCGCCCAGCGTTCCGCGGCGAGCGCCGCCAGGTGCACCTCGTCGTGCGCGGCCAGCGGATGTGCCTCCGGCAGCAGCACGAAGACCGCGTCCACCGCCACGGCCCGCCAGGTCAGCCCGAACTCCGCCGACGGTACGGCGTCCCCGCAGACCCCGGAGAGCACGAAGTCGAGCCGGCCGCTGAGTACCATCTGGGCCAGCTCGTCCACGGACCACGAGGCGTGCGTGCTGATCTGCGCGTGCGGCTGGTCGGCGGCGAGCCGGTGCACCAGTCCACCGAGGATCGGACTGTTCACCCCGCCGAACCGGAACCGGGTCATCGTGGTGCCGGTACCGGCCAGCCGGGCCGCCTCGTCCTGCAACCCCTTCATCGCGGGCAGCAGCACCCGAGCCCGGGCCAGCACCAGCTCGCCCAGCGCGGTCGGTCGGGCGCCGCGTCGGTCCCGCTCGAACAGCGGGCCGCCGAGAGTCCGCTCGATGCGCTGGAGCTGTGCGGTGAGCGCGGGCTGTGCCAGGCCCAGAGTCGAGGCCGCCTTCGTCACGCTGCCCGTCTCCGCGATCGCGCAGACCACCTTGAGGTGCCGCAGCTCCAGGTTCATAGCGTGACGGTAGGACCCGAAAGGGATTCACGGCTAGACCTTTGACTAGTGAAAGATCCGCCAAAGGAAACCCAAACTGCGACCGAACGGACACCTAAATCTGACGGGCGGCCCAGAGCAGCCCCCGTTCGGTGATCGTCCGGATCGCCGGCAGGGTCAGGTCGTCGAGCTTGTGGCCGACCGTCGAGACGAAGACCCGCCCGGCACCCCAGGACCTGGTCCACACCGCCGGCAGGGTGACCGACCGGTCCCACGGCGTACGCTCGGCCGCCCCGGCCCCCTCCCGCACCGCCGGTTCCGGGTCGAAGGTCACCGTCGCGAGTACCTCGTTGAGCGGGTCGGTCAACACCCAGTACTTCTCGGTGTGCAGCCGTACCGCCCCGATGTCCCGGACGATCGGGTGGTCGGCCCGCTCCGGCAGCACCGTCAGCTCGTGGTCGAGGAAGCCCGGCGGATGGTGCACGAAGACCCCGCCGGTGAGCTGGTGGTACGCGTTGTGGTGGAAGGCGCCGACGATCCCGCCGTGCCAGCCGGCGAACCCGGTCCCGGCCCGGACCGCCGCGACCAGTCCGGCCGCCTGCTCGTCGCTGATCGTCCCGATCGACCAGCACTGCACCACCAGGTCGGCGGCGGCCATCCGGTCCGGGTCGGCATACACGGCCAGGTCATCGTGGACCTCGATCCTGAAACCCGCGTCCCGGAGGAACGGGAGGAACAACTCCGTCGCGGCCACCGGGACATGTCCCTCCCAACCACCCCGTACCACCAGCGCGTCTCGCACCGCCAAACCTCCGTCCCGCAACGCACCTCGGCCCGGCGCGGGTCCGCACCGGGCCGAGCAGGATCATGTCATCCCGCCGCCGTTCAGGTCGCCGCCGGCGGAGTCGCCGCGTTCGGCGACGGCGGCGTCAGGTCGTCGACATAGGTCGGCCGGCCGCTCACCGCGTCGCGTACCTTGTCGACCACCCCCAGCGCGGGTTCGACCAGCCGGTTCCACGGCGGTGTCGCCGGGGCGTCCGGGTGCGGCCGGGTCGGCGCGGCCTCCTCGGCGATCTCCACCCGGTTGCCGAGCCGGATCAGGTCGGCGTCACTGGCCGCTGCCCGCAGCGCGGGGAAGATCTCCGTCGAGGCGGTCGACGCGTGCCGGCGGAGCTGTCCGGTGACCTCTTCGGCGAGTTCGGCGAAGCGCGGCTCGGTCGGCGTGACCTGCGCGAGTTCCCGCAGCGTACGCAACATGTCGTCGTCCGCCGCGATCTCCCGGTCGGCCAGCGGCCCACCCTCGGGCAGCGCACTTCGCACGGTCGGGTAGAGGTACTGCTCCTCGCCGGAGAGGTGCCGGGCGACGGTCGCGGTCAGCACCTCGGCGACCTGGCTGCGCCGCTCCGGTGCGGTGTCGTCGGTCAGCTCGCCGCAGAGCGCCACGATCTGGTCGTGCTCCTCGGCGAGCAGGTCCACCATGCTGCGTCCGCCGGGACGGTAGTCCTCGTCGTCACCGGTCGGGGGCAGCGGCGGCAGTGGCACGCTCACGATTGGCCTCCTCACTGTGGTCCGCCGATCCGGCCGGTCCATCGACCGGCGCTGCTCCGCGGACATCCGCAGGTACCCTCCGGTCCAGATGGCGAAACCCGACACCGGGTGGGGGCGGGACGCACCAGGCCGCTCGGCTGGTATGAAGAACCGCATGAGTAGCCAGCCCGCGTCCACCCACCCGAGCGCCGCCGACGAGGTCGTCGACCTGTGCCGGGACCTGCTCCGGATCGACAGCAGCAACACCGGGGACCCCGAGACCACCGTCGGTGAACGGGTCGCCGCGGAGTACGTGGCGGCCAAGCTCGCCGAGGTCGGCGTGGAGTCGCAGCTTCGCGAGTCCGCCCCCGGCCGGACCAGCCTGGTCGCCCGGATCCCCGGCACCGACCCGGGCCGGGGAGCGCTGCTGGTGCACGGGCACCTGGACGTCGTACCGGCCGACGCGGGCGAGTGGTCGGTGCACCCGTTCTCCGGCGAGATCGCCGACGGCTACCTCTGGGGCCGGGGCGCCATCGACATGAAGGACTTCGACGCGATGGTGCTCGCGGTGGTCCGCGACTGGCAGCGCACCGGGGTACGCCCACCCCGTGACCTGGTGCTGGCCTTCACCGCCGACGAGGAGGCCGGTGGCGAGTACGGCGCGCACTTCCTGGTCGACCGGCACCCCGAGCTGCTGGAGGGCGCCACCGAGGCGATCGGCGAGGTGGGCGGCTTCTCCTACACGGTCAGCCCGGACCTGCGGCTCTATCTCATCGAGACCGCCGAGAAGGGCCTGGAGTGGCTGCGGCTGCACGCCCGGGGCCGCCCCGGGCACGGCTCCATGGTGCACGATGACAACGCCGTTACCGCGCTGGCCGAGGCGGTGGGCCGGGTCGGCCGGCACCGCTTCCCGATCGTGGTCACCCCGACCGTGCGGGCCTTCCTGGAGCAGGTCTCCGAGGCACTCGGCATCGACCTCGACCCGAACGACCCGGAGTTGGCGATCGCCAAGCTGGGGCCGATCGCCAACCTGATCGGCGCGACGATCCGGAACACCGCCAACCCGACCCGGCTGGCCGCCGGCTACAAGGACAACGTGATCCCCAGCCGGGCCAGCGCCACCATCGACTGCCGGAGCCTGCCCGGCCAGTCCGAGCTGCTGATGGAGCAGCTACGCGAGGTGATCGGGCCGGACATCGAGATCGAGCACGTCCAGCGGCAGCCGGCGCTCGAGACCAGCTTCGACGGCGACCTGGTGGACGCGATGGCGGCGGCGCTGCGGGCCGAGGACCCGGGCGCCCGGCCGGTGCCGTACATGCTCTCCGGCGGCACCGACGCCAAGGCGTTCGCCAAGCTCGGCATCCGATGCTTCGGCTTCGCGCCGCTGCGGCTGCCGGCCGACCTGAACTTTTCCGCGCTCTTCCACGGCATCGACGAGCGGGTGCCGGTCGACGGACTACAGTTCGGCGTGCGGGTGCTCGACCGGTTCCTGCGGCAGAGCTGACCGCCCGCCTGGCACATCCGGCGGCACTCGTCTACGGTTCCCCGGTTGATCCATCTACTTCCGGTTCCACCTATTCTCGGTCCGTCAATCCCGGCCCGCGTCGGCGCATCGAATTCCCGCCCGCGCCGCGGTCGGCGGGCTGGCGACATCGCAGCGAAGGGACAGGCCACACCATGACCGACCAGCACGCCGAGCTGGACGCCGCCCTGGAACGGGTCATCGAGACCGCCCGGGCGCACCTCGCCGCCGTCCGGGCCGCCGAGGGCCGGATCGACGACGATGCCGTCTGGCAGGCGTACGTCGAGCTCAACAACGCGTCGTACGAGTACGACGAGCAACTGCTCGACGCCTTCGGCGAGGTCACGCCGTGGGACGTGGAGGCGATCGACCCGGACGAGGCGGACGAGCGCTTCGGGGTGGGCCTGGGCGGTGCCGACGGCTCCGAGCCGAGCGACCCGCACCCGCTGGTCCTCTCCGTACGCCATCGGCGCGACTACCGGGTGCCGAGCGTCGCCGCCCTGCTCCGGGTGGCCCAGGCCGCCCGGCGGGCCGCCGTACCGGACGAGGAGGAGGCGCCGGCGGTGGAGGGTGTCGGCGAGGCGGTGCTGGAGCTGCTGCAGACCGGGGACGGGTCGCTCGGCGCCCTGGACATCCCGGAGCTGGAGCCGCTGGACGGTGTCGTGATGGTCAGCGAGGTGTCCGTCCCGCTCGACCTGGAGTCCTTCGACGACGAGGACAGCAGCGGACCGTTCACGCCGGGGGCCGACGACCGGCTCGTCGGTCGGCTGGACGAGCACCCGTTCCTGTCGGACGCCGACGAGGAGTCCGAGCGGGCCCGGTAGGAGGGTCGGTCGGACGCGGTGTGAGCGCCGCGCGGTTCAGGTTGAAAAAGGTTCAGTAGGAGAGGCCCGGTTGCGACTGGTTGACCACGCGACGCCGCAGCACCACCTGCCGCGTACCGTCACGGAACAGTCGCACCCGGGCCAGCTCCCAGCCGGAGAACTCGGCTTGGATAGCCAGTTGCGCCATCGCGGTCATCCGGTCGACATTCGGCGGTAACCGCAATGGCGCGTATTCGTAGTCCATGTCCTCTATCCTGCCCACGCCCGCGGGGCGACACCAGTCCTTCCCCGGGGTGAGCCACGAGGTGTCCGCCTCCGGGGGCGGCTGTCCGCTTTCGGGGTCAGCTGTCCCGTTCCGGATAGCCGACCGGGACGGCCGAGACGTCGTCGAGGGCCCGGGTGATCTCCAGCGGCATCGTCATCCGCTCCACCTGGAGCGCGCCGAGCAGTTGACCGACGGTGCGGGCGCCGAGGATCGGGGCGACCACGCCCGGCCGGTCCCGTACCCAGGCCAGCGCTACCTCCAGCGGCGACACCCCGAGACCACCGGCCGCGGTGGCCACCGCCTCCACGATGCTGGAGCAGCGCGGCTCCAGATAGCGGGCGACGAAGGGTTCGAAGTGCGCCGAGGCGGCCCGGGAGTCGGCCGGGCGGCCGTGCCGGTACTTCCCGGTCAGCACCCCGCGCCCCAGCGGCGACCAGGGCAGTACGCCGAGTCCGAGCCCCTCGCAGGCGGGCAGCAGCTCCCGTTCGATGCCGCGTTCCAGGAGCGAGTACTCCACCTGGGCGGCGACCACCGGGGCCCGGCCGGGAAAGGCGGCCTGCCAGGTGGCGGCCTGTGCGGTCTGCCAGCCGGAGAAGTTGGAGACGCCGACGTACCGGACCCGGCCGCTGTGCACCGCGTGGTCCAGCGCGGCCAGCGTCTCCTCCAGCGGGGTGGCCGGGTCGTAGCCGTGCACCTGCCACAGGTCGACGTGGTCCGTGCCGAGCCGGCGCAGTGAGGCGTCCAGGGTGCGCAGCAGATGGCCCCGCGAGGTGTCCCGGCGGCGGCCGGCACCCGGTCGCAGCCCCGCCTTGGTGGCGATCAGCAGGTCGTCGCGGGGCACCAGGGTGCCGAGCAGCGAGCCGATCACCGCCTCGGCGTCACCGTCGCCGTAGACGTCGGCCGTGTCGACGAGGTTGCCCCCGGCGTCCAGGTAACTCTTGAGTTGGGCGGCAGCGTCGTCCGCATCGGTGTCCCGACCCCAGGTCATGGTGCCGAGCGCGAGCCGGGAAACCGCCAGCCCGCTTCGGCCGAGCGGTCGCTGTTGCATGGTTGAACCTTATTCAGAACATCGCTCCGCCGATATCCTCGCTCCCACCATCCCGCTCCGGGTCGACCGGTACAAAGCCGACGTCCGGGCACGGGTCCGGCATCGGCGGGTCAGCGGAGGACGTTCGGGGGTCATTGCGTACCCTGATGCGACTTGCGGATAGGTGGGGGAGAAGAACCAGTGCGACTCGGGCTCAGCCTCGGATACCAGACTGCGTGGAGCACTCCGGCGGACCATCTGGCCCTCGCCCGGGAGGCGGATCGGCTCGGCTATTCGGTGGTCTGGGCCGCGGAGGCGTACGGCTCGGACTCGCCCAGCATGCTGGCCTGGCTGGCCGGCCAGACCGAGCGGATCGACGTCGGCTCGGCAGTGATGCAGATCCCGGCCCGCAGCCCGGCGGCCACCGCGATGACCGCCGCCACCATCGACGCGGTCTCCGGCGGCCGGTTCCGGCTCGGACTCGGCGTCTCCGGCCCGCAGGTCTCCGAGGGCTGGCACGGGGTGCGGTTCGCCAAGCCGCTGGCCCGGACCCGGGAGTACGTCGACATCGTCAAGCTGGCCATCGCCCGCAAACCGGTGGAGTACGACGGCACGCACTACCGCCTGCCACTGCCGGACGGCCCCGGCAAGGCGCTCCGGCTCGGCTTCCACCCGCCCCGCGAGGAGATCCCGATCTACCTGGCCGCGGTCGGCCCGAAGAACCTCGAACTCGCCGGTGAGATCGCCGACGGCTGGCTGGCGATCTTCTTCGCCCCGGACTTCGCCGCCGAACAGCTCGGCACCGTCGCCGCCGGCCGGGCCAGGGCCGGCAAGGAACTCGCCGGCTTCGACGTGGTGCCCAGCGTGCCGGTGGTGGTCGGCGACGACGTCGCCAACTGCGCCGAGCTGGTCCGCTGGTACGCCGCGCTCTACGTCGGCGGGATGGGCAGCCGGGAGCAGAACTTCTACAACCAGCTTGCCACCCGGATGGGCTACGGCGACGCCGCCCGCGAGGTGCAGGACCTCTACCTGGCCAAACGGCAGCGCGACGCGGCCGCGGCCGTACCACTGGAGTTCATCGACCGGACGTCCCTGCTCGGCCCCAAGGAGCGGATCGCCGACCGGATGCGCGAGTACGCGGCGGCCGGGGTCACCACGCTCTCGCTGACCCTCTTCGTCGCCGACGCGGACAGCGGCATCCAGACCCTGCGTACCTGCGCCGAGGCGCTGGATCTCGCCGGGGTCGGCGAGTGAACCTTTTTCGACCTGAACCGCGTGGCGCTCACGCACGGCGTCCGATCCTGCGGTCCAGCGGACCGCAAGGGGACGTGGAAAAGGGTTCAGTGAGCGGGCGGGGACACCGAAGGCCGGCGGGCGACGGGCGGGGTACGGCGATGAGCGGGGTGCGCGGGTGAGCTGGATCGAGGCAATCGTCCTGGGCATCGTCCAGGGTCTCACCGAGTTCCTGCCGGTGAGTTCGTCCGGTCATCTGCGGATCACCTCGGCGATCTTCTTCGACCAGGACGCCGGGGCGTCGTTCACCGCGGTCACCCAGCTCGGCACCGAGGCCGCCGTGCTGCTCTACTTCGCCAAGGACATCTGGCGGATCACCCGGGTCTGGGTGATCGGGATCTGGGACAAGTCGGTCCGGTCGAGTCTCGACTACCGGATGGGCTGGTACGTGATCATCGGCTCGATCCCGATCGGCGTATTCGGTTTCCTGTTGAAGGACCAGATCCGCACCGCCGCCCGGAACCTGTGGCTGGTCGCCACCACGTTGATCGTCTTCGCGTTCGTGCTGGCCTTCGCCGAGTACTGGGGCCGGCAGACCCGTCGACTGGAGAACTTCACCCTCCGGGACGGCATCGTGATGGGCTTCGCCCAGGCGATGGCGCTGATCCCCGGGGTGTCCCGGTCCGGCGGCACGCTGACCGCAGGGCTCTTCCTCAACCTGACCCGCGAGGCGGCGGCCCGGTACTCGTTCCTGCTGGCCATTCCGGCGGTGGTGATGTCCGGGCTGTTCAGCGTGCCGGACGTCTTCGACACCAGCGGTGGCGGGTCGATCCCGAGCCCGGCGCAGATGATCGTGGCCACGGTGATCGCCTTCGGGGTCGGCTACGCCGCCATCGCCTGGCTGCTGCGCTATGTCGCACATCACACCCTCTACGTCTTCGTGCTCTACCGGGTGGCGCTGGGCAGCCTGGTCCTGGCGCTGCTGCTGACCGGCACGATCAGCGCGACCTGACCCCCGCACGCCCACGGGTCGCCCGCCGCGCGGCGCCTGCTCGGTGTGGATCGGCGGGCGCCGCCCGGTCGACCCGCCGGCTCGCGCCGGCGGCCCGACGGCCGGAACGTAGGGTGTGGTCGTGGCAACCCTTCTGCTCCTCCGGCACGGCCGGACCACGGCGAACGCCGACGGCGGCCTGGCCGGACGGCAACCCGTCGAACTCGACGAGACCGGCCGGGCCCAGGCGGCCGCGGTGGGCGGCCGGCTCCGGGCGATCCCGCTGGCGGCGGTGGTGACCAGCCCGCTGATCCGCTGCCGGCAGACCCTGGAGCTGGCGCTGCCCGACGCCGTACCGGTGGTCGAGGAGGGGCTGATCGAGTGCGACTACGGCGCCTGGCAGGGCCAGCCGCTGAAGAAGCTGGCCAAGGATCCACTGTGGCAGGTGGTGCAGCAGCACCCGAGCGCCGCGATCTTTCCGGACGGGGAGTCGATGGCCGGGATGGCGGCCCGGGCGGTCGAGGCGGTACGCCGCTGGGACGCCCGGATCACCGCCGAGCACGGGCCCGAGGCAGTCTGGCTGGCGTGCAGCCACGGTGACGTGATCAAGGCGATCGTGGCGGACGCGATGGGCGTACATCTGGACCAGTTCCAGCGGATCGTGGCGGATCCGGGCTCGGTGACCGGAATCCGCTACACCCCGGTCCGCCCCTTCGTGTTGCGGCTCAACGACACCGGCGGCGACCTGACCAGTCTGGTCCCGCCGCCCCCCACCCGCCGCCGCCGCTCCCGGGCGGTCTCCTCGGACGCGGCGGTCGGCGGCGGCGTGGGCGCGGCCGGCGCCGGGTCGGCGTCCCCGGACGGTGCCGCCACCCGCTCCCGGGCGGTCTCCTCGGGTGCGGCCGGTGGGCTGGGGGTGCCCGGCACCGGGGCGGGCGCGGCCGACGGGCGGAAACGGTGATCGCCCGGCCCGGTCGGATCGGCCTGAACGGTGGCCCGCCGCGACCGGATCGGGGCGTACGGTGATTCGGGTCGGTGGGCTGCACGGTATGGTATCCGGCCGGATAGGGTCGTGGGTATGACCCACCAGGTGCACGCATTCGAGCCGCCCGAGCGGTTCGTCGCCGGAACTGTGGGTCCGCCGGGTGAGCGGACGTTCTTCCTCCAGGCGCGCGGCGGAGGCCGGCTGGTCAGCGTCGCGCTGGAGAAGGTCCAGGTCTCGCTGCTGGCCGAGAAGCTGGAGGAGCTGCTGACCGAGGCGCACCGGCGGTTCGGTGTCGAGCTGCCCGAGCCGCCCCCGGTCACCTCGGACAACGAGCCGCTGGACACGCCGGTCGACGAGGAGTTCCGGGTCGGCACCCTCGGCCTGGCCTTCGACGTCGACACCGCCACGGTGGTGATCGAGGCGATCGCCGCCGGGGAGGCCGAGGCGGAGGTCGAGCTCGGCGGCGAGGAAGAGGTCGACGAGGAGGACGAGGAGCCGGACGACGACCTCGACCGGCTGCGGGTCCGGTTGACCCCACAGGCGACCCGCGAGTTCATCGAGCGGGCCCGGCGGGTGGTGGCGGCGGGCCGGCCGCCGTGCCCGCTCTGCGGCCAGCCGCTGGACCCGGCCGGGCACCTCTGTCCCCGACACAACGGCTACCACCGGTGACCGTCGCACTCCTGCGACCGGGACCGGCCCGGTGACCTCCTCCGAACTGCGGCCCGTGCTGGACGAGGGCGACGCCCTGCGCCTCCTGCAGGGGGGCGAATTCGAGCTGGAGGGTCGGTTGGTCGACGCCTCCAACACGACCCTGCGCGGGTCCCTGACCCTGGACGGGGTCACCGCCCGCTGCGTCTACAAGCCGATCCGGGGTGAGCGTCCGCTCTGGGACTTTCCCGACGGCACCCTGGCCGGTCGGGAGGTCTCCGCCTACCTGGTGTCCCGGGCCACCGGGTGGGACCTGGTCCCGCCGACGGTGCTCCGGGACGGCCCGCTCGGCCCCGGCGCCTGCCAGCTCTGGATCGACGAGCCGGAGCAGGCCGAGCCGCTGGTCGGGTTCGTACCGGCCCGGAGCCTGCCGGCCCGGTGGTTCCGGGTCGCGGCCGCCCGTGACGACGACGGCGCCCCGTACGCCCTCGCGCACGCCGACGACCCCCGGCTCGCCCGGCTCGCCATTCTCGATGCAGTGATCAACAACGCGGACCGCAAGGGCGGGCACGTGCTCGTCGGGCCGGACGACCGGATCTACGGCGTCGACCACGGGGTCTGCTTCCACTTCGAGGACAAGCTTCGGACGGTGCTCTGGGGCTGGTCCCGGCGGGACCTGCCGCCGGACGCGCTGGAGATGCTGACCGGGCTGGCCCGGGAGCTGACCGGCCCGCTGGGGGAGTGCCTGGCCGAGCACCTGACGGTCGGCGAGGTCGCCGCGCTGGCCCGCCGGGTCGACCGGCTGCTGGCGACGGCCCGGTTTCCGGAGCCGTCCGAGGAGTGGCCGGCCATGCCCTGGCCGCCGATCTGAGCCCCGTCTCCGGCCGCGGCCGTGATCGCCGCCGGCCCGACTTCGGCCGCTGCCGGCCCGTCTTCGGCCGCCGCCGTGATCGCCGCTGGGCAGTGCCGGCCGCCGCCGGCCGCTGCCGTGATCACCGTTGGGCGGTGCCGTAGCAGGCCCGCTCCGGCCGTCCGGGCGGTCCTGTCGATCTGATCACCCCGCCCGCCGGGCCGGGGTTCGAGTCCGCCCGGCTGACTAGGCTGGTGACCATGGAAACCTGGATGGGTCACGAGATTCCGCGGCTGCCGGGCAGGGGACCGCGGCTCGCTCTGTACGACTCGGCGCGCCGCGGCGTGCACCCGACCCGCCCCTCCGGGCCGGCGACGATGTACGTCTGCGGGATCACCCCGTACGACGCGACCCATCTGGGGCACGCCGCCACGATGATCGCCTTCGACGTCGTACAGCGGGTGTGGCGGGACGGCGGCCATCCGGTCAGCTACGTGCAGAACGTCACCGACATCGACGATCCGCTGCTGGAGCGCGCCGAGCGGGACGGCGAGGACTGGGTGGTTCTGGCGATGCGGGAGACCGCGCTGTTCCGGGAGGACATGGAGGCGCTGCGGATGATCCCGCCCGCCTACTACGTCGGCGCCGTCGAGTCGATCCCGGCGATCGCGGAGAAGGTTCGGGCGCTGCTGGACGACGATGCGGCGTACCGGCTCGACGACGGCACCGGGGACGTCTACTTCGACGTCTCCGCCGCGCCCCGGTTCGGTTACGAGTCCAACCTCTCCCGGGAGGAGATGCTCGGCTACTTCGCCGAGCGGGGCGGGGATCCGGACCGGGCCGGCAAGCGGGACCCGCTCGACCCGCTGCTCTGGCGTGGTGCCCGGGACAGCGAGCCGGCCTGGGAAGGCGGCCCGCTCGGCCCCGGCCGGCCGGGCTGGCACATCGAGTGCGCGGTGATCGCGATGGCGCTGCTCGGGGACACCATCGACGTCCAGGGTGGCGGCAACGACCTGCTCTTTCCGCACCACGAGTGTTCCGCGGCGCACGCCGAGCGGCTGACCGGGGCGGAGCCGTTCGCCGGGCACTACGTACACGCCGGGATGATCGGCCTGGACGGCGAGAAGATGTCGAAGTCGAAGGGGAACCTGGTCTTCGTCTCCCGGCTCCGGGCCGACCACGTGGACCCGATGGCGGTCCGGCTGGCGCTGCTCGCCGGCCACTACCGCAGCGACCGGGAGTGGACCGACGACCTGCTCAAGGAGGGCACGAAGCGGCTGGCCCGGTGGCGGGAGGCCGCCGCGGCGCCGTCCGGGCCCGCCGGCCCGGACCTGCTGGCCGGGGTACGCGAGCGGCTCGCCGACGACCTGGACACGCCGGGCGCGTTGGCCCTGGTGGACCGTTGGGCGGATGCCGCGCTGGCCCGGTCCGGTGCCGACCCGGCCGCGCCCGACCTGATGGCCGCCACCGTGGACGCCCTGCTCGGCATCAAGCTGTAGCCGGCCTCGAAGGGGCTCACCCGCCACCGGGCCTGTTCCCTCGGCGGCCTGCTCGCCAGCGGCTGTAGGCGCCTCGGACGCCCCTCCTCGCCGTCGGCCCCGGCGGGGAGGGGCGTTGTCGCGGCCCGGACGGGACCTCGGGACGTCGCTCAGCCGAGTACCAGTCCCGGGTCCGGGTCGGCCTCCGGCGTCGGGCCGGGGACCTGGTACCGCTCGGTCAGCGTGGTCATCGGGCCGGGCCAGGTCGCCTGGGCCACCTCGATCGGCCGGTGACTTTCGTCGTAGGCGACGTGCAGCAGGTGCAGCACGGGTGTGTCCGGCCGGATCTGGAGGATCTCCGCCTCCTCCCGGCTCGGCTGCCGGGCGCTGATCTGGTCGGTCGCCGACACGTAGCGCCGGCCGATCACCTCCTCGGCCTCCTGGTAGAGCGGCCGGCCGTACGCCTCCATCCGCTCCAGGCTGGTGCCGGCAGCGTCGGCGGCGCGGAACCAGGAGGCGCCGACCTCCACCGGCACCTCCTCGGTGCGCACCAGGTGCCGCCGGACGATCAGCTCGGTGCCGTCCGGCACCCCGAACGCGTCGGCCACCTCGGGTGGGGCCGGTGCCCGGCCGACCTGCACCAACTGCTGCCGGTACCGGGCGGCCAGGTCGGCGTGGTAACCCCGGTGGCCGCCGTACCGGCCCCGGGAGAGGCGGTTGAGTCGGCGCCGGGTACCCCGGACGTACGTGCCGGAACCCGGCTTGGTGATCAGTACGCCCTCCACCCGGAGCTGGTCGATGGCGCGCTGCACGGTCTGCTTGGCCACCCCGAACATCTCGGCGATGGCCGGGATGGACGGCAGCCGCTCACCGGCCGCCCAGTCACCCGCCCGGATCCGTGCCCGCAACTGGGTTGCGATCTGCCGGTGGGGGAACTCGGCCGCTCCCGGATTGATCTGCACCGCTGCTCCGTCCAGGTCGTGAGCCAAGAAAACGCTAGGTTCCTAGGATGCCGTACAGAGTGTGCGCCCGGCAACCGGAACGGCAGTGAACCACCGAAACCCAATCCCTTGTTCGGGACGGCCCATCGTCAGTGCCGACACCCGTCTGCGGCGCTTTCTCCTGGCACACCGCTGCTCACCTGGACACCAGAGGCGCCACCACCCCTCGGTAGCGCCTCTGGTGTCCAGGTCGACGTGGCAGCTATCCGGTAGCGCCGGGAGCGGGGGCTGGGCGGTGGGTAGGTGGGGTGCGGCACGGGGTGTGGTGGTCAGCCGGGGACGTCACAGGTGGAAGCGGGACGGTGTCGCGGCCGGGTGTCACCCGTCTGAGAAAGGCACGCCGGAGTGGCCGGGCCGCCGGCCGGCCCCTGCTGCTCGGCCGGCGCGGCAACCCGGGTCTACCAGGAGCCGGCGGTGGGGCCGGCCGAGCCGCCGCGACGGCGCAGGTACTTCTCGAACTCCTGGGCGATCTCGTCGCCGGTCAGCGGCTGGATGCCGGCGTCTCCGACCCGTTCCTCCAGCTCGCGGACGTATTCGCCGAGCTCGGCGTCCTGCTCGGCGGCGGTGCGGACCCGCTGCTCCCACTCGGCGGCCTCCTCGGCCAGGTCCGACATCGGGACGGGCAGGTCGAGCACCTCCTCGACCCGGTGCAGCAGGGCCAGCGTCGCCTTCGGGCAGGGCGGATTGTTGGCGTAGTGCGGCACGTGCACCCAGAACGACACGGCGTCGACCTCGGCCCGGGTGGCCGCGTCGTGCAGCACACCGACGATCCCGGTAGGGCCGTCGTAGCGGGTCGGGGTGAGCTGGTAGCGCTCGGCGGCGTCCTTGTCCGAGGCGCTGCCGCTGATCGGCAGTGGTCGGGTGTACGGCACGTCGGCCAGGAGCGCGCCGAGCAGCACGATCCGGTTGATCTCCAGGCTGTGGCAGAGCTCCAGCACCTGCTCGCAGAAAGTGCGCCAGCGCATGCTCGGCTCGATGCCCCGGATCAGCACCACGTCCCGGTCGGTACCGTCCGGGCTGGCCCGCATGAACCGGGTGGTCGGCCACTCGACCCGGCGGGTCTCGCCGTCGGCCATCGTGATCGTCGGTCGGCTCACCTGGAAGTCGTAGAACTCCTCGGGGTCGAGTTCGGTGATCTGGCGTGCCTGCCACACCTGTTCGAGGTGTTCGACCGCTGCGGTGGAGGCGTCGGCCGCGTCGTTCCAGCCCTCGAAGGCCGCGATCGCGACCGGCGAGCGCAGTACGGGCAGCCCGTCGAACTCAGTCACGCCCTACCCCCAGCGTGCGTGCCACGGCCGAGCCGGGCGGTCCGGTGCCGTCCGGTCGTGCCCGCGATGTGCCTGGTGCTGCCGTCCCTGTTGTCCCTCACGTCCGTCAGCCTACGTCCCTGACTCGGATGCGGCCCGCCGGCCGCGCCGGCTCGGCCGCCGGGGGAGCGCTCCGGGCGGTCAGCCGCCATCGGGTCGGCCCGGACATCCAGGACGGAAGGGGCGATTGTCCGAGGACGTACGTTGCGGAACCCTACGCCTACAACGGGTTGCCGGAGGGCCGTCCGGACTAGCCTGGAGCCGTGCCGACTCCGCTACGTGACGCGCTCGGCGACCGGGTGCTGGTCGCCGACGGCGCGATGGGGACGATGTTGCAGGCGGCCGAGCTGACCCTCGACGACTTCGAGGGGCACGAGGGGTGCAACGAGATACTCAACGTGACCCGCCCCGACGTCGTCCGGTCGGTCCACGAGGCGTACCTCGCCGCCGGGGCGGACTGTGTCGAGACGAACACCTTCGGCACCAACCTCTCCGCGCTGCGCGAGTACGGCATCGAGGACCGGATCACCGAGCTGGCCGAGGCCGGCGCCCGGCTGGCCCGGCAGGCCGCCGACGCGGCGGGTACCCCGGAGCGGCCCCGGTACGTGCTCGGCGCGATGGGGCCGGGGACCAAGCTGCCGACATTGGGACACCTGGGCTACCGGGAGCTGCGCGACGCGTACCGGCGCAACGCGGCCGGGCTGGTCGCCGGTGGCGTGGACGGGCTGATCGTGGAGACCTGCCAGGACCTGCTCCAGGTCAAGACGGCGGTGGTCGGCGCCCGACGGGCGCTGGCCGAGGCGGGTCGGGAGCTGCCGGTGATCTGCCACGTCACGGTCGAGACCACCGGGACGATGCTGCTGGGCAGCGAGATCGGCGCGGCGCTGACCGCGCTGGAGCCGCTCGGCATCGACCTGATCGGCCTCAACTGCGCCACCGGGCCGGCCGAGATGACCGAGCATCTGCGCTACCTTGCCCGGCACGCCCGGATCCCGCTGTCGGTGATGCCGAACGCCGGCCTGCCGGAGCTGACCGCCGACGGGGCCCGCTATCCGCTGACCCCGGAGGAGTTGGCGGACGCGCTTGCGGGGTTCGTGGCCGACTACGGGCTCTCCCTGGTCGGCGGCTGTTGCGGCACCACGCCTGCGCACATCCGGGCGGTGGTGGACCGGCTGGGTGGCGTGGTGCCGCCGCCCCGGACGCCGGAGCCGGAGCCCGGGGTGGCGAGCCTGTACCACCAGGTGCCGTTCGCCCAGGACGCCAGCGTGCTGATGGTCGGCGAGCGCACCAACGCCAACGGCTCCAGAGCGTTCCGGGAGGCGATGCTGGCCGGGGACTGGCAGGCGTGTGTGGAGATCGCCCGGAGCCAGGCTCGGGACGGGTCGCACCTGCTCGACCTCTGCGTCGACTACGTCGGCCGGGACGGCGTACGCGACATGCGGGAGATCGCCGGACGGTTCGCCACCGCCTCCACCCTGCCGATCGTGCTGGACTCGACCGAGCCGGCGGTGATCGAAGCCGGGCTGGAGATGCTCGGCGGCCGGTGCGTGGTCAACTCGGTGAACTTCGAGGACGGCGATGGCCCCGACTCCCGGTACGCCCGGGTGCTGCCGCTGGTCCGCGAGCACGGCGCCGCGGTGGTGGCACTGACGATCGACGAGGAGGGGCAGGCCCGGACGGCCGACTGGAAGGTACGGGTGGCGTCCCGGCTGGTCGACGACCTCACCGGCCGGTGGGGAATCGACGTGCGGGACATCCTGGTCGACTGCCTCACCTTCCCGATCGCCACCGGCCAGGAGGAGACCCGCCGGGACGGCATCGAGACGATCGAGGCGATCCGGGAGATCGCCCGCCGCTATCCGGGGGTCAACTTCACGCTCGGCATCTCGAACGTCTCGTTCGGGCTGAACCCGGCGGCCCGGCAGGTGCTCAACTCGGTCTTCCTGCACGAGTGCGTGCAGGCCGGACTGACCAGCGCCATCGTGCACGCCAGCAAGATCCTGCCGATGGCCAGGATCCCGGACGAGCAGCGCGAGGCGGCGCTCGACCTGGTCTACGACCGGCGCCGGCCCGGCCACGACCCGGTGCAGCGGTTCATCGAACTCTTCGAGGGGGTGGACGCCGCCTCGGCCCGGGCCACCCGGGCGGAGGAGCTGGCCGCGCTGCCGGTCGACGAGCGGCTGAAGCGGCGGATCGTCGACGGCGAGCGCAACGGGCTGGAGGCCGACCTCGACGAGGCGCTGAGCAACCGGCCGGCGCTGACCATCATCAACGAACTGCTGCTGGACGGGATGAAGGTGGTCGGCGAGCTGTTCGGCGCCGGCCAGATGCAGTTGCCCTTCGTACTCCAGTCGGCCGAGGTGATGAAGGCCGCGGTGGGCCATCTCGAACCGCACATGGAGAAATCCGACGACGGCGGCAAGGGCCGGATCGTGCTTGCCACCGTCAAGGGCGACGTGCACGACATCGGCAAGAACCTGGTCGACATCATCCTGTCCAACAACGGCTACGAGGTGGTCAACCTCGGGATCAAGCAGCCGGTCGCGGCGATCCTGGAGGCCGCCGAGGAGCAGGCCGTGGACGCCATCGGGATGTCCGGTCTGCTGGTGAAGAGCACCGTGGTGATGAAGGAGAACCTGGCCGAGATGGCGTCCCGGGGGGTCGCCGGGCGCTGGCCGGTGCTGCTCGGCGGTGCGGCGCTGACCCGGTCGTACGTCGAGGACGACCTCCGGTCGACCTACCCGGGCGAGGTGCACTACGCCCGGGACGCCTTCGAGGGACTGTCCCTGATGGACCGGCTGATGGCGGCGAAGCGCGGCGGCGCCCCGGTGGTGGACGCCGAGCGGGAGGCGGCACTGGCCGCCCGGCGGGCCCGCCGGGACCGGCAGCGGGCCCGGGCGACGGCGGCGCTGCCGGACCTCTCCGACGACTCGGTCCGCTCCGACGTGGCGACCGACGTCGCGGTGCCGGCGCCGCCGTTCCTGGGCACCCGGGTCGTCAAGGGCATCCCGCTGGCCGACTACGCGGCCCTGCTCGACGAGCGGGCGACTTTCCTCGGCCAGTGGGGGCTGCGCGGTTCGCGCGGCGGCGCCGGGCCGAGCTACGAGGAACTGGTCGAGACCGAGGGCCGGCCCCGGCTGCGCTCCTGGCTCGACCGGCTCGCCGCCGACCGGGTACTGGAGGCGGCAGTGGTCTACGGGTACTTCCCGGCCTGCTCCGACGGCAACGACCTGGTGGTGCTCGACGAGCGGGGCGCCACCGAACGGGCCCGGTTCAGCTTCCCCCGGCAGCGGCAGGAGCGCCGGCTCTGCCTCGCCGACTTCTTCCGGCCCCGGGGCGACCAGCTCGACGTCGTCGCGCTGCAACTGGTCACCGTGGGGCAGTCGATCAGCGAGTACGCCGCGAAGCTCTTCGCCGGTGACGAGTACCGGGACTACCTGGAGGTGCACGGGCTGTCGGTGCAGCTCACCGAGGCCCTCGCCGAGTACTGGCACCGCCGGATCAGGGCCGAGCTGACCCTGCCCGACGGCTGTACCGTGGCCGACGACGACCCGGACGACCTCGAAGGGCTGCTGCGCACCGACTACCGGGGTTGCCGGTACGCGTTCGGTTATCCGGCCTGCCCGGATCTGGAGGACCGGGCGAAGCTGGTCGAGCTGCTCGGTGCGGAGCGGATCGGGGTCCGGCTCTCCGAGGAGTTCCAGCTCGTACCGGAGCAGGCGACCGATGCCATCGTGGTGCACCATCCGGAGGCCAGCTACTTCAACGCCAGGTGACCGACGGCGGAGAGACGCCCGGTAACCGGCGGAGGTAATTGCCGGCGAACCCCGGCGCACTCGGGAACGCCGTGGATAGCCTCCGGATGGAGGCCGAATCCGTCTCGTGTCCGGGCACGGTCGCCGCCGAGGGGGTGCCATGGCCACGTCGTTCACGCTGGACCGGCCGGGCGGGTCGGCGGCGGACGGGCTACCGGTCGCCTCCGCCGGCCAGCGGTGGATCCTCCGGGCGGTCGCGATCTGCGACGACCCGTGCCAGATCTGGTTCGTGGAGCGGATGACCGACCGGTCCGGTCCGGGGCTGCACGACGACGTCGAGGCGCTGATCGCCCGGGGTGCGCTCGCGGACTCGCCCGGCGGCCTGCGACCCGGCTCGGTCGCGTTGCGCGATGCCGTACGCCGGGGTATCCCGCCGTCGTTGCTGGCCGCGCTGCACAACCGTGCGGCCGGCGTACTGGCCGACGAGGCGCATGCGGCGGCCGCCGCCGAGCACCTGCTCCGGGTGCTGGAGGTGGCCGGGCGGGTCGACGTACCCCTGGTGTCCCGGGTGGTCGCCGATCCGGCGGTCGATTCGTCGACGGCGGCCGACCTGCTGCTCGCGGCCCGGGCCGGTGAGAATCCCGCGCTCGGTCCGGAGCTGCGCCGGGACTGGGCGCTGGCCGCGGTCGACCACCTGATGCTGGCCGGCCGGATCGAGCCGGCGCTGGCGATCCTGGGCGACGAGATCGCGGCCGACCGGGCCGGTGCCGGATACCGGGCGTTGCTGCTCGGCCGGCTCGGCGCCTGGTACGCCACCGGTCGGCCGTCGCTGGCCTTCGACTACCTGGACCGGGCCCTGGCCCAGCCCGACCTGCTGCCCGGGCACCGGAGCTGGCTGCTGACCACGCTGGCCGCCGTGGCTGGCCGGCTCGGTCGGCCGGACGTCGAGTCGCTGCTCGCGGCGGCGGACCGGGCCCAGGCCGACGCGCCAAGCCCGGACGGCGAGATCCGGTTGGCGCTGGCCCGGGCCGGGAGCGCCCTGGCCGGCGGGGATCTGCCGGCCGCCCGGCAGGTGCTCGGCCAGGTCGACCCGAGCGCCCCGGCGGCCCGGGCACAGGCCGCCATCCTGCGGGCCGAACGGATCGCCTGCCAGCTCGCCTGCGGCGAGTACGACGAGGCCGGCACCGCGCTGCGGTTCGCCGAGGTCGATCTGGGCAGCCTGGGCGGGGCGGCCCAGCCGATGCTGGCGGCGCTGGACTGCCGGCTCCGGGTGGTCGCGGGTGAACTGCCGGAGGCGTCGGCCCGGGCCGGCCTGGTGCTGCGGCGCTGTCCCCCCGGCCAGCTCGCCGACGAGGTCCACGCCGAACTGCTGGCGGTACGGGTGGAGGTGGCGTTCCGGCAGGGCGAGCCGGCGACCGCCCGCGAGCTGCTGGCCGGGGTCGAGCCGCCGATGGACTGGCCCGACGCCGTGGCGTGGGTACGGCTGGCCGGTGCCGCCGCCTTCGATCCGGAGCCCGGCCGGCACGCCGGGTTGCTCCGGGCGGCCGTCGACACGCTGGCCCGGTCGGTACGCCCGCTGCTCCTGGTCCCGCAGCAGGCGCCGGCGCTGACCCGGGCCGCCCTGCTGCTCGGCGACCCGCACCGGGCACGGCAGCTCGCCGACCATCTGGTCCGGATCGCCGAGCGGGTGGACAGCGGCCTGTGGTGGGGCGTCGCGCAGCACGTCGCCGGGCTGGTGGAGCAGGATCCGGTACTGCTGCGCGACGCGGTGGCGCAGTTGCGTACCACCTCGGCCCGGCCGGTGCTGGCCGACGCGCTGCACGACCTGGCCGGTACGCCGGGCACCGGGCGGGCGGAGGCCCGGCGGGCGGCCGAGGAGGCCGCCGCGCTGTTCGGCCGGCTCGGTGCGACCGGTGACCAGGAGCGGGCGGTCCGTCGCGGGCGGGCCCTGGTGGCGTCGGACCGCCGGCACCGGGCCGGCCGGCACGGCGCCGGGTTCGCCGCGTTGACCGCCGCCGAAACCCGGGTCGCCGAACTGCTGGCCGGCGGGGCGACGAAGCAGCAGGCGGCGGCGAGCCTGTTCGTCTCTTTCCACACCGTCGACGCCCAGCTCCGCGCGGTGTACGCGAAACTGGGCGTGCGGAACCGGCTGGAACTGGCCCGCTTGTGGGCCGCCCGGGAGAACCCGAGCCGGCCCGCCCCGGCACCGTCCGAGCCGGCGGGGCCCGCCCCGGCACCGTCCGAGCCGGCGGGGCCCGTTCCGGCACCGGGCGAGCCGGCGGGGCGCGACTGATCGGCCGGTGCGGTCCGGCCGGGCCCGGCGCGGTGCTGCCCCGGGTTAGGAGGCGATCGGCCGCTTCGTCCTCGGGATCGACTCGACCAGCGAGCGGGGTAGGTTGAGGGTGTCGGCGGAGACCTGCGGCGGGGTGTTCGCCATCCACTGGGCCAGCGAGATGTCCTCGAACCGCGGGTTGCGGAACATCTCCAGGAACACCAGCGGGTCGCTGCCGGTGTTCTCGATGTAGTGGCCGTAGGCGAACGGCACGTAGCCGACGTCGCCGGACCGGTAGTCGAAGGTCCGGTTCACGCCGGAGCTGGCGAAGACTCCCATCCGGCCGGAACCGGAGATGTAGTACTGCCACTCGTCGTCGGTGGGATGCCAGTGCAGTTCGCGCATCGCGCCCGGCTCGATCTCCACCAGCGCCGCGCAGATGGTGGTGGAGGCGGCGAAGTTCGTCACGTCGGCGATTCGTACCGTGCCGCCGTCGAAGCGCTCGGGCGCCTGGGCGTGCAGCCGGTGCTTGAAGGTACGCGGTACGTCCCCGGTCGGGCTGACCACCCGGTCCGAGTCGAGCGGGGGCGGTACCTGCCCTCGGAAGATGTACTTCTCCTTCTCCGGCAGGTCGGCGAGTTGCTCCGTACGCCAGCCGAAGTTCTTCGCGATCACCTCCTTCGGGGTGTGCGCGAAGAAGTCGCTGATCAGGAAGGTGCTGTTCTCCGAGAAGGCCCCGTCGTCGAAGACGAGCAGGAACTCCACCCCGTCGTCGAGAGCCTGGATGTGGTGCGGCACCCCCTTCGGGAAGAACCACAGGTCGCCCTGGGAGACGTCGTCGAGGAAGTTGCGCCCCTCCTGGTCGACCGCGCCGATCCGGCAGCTTCCGGCCAGCACGTACGCCCACTCGGCCTGCTTGTGCCAGTGCAGCTCGCGGTAGGCGCCCGGTTCGAGGGCCATGTCGACCCCGGAGAGGGTGCTGGCGATCGGCAACTCGCGCTGGGTCACCTCGCGGGTCCAGCCGCCCTCCTCGATCCGGGTGTGCGCGTTGGAGAACGAGAACCTCAGGTTGGGCACCGTGCCACGGTCGGTCGCTGGCGGTACCAGCAGGTCCGGGTTCTGCCGGTCCAGCCCGACGTTGCGGGGTCCGACGTCGAGGCCGCCCGCGGTACCGCGTTTCGGCTCGGGCAGGTCGTCGCGCGACGTTCGGCTCATACCAGTTCTTCCCTTCGTCGACTGATTTCCGGTGGTCGGGTCCGCTGCACGCGCTCGTGTTGCGGCGGCCGCGGGGCGGCCGTGCCGAGCAGGAGCGTCCGCACCAGCGGAGATCCACCGTGCAGCCCGACGGCGGCCGGGATGGCGAGACAGGTCAGGGCCAGCACCAGGACCGTCCAGAGTGGTGCGCCGGTCAGCGCGGCACCGACGGTCAGTACGGTGAGGGCGCCGAGGTTGCGCCGGGTCCGGCCGAGCGGAACGGTCATGGAACTTCCTTTCGGATGGTCGCGCGGACGCTCCCGGCCCTGCGGCGGCGGGCGCGGCTGCCGCTCGGAACCGGACGGAGCGCGGCGGGCCGCGCCGGGCGTGGCGGCCACGGCGCCGGGTGGTGGCCGTGGTGGCCGCGATCAGGAGTCAGGCTCCGGCGGCGGGCTCAGTCGTCGGCGGTTCCGGTCCGGTCGGTTCCGGCCCGTCCCGACGGGGCGTTGGTCGTCGTCACGCCTTCGGTCTAGCCGGGAACCGCGGCGACAATCTCACGTGATCGCGGGAAATGCGGCCCGGCGCGGCATCCGGGCCGTCCGATGCGCGAGCTGTTCGACGTCGCCGTGGTCGGGTCGGCCGGTGCGCGCGGCCGACGCACTCCGCATACCTGGTACCGCGCCGTCCATACTTGTGGCGTGTCTCCGGCCGCTCACCGGACAGGGTTGGCCCGGTGCCCGCCCTGGGAAGTGTTCTGGTCCGTCGACCCGTGGGAGGCCGCGATGCGTCCGTTGCGCCGTACCGACCGGTTCTGGCCGCCGCTCGCGCTGATCGTGACGCTGGTCGTCGCGGGCGCCTGCTTCGCCGGTGGGACGGGCGAGGACGATCCGTCGGTGCCGGGCGATCAGGGTACGCCCGCCGCGAGCGGCAGCGCCGGGGCCGACGGCACCATGACGGTGGACGAGTTCGAGCGCGACATCGAGGGTGCGGTGCGGGTCGCCGAAGAGTACTGGACGGGGCGGTTCGAGGCGTCGGGGGAGCGGTTCCAACCGATCCGCCGGATCGTCACCTACCAGCGGGACGGCGAGGTCGACTGTGCCGGCCAGGGGCTGCCGCGCAACAACGCCGTCTACTGCTCGGCGGGCGACTTCATCGCGTACGACGTCAACTGGGCGGTCGCCGCGTTCCGGCAGGTCGGCGACGCGTTCCTGTACTACCTGCTCGGGCACGAGTACGCGCACGGCGTGCAGGTGCGGCTCGGCATCCGGTACGACTTCACCATCCAGCAGGAGTTGCAGGCCGACTGCATGGCCGGGGCGTACCTCGGGGATTCCGTGCGGGACCGGGCGTTGACGATCGAGGACGGCGACCTCGACGAGCTGGGCGCCGGGCTGCGGGCGGTCGCCGACGAGCCGGGCCAGCCGTGGTTCGCGGAGGGGGCGCACGGGACCGCGCAGCAGCGTACCGACGCCTTCTTCGCCGGCTACCAGCGCTCGCTGGACGCCTGCGACCTCGGCTGAGCGACCGGGGCGGCCCGGCCGGTACGACGCCCGGCCCGCCGCTGCGGCTGAGGCATCCGCCACACTTCCGGGCCGGTGCCGGGAGATCGTCGGCCGGCGTTGGCAGGATCGGACCCGGCAGCTCGCGTCCGATCCGGGAGGAAGCCCTGAACAGCCAGCATCTCGCCGCAGTGCTCTTCGACATGGACGGCACGCTGGTGGACAGCGAGCGGTTGTGGGACATCGGGCTCCAGGAACTCGCCGCGCACTACGGCGGCACGCTCTCCGAGGCCGCCCGGCTCGCCATGGTCGGCACCGACATGGCCGTCTCGATGGAGATCCTGCACACCGACCTGGGCCAGCCGTGGCGGGACCCGGCGGTCAGCGCCGCCTGGGTCGACCGCCGGGTCGGCGAGCTGTTCCTGACCGACCTGAAGTGGCGGCCCGGGGCGCTGGCCCTGGTGACCGCGGTACGCGCCGCCGCGGTACCGGCCGCGCTGGTCACCTCCACCCGGCGCGCGGTGGTAGAGATCGCTTTGGAGACGCTCGGCCGGGACACCTTCGACGTGGTGGTCTGCGGTGACGAGGTGGCCGCCACCAAACCGGACCCGGAGCCGTACCTGACGGCGGCCCGGCTGCTGGAGGTGCCGATCTCCCGCTGCGTGGCGATCGAGGACTCGCCGGCCGGGGTGGCCAGTGCGCTCGCCGCCGGAGCCGCCGTACTCGCCGTGCCGCACGCGGTGCCGATCGACCCGGCCGACGGGGTACGCCTGCTGGAGACGCTGACCGAAGTCGACCTGGACCTGCTCTCCGGCCTGCTGTCCGCGCTCGACCTTCCCCGCTGACCGCGCGTCCAGCCGGCGCCCTGGGTGCCGCCACGGCTCCCGACCCGCCGGACACCGTAGCCGGAACACGGCCGAATCGGCGCCTGTGTCCCGGACGCGGCCGGTGGCGTCCAGCAACGGAACGCGCCCCGGCGGTGGCGTCCGGAACAGAACGCGGCCGGGGGCGGCGCCCGTCCCGACGCCGCCCCCGGCCCTGCTGCCCACGGCCACCCCCACGGCCGTGGGCCGGCCCACTACTCGTGCGCGATCGCGCTGAGTACGTTCAGCCGGGCGGCGCGGATCGACGGCAGCACCGCCGCGATCACCCCGACCACGGCCGCCAGGCCGAGGAAGACGCCCATCTCGGTCCACGGCAGCACCAGGTTGGTGATGCCGTCCTCGCGCAGCGCCCGGACCACGGCGGCGCCGAGCCCGGTGCCGACCGCCACCCCGAGCAGGGCACCGAAGACCGAGATCACCACCGCCTCGACGGTGATCATCCGCATGGTTTGTCCGCGCCGCAGCCCGATTGCCCGCAGCAGACCCAGCTCCCGGGTCCGCTCCAGCACCGACAGCGCCAGCGTGTTCACGATGCCGAGTACGGCGATCACGATCGCCAGCGCCAGCAGGATCTGGATCATCGTCAGCAGACCGTCGAGCTGGCCGGCCTGCTGCTCGATGAAGTCGGCCCGGTCGGCGACCGACACCTCGGGGCTGTCCGCGAGCAGCGTCTCGACCCGCGGCATCACCTCGTCGACCGAGGCGCCCGGCGCCAGCTTCAGGTACGCCTGCGTCGGTTGTGGCACCGCGAAGTCGGCCGCCGCCGAGGCCGGGACGACGAACCCGCCGAACAGGTCGGACTCGGTGTAGATGCCGCTCACCGTGTAGGTCCGGGCATCGCCCCGGGACAACTGCACCGGCAGGGTGTCGCCGACCGAGAGACCCCGGTCCTTCGCGGTCTTCGAGTCGACCATGAGCTGGTTGGGGCCGAGCGAGTCGATGCTGCCGGCGGTCGGGGTGGCCCGGTAGATCTCCCGCAGCGCGGGCACGCTGCTGGTCGCGGTGATCCAGCCCTGCTTGCCGCCGATGACCGCGCGGTCGCCGTACAGGCCGGCCACCATGGCCACGCCGGGCAGTCCGGCGGCCTGGTCCAGTACCGCCGGGTCGAAGCTCGGCGGCCGGGGACCGGTCTGCGCCCCGGAGATCACCAGCTCGGCCTGGATGGTGTCCTCGGCCAGCGCGGTAATGCTGCTCTTGGCCGAGTCGAGGATTACCGTCACGCCGGTGACCAGGGCGATCCCGACCATCAGCGCGGCGGCGGTGATCGCGGTACGGCGCGGGTTGCGACCCGAGTTCAGCCGGCCCAGCTTGCCCGGCACCGACCAGGAGAAGAGTCGGCCGAGCAGCCCGACCACCGGGCGGCTGATCAGCGGGGTCAGCAGGGCCACCCCGACGAAGGAGAGCAGCACGCCGCCGAGGATGGTCAACAGGGTGTTGCCCCCGGTGCCGCTGAGGCCGAGTGCCATCAGGGTGCCGCCGAGCGCGGCCACCACCGCACCGGCGGCCGAGATCTTCGTCAGCGGTCGGTCCGGCGTCGCCACGTCCTGCATGGCGGCCACCGGAGGGATCCGTGCGGCCCGCATCGCCGGGAGTACCGCCGCGATGACGGTGACGACCAGGCCGACCGCGAAGGAGCTGATCACCGCGGCCGGGGGTACCCCCAGCCCGGCCAGTTGCAGCCCACCGGCGGTCTGCCCGAAGACGTACGCCAGCAGCGCGCCCACGCCGATCCCGGCGCCGAGCCCGAGTACCGAGGCGACCAGGCCGATCGCGACGGCCTCGACCAGGACCGAGCCGATCACCTGGCGGCGGCCGGCGCCGATCGCCCGGAGCAGCGCGAGCTCTTTGGTGCGCTGGGCGACGATGATCGAGAACGTGTTCAGGATCAGGAAGATGCCGACGAAGAGGGCGACCCCGGCGAAGCCGAGCAGGATGTTGTTGAAGAAGGCGAGTCCCTCCTTCAGCCCGGCGGAGGCGTCCTCGGAGAGCTGTTCGCCGGTCCTGACCACGTAGCCGTCGCCGAGGGTGCCGGCAATCTCGTCGCGCAGCTTCGCCGGGTCGACCCCGTCGGCCGCCTTGACGCTGAGCTCGGAGAAGACACCGGGCTGGCCCAGCATCAGCTCCTGGGCGACCCGTTCGGTGAACGCCACCTCCTGGGCGCCGCCGAGGCTGTCCCGGTCACCGCTGTAGCCGTAGATGCCGACCACGGTGAACTCGCGCTTCGGTTGCAGGGTCAGGATGCCGACCCGGTCGCCGACGACGAGCTTGGCCGCCTTGGCCACCCCCGCGTTGACGGCCACCTCGGTGTCGGCGGTGGGGCCCCGGCCCTCGCGCAGTTGGACCTGACCGCTCTCGCCGGTCCAGTTGGCGCCGATTTGGGGCGGGCCGACGGAGGTCAGCACCTTGCCGTTGCCGCCGATCACCCGGGCGCCGTCGGCCGCCGCCACCCCGGTGGCGCTGGCCACCCCGGGCACCTTACGGACCTGCTCCAGGGTGCTGGCCGGGAAGGTGGCGGCGACCTCCATTCCCTCCATCTCGCTGACGTCGATCTTCGGCTTGGCGCTGACGCCGACGTCGGTGCCGGCGTACGCGTCGCTGAAGACGGTGTCGAAGGACCGGCCCAGGGTGTCGGTGAGGACGAAGGCGCCGGAGACGAACATCACGCCGAGCACGACGGCCAGGCCGGAGAGAACCAGCCGGACCTTGCGGGCGAGCAGGCTCTTCAGGGTCGCGCGCAGCATCAGAGCCCCGCCTCGGCGAGCCCGTCGAGCTTCTTCATGGTGTCCAGCACGGTCTCCGGGGTCGGTTCGATGAGTTCGGAGACGATCTGGCCGTCGGCGAGGAAGATGACCCGGCCGGCGTAGGAGGCGGCCACCGGGTCGTGCGTGACCATCACGATGGTCTGCTGGTATTCGGCGACGGAGCGGCGCAGGAAGCCGAGTACCTCGGCGCCGGCCCGGGAGTCCAGGTTGCCGGTCGGCTCATCGGCGAAGATCACCTCGGGACGGGAGGCGAGTGCCCGGGCACAGGCGACCCGCTGCTGCTGCCCGCCGGAGAGCTGGGCCGGGCGGTGCCCCAACCGGTCCCGCAGCCCGACGGTGTCGATGACGGTGTCGAGCCATTCCTTGTCGGGTTTACGACCGGCGATCGAGAGCGGCAGCAGGATGTTTTCCAGCGCGGTCAAGGTGGGCAGCAGGTTGAACTGCTGAAAGATGAAGCCGACCTTGTCCCGGCGCAGTTTGGTGAGACCCGCGTCACCGAGTCCGGTCACGGCGGTGTCGCCGATATGGATCGTTCCCCGGGTTACCGAGTCGAGGCCGGCGAGGCAGTGCATCAGGGTGGACTTGCCGGATCCGGACGGTCCCATGATGGCGGTGAACCGGGCCCTTTCGAATTCCGCATTCACGCCGCGCAGCGCGACGACCTGTGCCTCCCCGCTGCCGTACACCTTCCACACGTCGTTGGCCCGGGCGGCCATCTGGGCACCTCGAGCTACCGTCGCGGTCACTTTCATCTCCCCCTAGACATTCTTGGTCCGGCCGGACCACCTGGTCCGGCCGGCAGCATCCATCGTCGGCGACCCGGGCAACCCCGGCGTCCGCCCCGCGACGGAGTTCGACGCGGAAATTTGCTGCGGGTGCGCCCTGATACCGAATCAGGGTTGCCCCTGACTGATATGTGTCGGCGCCGTTAACTCCGCCGGTGTCGGCATCCCGGCGGACCGGGGCTACGACTCGCCGATGTTCGCCGATCTCTTTCGTGGCCCGGATCGGCTCGGCATTTCACGGTCCGATTCCTTATCGGGCGGATACGTTTGGTCGCGGCCCCGCTGTCCGGCTCCGGCCGGATCTCGGGGCGGGTCGTACCAGTGTGTCATGATCCGCTTGCGCTGTTAGTCGATCGCCGGAACGTCGATCCGGTCCGCTCCGCTGCCCCCGTTGTCGCGGTCATGTCGTTCTCTCCGTCCGCCCCGGCGGCGGAACCTCCGCCACCCTCGCCGTACCTGGTGAAAACGGTAGGCGCGGGAAACCGGCGGGCCGTCGTGCGCCGGGATGGTCTTCGGGTACGCCCCCTGCTCCGGGCCGGTCCTCCCGCTGGACGACTCCACGGCCGACGGGTCGTACGCCCTCCGGGCCGTCGGGCCTACTCCTCCAGGGTGGTACGTCGCCCGCCGGCTACGCCTGCCGGACGGCCCCGCCCCGGGGTACGACTCAGGGTTGGTCGGGCCGGCGCGACGGACCTCGGGACGGTGAACGGGCGCCGGGAGTTCCGGGACGACATCGGCGCCGGGGCGGCGGCCGCCCGGTCGGCCGAGCTGGGCTCTGCCGCGCGGACGCCACCTTCACCGACCCGATCAAGCGGAACAGGCCGTGGCGGCGTCGTCACGCGCCGGGCCGAACCAGCCCGGTCTCGTAGGCCAGCACCACCGCCTGGACCCGGTCGCGGAGGCCGAGTTTGGTCAACACGTGCCCGACGTGGGTCTTGATGGTCGTCTCGCTGACCGACAGCGCCCGGGCGATCTCCGCGTTGGAGAGCCCGCGGGCCACCTGGACCAGCACCTCCCGCTCCCGCTCGGTGAGCACGCCGATCGCCTTGGGCGGGGTGGCGTCCGGGTCGGGCAGGGTCTCGGCGAACCGGTCCAGCAGTCGCTTGAGGATCCGGGGCGCCACCACCGCCTCGCCTGCGGCGACGGTCCGGATGGCGGTGACCAGGTCCTCGGCGGGTACGTCCTTGGCCAGGAAGCCGCTCGCCCCGGCCCGGAGCGCGCCGACGACGTACTCGTCGAGGTCGAAGGTGGTCAGGATGAGCACCCGGACCGGCAGCCGGGCGTCGATGATCGCCCGGGTGGCGGCGACACCGTCCATCCGGGGCATCCGGATATCCATCAGCACCACGTCGGGGAGCAGACGCCGGGACAGGTCGACCGCCTCGACGCCGTCTCCCGCCTCGCCGACGATGTCCAGGTCGTCCTCCGCGCCCAGCACCATCCGGAACCCGGTACGCAGCAGCGGCTGGTCGTCGGCGAGCAGGACGCGTACCGGCCGGCCCGTCTCCCTGCCGTCACTCATGCCGGCCCTCCGCTGCGCTGCGTGCCGTCATGAGGCTCATTCGCACTGAGCTGGCTGATTCGCTCGCTCCGCTCGCTCATGCCGCCCCCTTGTTGATCGGCGCGCCCAGTTGCTCCATCGGCATCTTGGCGTACACCCGGTAGCCGCCGCCGGGACGGGGCCCGGTGCGCAGGGTTCCACCGTAGAGGGCCATCCGTTCCCGCATTCCCACCAGGCCGTGGCCCAGCCGCCCGCTCTCCGGCGCAGGTCCCCGGCCGGTGTCCGCGACCTCGACGATCAACCAGTAGACCCCGAAACTCAACCGCACCTGGGCGGTCGCCGCGCCGGCGTGCTTGAGGGTGTTGGTCAGTGCCTCCTGCACGATCCGGAACACGGTCAGCGCCACCCCGGGGTCCAGCGGGCCCGGCGTGCCGTCCACCCGCAGGGTCACCGGCAGGCCGGCCTCCCTCACCTGCTCCACCAGCGCCTCGATGCCGGCCAGTCCCGGTTGCGGGGACAGTTCGGCGGCCGGCTCGGCGTCGGTACGCAGCACGTCCAGCAGTCGTCGCAACTCGCGCAGGGTCGTCCGACTGGTCTCCTCGATGGTGCCCAGTGCACCGTCGGTGGCCGCCGGATCCCGGGAGAGCACCCGGCGCGCCCCGGTGGCCAGTACGCCCATCACGCTGACGTGGTGCGCGACCACGTCGTGCAGCTCACGGGCGATCCGCCGACGTTCGTCGGCGACGGCCTGGTCGGCCAGCGACCGCTGGTTCTCCTCGGCGACCCGGGCCCGCTCCTCCAGGGCCAGGATGGTGGCCCGCCGGGCGTGCACCGTACGGCCGACGAAGAAGCAGACCAGCGCGAGCAGCACCTGGGTGAAGACCAGGTACGCGGGGGAGGGTTCGGTGAAGTCGGGCGGCGGCGGCTCGACGAGGGCGACGGCCAGGGCCGGCCCCCAGAGCGCCCCGGCGGCCAGTGCCGCCTGGCGAAGGGGCAGCAGCGCGGCGGTGGTGTAGGTCAGCAGCACGAAGGTGGCCCCGACAGTGACCGGCTGCGCGTCGGCCAGGACCGAGGCGACGAAGATCGGGACCGCCAGCATCACCGCCGGCCAGGGAGCCACCCGGCGCAGCGCGATCGGGGTGGCACAGAGGATGCTCCAGAGCGCTGTCCCGGGCCACCCCCACGGGGCGACTCCGGGCGGCGCGGTGCCGACGAGCACCCCCTCCACCACGACGGCGGCGACCGCGAGCAGCCCGTCCCGGGCCAGCCATCTGCGCTGCCCGGGATCGAGCCGGATGCGCCGCCAGCTCCCCGGGATCCGGCCGGGGACCGGCGTCACGGGGGCATCGGTTCGGGTCATGCTGGCGACGCTAGCCGCTGTGTGGCGCGACAGGTCGTCGCCAGCGGCGACCTGCGGATCCTCCTTCAGGAGGATCCTTGCTCCTCCTGGGCGGAGCCAACCCCGAGCCTCCGGGCCGCGTCCGGCCGGCCCGGCCTGGTCGACTGGTTCGGTAGCGCCGGGGCGCCCGATACGCTCGCCGGAGCCGGAGCCGGAGCCGGAGCCGGAGCCGGAGCCGGAGCCGGAGCCGGAGCCGGAGCCGGAGCCGGACGGGCGCCGGGCCGGGACGGTGGCGCGATCGGAGCGGTCGGGTCGACCGGCACGGTCGGTTCCGGGAACGGCGGCGGAGTGCCGCCGAAGGTGGGGCAGTGCGCCTGGTGACTGCACCAGTCGCAGAGCCGGCTCGGCTTGGGCCGGAAGTCGCGGGCCCGGGTGGCCTGCTCGATGGCCCGCCAGAGCGCCAGCACGGTGCGCTCGAACCGGGCCAGCTCCTCGGCGTCGGGGGTGTAGTCGCAGACCTCCGCGTCCTTCAGATAGAGCAGGCGCAGCACCCTGGGCACCACTCCCCGGGTGCGCCACAGCACCAGGGCGTAGAACTTGAGCTGGAACAGTGCCCGGGCCTCGAACGCCTCCCGGGGCGCGCCGCCGGTCTTGTAGTCGACCACCCGCAGCGCGCCGTCCGGCGAGACGTCCAGCCGATCGATGTATCCCCGGATGAGCAGTTGGTCGTCCACCACCGTGGAGACCAGGGTCTCCCGCTCGGCCGGCTCCAGCCGACGCGGATCCTCCACCGTGAAGTAGCCGTCGAGCAACTCTCGGGCCGAGGTCAGGAACTCGGCCGGACCGGCGAGGTCACCGGCGGTGAAGACCTCGGCCAGCTCCGCCTGCTCGGTCACCAGCCGGTCCCACTGCGGCGCCACCAGGTCACCGGCGGCCGCTGGCGTCCGCTGCTCGGCCGGCAGGTCGAAGAGGCGTTCCAGCACCGCGTGCACCAGGGTGCCGCGAGCCTGCTCGACACTCGGCCGCTCCGGCAGCCGGTCGATGCTGCGGAACCGGTAGAGCAGGGGACAGGTCTTGAAGTCGGCCGCCCGGGACGGTGACAGCGATGCGGTGACCCGCGACGCGGCCGGGGTCTCGGTCGGGAGATCCGCCGGGCCGTCCGTGGCTGTCTGCGATGTCACCGTCTCCGCCGTCATGTCCGGAAGGCTATGTCACGGGTACGACCGAACCCGGCCCACCCGCCCCGCCATGCGTACCGGCGCCGATCGTCGACGGTCACCCCGGCCGAACCGGCGGGCCCACCCGACGGGATGTTCCGTAGCATCAGAGGAGATGGAGGCAAACTCGCGACCGCGACGCGGCGGTGACCGGCGGCCCGGCCTCACCGTCGGCCGGGTGTTCGGCGTCCCGGTCTACCTGAACCCGTCCATGCTGCTCCTGGTGGCCCTGATCACCGTCATGTACGGCGAGTTCGTCCGGCAGCAGCTCGGGTTGTCGCAGCTCACCGGCTATCTCGTCGGGCTGGTTTTTGTGGTCCTGCTGCTCGGCTCGGTGCTGCTGCACGAGTTGGGGCACGCGCTGACCGCCCGTCGGTACGGGATCGGAGTGCGCGGCATCACCCTCGAACTGCTCGGCGGCTACACGGAGATGGAGCGGGACGCCCCGACGCCCCGGGTGGACCTGCTCGTCTCGCTCGCCGGGCCGGCGGTCTCCCTGGTACTCGGGCTGGTGGGGGTCGGCGCCACGCTCGCCATTCCGGACGGCACCCTGGCCAACCAGTTCGCCTTCCAGTTCGCCGCCAGCAACGTGCTGGTCGGGCTCTTCAACATCCTGCCCGGACTGCCGCTGGACGGCGGTCGGGCGCTGCGGGCCGGGGTCTGGGCCGTCACTCGGGACCGGCACCTGGCCACCGAGGTGGCCGGCTGGTTCGGCCGGGCCGTGGCGATCGGCACCGCCGTGCTCTTCACGCTGCTGACCTGGCTCGGCGGGCTGCCGTGGCTGGGCCTGGCGCTGGTGCTGCTGGTTGCGTTCACCCTCTGGCAGGGCGCCGGTCAGGCGATCCGGGCAGCCCGGATCAGCCGCCGGTTCCCCCTCATCGACCTGGCCCGGCTGGCGCGGCCGGTCTTCTCGGTGCCGAGCGGCACGCCGCTGGCCGAGGCGCAGCGGCGCGGGGTGGACGCCGGGCAGCCCGGTTCGGCGCTCGGGGTCGCGGACTCGTCCGGCCGGCTGGTGGCGCTGGTCGACCGGACCGCCGCCGAGGCCGTACCGGCCGAGCGCCGGCCCTGGGTGGCGGTGGACGCGGTGGCCCGGGGCGTGGACGGGGTGCCCAGTCTCGCCGTCGGGCTCGGCGGGGAGCAGGTGGTGCACGCGGTGCAGGCCCACCCGGGCGCGCAGTACCTGGTGACCTCAGGCGAAGATGTGGTCGGCGTTCTGCATATCGCCGACCTGGCGCAGCTCCTGGAGCCGAAACGGAAGATGACTCAGTGACCGCACAGCCCACCGCCGTCCCCGCCGCCCCGACCGCACCGGTGCCGGCGCGCCGAGGGCCGTTCCGCCCCGGTGACCGGGTCCAGCTCACCGACCCGAAGGGGCGGATGCACACCATCACGCTGGAGCCCGGGCGGTCTTTCCATACCCATCGCGGCGCGCTGGACCACGACGCGTTGATCGGATTGCCGGACGGGAGCGTGGTCACCTCGACCGGCGGCACGGCCTACCTCGCGCTGCGGCCGCTGCTCGCGGACTACGTGCTCTCCATGCCGCGCGGTGCGCAGGTGATCTATCCCAAGGACGCGGCCCAGATCGTGACGATGGGCGACATCTTCCCCGGCGCGAAGGTCCTGGAGGCCGGTGTCGGGTCCGGCGCGCTCACCTGCTCGCTGCTCCGGGCCGTCGGCCCGGAGGGCGAACTGCATTCCTACGAACTGCGCGAGGACTTCTCCGAAATCGCCCGCAGAAATGTGGAATCCTTCTTCGGTGGACCGCATCCAGCCTGGAATCTCCGGGTGGGCGACGTGGCAGACTGCCAGGAATCCGGTTTCGACCGGATCATCCTTGACCTCCTCACCCCCTGGGAGGCGCTCGACATGGTCGAACGCGCGCTGGTCCCGGGCGGGGTGTTCATCGGTTACGTCGCCACCACGCCCCAGCTCTCCGAGCTGGTGGAGGCGCTGCGCGAGCGGGGCGGGTTCACCGAGCCGCGGGCCTGGGAGTCGCTGGTCCGGGACTGGCACGCGGACGGGCTCGCCGTGCGCCCGGACCACCGCATGATCGCGCACACCGCCTTCCTCGTCTCCAGTCGCCGGCTCGCGCCCGGGGTCACCGCGCCGCCGCGCCGTCGCAAGCCCAGCAAGGGCGCCGAGGCGTATGCGCTGCGCCGCCAGGCTCGGCAGGAGGCCGAGGCGACCTCCGGGAGGGCTGCGGAGTGAACCCTTCCCGCCGGAGTCGACGCATCAGCGGGCGTGCCGAGCACGGCGAGGAGACGGCATGAGCGAGCGCAGTGAGCGAATCGGCCGGCTCGGCGCGGATCGGCCTCAGCTCGGCGCGGATGTGTCTCATGGCGGCGCTGAGCGCAGCGGGGTGTCGGCATGAGCCGGCCGGCGTTCGGCGGGGGAGACCTGCCGGCGGTGTTCCCGGACTGGTCGCCGTACCGGGACCTGGAGTCGGCCGCCCGGGCGTACCTGCGCGATCCGGACGTCGCGATGGAGGCGCTGACCGGAGTGCTGAACGGCGCCTCGGTGCTCGGCTTCACCCTGGAGCGCTTCGTCAACGAGGTTAACGGGGTCTGGCAGGAGGTGGCGATCTGTGACGGCAGCCGGCTGATCCTCTGGCACGGCGAGGACGTGCCGCCCGACGACGGCCCGGCCGGCTCGATGACCTCGTCGCTGCGGGTGGTACCGGTCTCGACGGTCAGCGAGGTGGGCTGCCGGCGCCGGCTGAGCCGTACGCCGACCGGCCAGATCCGGGTCGACAGCATCGACGTCTACCTGCTGCTCAGCTCGCTCGACGAGGGCGTGCCGGGCGACGACGCGCAGGTGCCGCCCCGGCACGACGCGCTGCGGTTCGGCAAGACGCTCGACGACGGCGGCGCGGGACAGATCGCCCGGCTGGAGGAGTTCGCCCGGTTGGTCGCCTCGGTGGTTGGCCGTCCCACCCTGTGAGCACCGTCGCCCTGAGAAACGTCCCGTGCTCGTCCGTGGGAAACCTCACGCCCTCGCGTCCCCGGACCGTCCGGGTGCCGCCCCTCGCGTCCCCGGACCGTCCGGGTGCCGCCCCTCGCGTCCCCGAACCGTCCGGCCGGCCCGGTTGACCGTTTTCCGGTGCGCCCGGTGTCGGGGCGACGCACCGCGTCATGTGTGGCGAGGTCACCGGCGCCGCGACGTGCGGTAGCGCCGCGACGCCGAATCAGGAGCGTGGCGCCGTCAGAACGGCGCTACGGTACGGGAGTGCCTGGTCAGCCGCGACCCGGTCGCTCGCCGGCAGCGTCGGACGCGGTCGCCGCAGACCCTCCCGGCCCGCCGCGACGGTACCCCGATCCATCGACATCGGCCCCACCGGTCGTTGACGACGTGATCAAGGTTCGGCGACGAGGGTGTTGCGTGGAACCGAATCAGCGTCATAGCGGTTAGTGTTAGGGCAGAACGTTCAAGCCCCCGGGGAGGTGGGACGTGGCACGCAGCGACGACGCGGACTCGCGCGCCGCACGGTGGGAGAAGGAGGCCCACGATCTCTCCACCCAGGTCGCGTTTCTTCAAGAGGAACTCGCTCTGGTGCGGCGCAAGTTGACCGAAAGCCCTCGACACGTCCGGCAGCTTGAGGAACGGCTGGCGGCGACACAGGCGCAGTTGGCTCGACTCACGGAGAACAACGAGCGGCTCGTGAACACCCTCAAGGAGGCACGCGCCCAGATCGTCACCCTCAAGGAGGAGATTGACCGGCTGGCGCAACCGCCCAGCGGTTATGGTGTCTTCCTGGCCCGGCACGACGACGGCACGGTCGACGTCTTCACGGGTGGTCGCAAGCTCCGGGTGGCGGTGTCACCCTCGCTCGACGTGGCGGAGCTGCGCCGTGGGCAGGAGGTCCTGCTCAACGACGCGCTCAACATCGTCGACGCGTTCGGCTACGAGCGGGTCGGCGAGGTCGTCATGCTCAAGGAGGTGCTGGACAGCCCTACCGGCGGCGCCGGCGACCGGGCACTGGTGATCTCCCACGCCGACGAGGAACGGATCGTCCACCTCGCGGAGACTCTCATCGGTGCGCCACTGCGGGCCGGTGACTCGCTCATGATCGAGCCCCGCTCGGCGTACGCGTACGAGCGGATCCCGAAGAGCGAGGTCGAGGAACTGGTCCTGGAGGAGGTGCCGGACGTCGACTACGGCGACATCGGTGGCCTGCAGGCCCAGATCGAGCAGATCCGCGACGCCGTCGAGTTGCCGTTCCTGCACGCCGACCTCTTCCGCGAGCACCAGCTCCGGCCGCCGAAGGGCATCCTGCTCTACGGTCCGCCCGGCTGCGGCAAGACGCTGATCGCCAAGGCGGTGGCGAACTCGCTGGCCAAGAAGATCGCCGAGCGGCGGGGCGAGGAGAAGCACACCAGCTTCTTCCTCAACATCAAGGGCCCGGAGCTGCTCAACAAGTACGTCGGCGAGACCGAGCGGCACATCCGGCTGATCTTCCAGCGGGCTCGGGAGAAGGCCGGCGAGGGTACCCCGGTCATCGTGTTCTTCGACGAGATGGACTCGGTGTTCCGGACCCGGGGCTCCGGCGTCTCCTCCGACGTGGAGAACACCATCGTCCCGCAGCTACTCAGCGAGATCGACGGTGTCGAGGGCCTGGAGAACGTGATCGTGATCGGCGCCTCCAACCGGGAGGACATGATCGACCCGGCGATCCTCCGCCCCGGCCGGCTCGACGTGAAGATCAAGATTGAGCGGCCGGACGCCGAGGCGGCCAAGGACATCTTCTCCAAGTACATCCTCACCGGGCTGCCGCTGCACCCGGACGACCTGACCGAGCACGGCAATGACCCGCAGTCCACGGTTGCCGCCATGATCGAGGCGGTCGTGCTGCGGATGTACTCGGAGACCGAGGAGAACCGCTTCCTCGAGGTCACCTACGCCAATGGCGACAAGGAAGTCCTCTACTTCAAGGACTTCAACTCCGGCGCGATGATCCAGAACATCGTCGACCGGGGCAAGAAGATGGCGATCAAGGAGTTCCTCTCCTCCGGGCGCAAGGGGCTGCGGTTGCAGCACCTGCTCGACGCCTGCGTCGACGAGTTCCGCGAGAACGAGGACCTGCCCAACACCACCAATCCCGACGACTGGGCCCGGATCTCCGGCAAGAAGGGGGAGCGGATCGTCTACATCCGTACCCTCGTCTCCGGTGGCAAGGGCGCGGAGGCCGGCCGGTCCATCGAGACCGCCAGCAACACCGGCCAATACCTGTAACGGACGACGGCATCTGTGGGCGCCGCCATCGCGGCGCCCACAGTGCTGTCCGGGATCCCACGGCGCGCCCCCGGGGCCACCGGTACCGAATCGGGTCGAACGGGCGGTGAAGGCGTACCGTGGCCGTGTCGACACACCGGGCGAGCAATCCGGCGGCGGCGCGGACTAGGCTCAACGGCATGGGTAAGCGGAGCGAGGCGGCGGCATGAGCGAGCGTAGCGAGCGAATCATCGGGCTCAGGGCGGTCGTGCCTCATGGTGGCACGGAGCGAAGCGGAGTGCCGGCATGAGTAAGCGTAGCGAGCGAATCATCGGGCTCAGGGCGGTCGTGCCTCATGGTGGCACGGAGCGAAGCGAGGCGGCGGCATGAGTGTCCGGCGGATCATGGGCACCGAGGTGGAGTACGGCATCTCCGTGCCCGGCCAGGCCGGAGCCAACCCGATGGTGACCTCCTCGCAGGTGGTGAATGCCTACGGTGCCCGCCCTGAGCTGGCCCGGGGCGGCCGGGCCCGCTGGGACTACGAGGAGGAGTCCCCGCTGCGGGACGCCCGCGGCTTCACCTACTCGGGCGCCGCCTACGACCCGGCGGAGGCGCTGGCCGACGAGGATCTCGGGCTGGCCAACGTGATACTGACCAACGGCGCCCGGCTATATGTCGACCACGCCCACCCGGAATACTCCACTCCCGAGGTGACCAACCCGCTGGACCTGGTCCGCTGGGACAAGGCGGGGGAGCGGGTGATGGCCGAGGCGTCCCGGCGGGCCGCCACCATCCCCGGCACCCACCCGATCCACCTCTACAAGAACAACACCGACAACAAGGGTGCCAGCTACGGCGCGCACGAAAACTACCTGATGCGCCGGCAGACGCCGTTCGCCGACATCGTCGCGTACCTGACACCGTTCTTCGTGACCCGGCAGATCGTCTGCGGCGCCGGCCGGGTCGGCATCGGCCAGGACGGTTCGCAGCCCGGCTTCCAGATCTCGCAACGGGCCGATTTCTTCGAGGTCGAGGTCGGCCTCGAGACGACGCTGAAGCGGCCGATCATCAACACCCGGGACGAGCCGCACGCGGACGCCGACAAATATCGCCGGCTGCACGTCATCATCGGCGACGCCAACCTGTCCGAAATCTCCACCTATCTCAAGGTCGGCACCACGGCGCTGGTGCTCACCATGATCGAGGAGAAGGCGCTCAGCCCGGACCTGGCCATCGCCGACCCGGTGGGTGAGCTGAAGGCGGTCAGCCACGACCCGTCGCTGTCGCACCGGCTCCGGCTGCGCGACGGCCGCCGGCTGACCGCGCTCGACCTGCAGTGGGCGTACTTCGAGCGGGCGCGTTCCTTTGTGGACGAGCGATACGGCGACGACCTCGACTCCGACACCGTCGACGTGCTTGACCGCTGGGAGGGTGTACTCGACCGGCTCGGCCGGGACCCGATGCTCTGCGCCGGCGAGCTGGACTGGGTGGCGAAGCTGCGGCTGCTGGAGGGCTACCGGGAGCGGGAGAAGCTCGGCTGGGCCTCGCACAAGCTGCAACTGGTCGACCTGCAGTACTCCGACGTACGCCCGGAGAAGGGCCTCTACCACCGGCTGGTCAGCCGGGGGGCGATGGCGACGCTGCTGCCCGAGGAGCTGACCCGGGCGGCGATGACCGAGCCGCCGGAGGACACCCGGGCCTACTTCCGGGGCCGCTGCCTCGCCCAGTACGCCTCCGAGGTGGTGGCGGCGAGCTGGGACTCGGTCATCTTCGACGTCGGCCGGGAGTCCCTGGTGCGGGTCCCGATGATGGAACCCGAGCGGGGCACCCGCAAGCACGTCGGCGCGTTGTTCGACCGGTGCGCGAGCGCCAAGGACCTGCTGGAGACGATCACCGGTGGCTGACGCCGGGCCACCCGCCGCCGGCAGCGGCGGTGCCGGAGGATTCGTCGTCCATCCGAGGTAAGTTTTCCCCAGGCGATCGTGGAGGAGGCAGCAGATATGGCTACCCGTGACACCGGCGGTCAGTCACAGTCCGGCAAGGCGCGCCGGGACGAGGAGGTCGACGAGGTCGCGACCGAGGCGAACCCGGAGGTCGCCGAGCGGCACGCGGAGATCACCGAGGACGTCGACGACCTGCTGGACGAGATCGACTCGGTGCTCGAGGAGAACGCCGAGGAGTTCGTCCGGGGCTACGTCCAGAAGGGCGGACAGTAGCCGTACCCGGGCCGGGTCGGACGTGGTCCACCCACGCCGAACCCGGCGCGGTGCGCGGCGGTGCGCCTGTGCCGACGCACCGGCGTGGTGGCCGAGCGGGTAGCGCGGGCCCGACCCAGGTGCCCGGGTGGTGACCGGCCGGCGCACCGGCGGCAGCCGGGGCACACAGGGGCGTCGCCGTCGGAGTGGCGCAACACGGCGACGACGATCATCGCACCGGGGAGATCCGGGGGATACTCTGCTTCAACCGCAAACGGTGGCCTCGCCCGGTTCCTGCGCTGACGCGGGGGATCCGGGCGACGTGATGAGACAGCTGAGAGGGAGCACGTGGCAGCGGCTTTTGATCCAACCGGGCGTCTACCAGACGTGTTCCTCAACGTGGGGACGTCCTCGTTCACCCAGTTCCTGAGCACGGCAGCCCCCGACCTGCTGCCCGGTCGCCGGCCGCTGCCGCCCGGGTCCGCCGGCGAGCTCGTTCCGCACGCCACCACCATCGTCGCGCTGACCACCGCGGACGGGGTGGTGATGGCCGGTGACCGGCGGGGCACCATGGGCAACCTGATCTCCAGCCGGGACATCCGCAAGGTGCACCCCGCCGACGAATACTCGCTGGTCGGCTTCGCCGGCACGGCGGGCATCGCCCTGGAGATGGTGCGACTCTTCCAGGTGGAGCTGGAGCACTACGAGAAGATCGAGGGAGCGATGCTCTCCCTCGACGGCAAGGCCAACCGGCTTGCCGCGATGATCCGCGGCAACCTCGGTGCGGCGATGCAGGGGCTCGCGGTGATTCCGCTCTTCGCCGGCTTCGACCTGGCGGCCACCGATCCGGCCAAGGCCGGCCGGATCTTCAGCTTCGACGTGGCCGGCGGACCCTACGAGGAGACCGGCTACGACGGCATCGGCTCCGGCTCGCTCTTCGCGAAGGCGGCGCTGAAGAAGCGGTACCGCCCCGGGCTGAGTACCCCCGACGCCATCCGGATCGCCGTCGAGGCGCTCTACGACGCCGCCGACGACGACAGCGCCACCGGTGGTCCCGACCTGAGCCGCCGCATCTTCCCAGTGGTGATGACGGCCACCGCGGAGGGCACCAACCGGCTCTCCGACGCCGAGGCGGCCGAGGTCGCCGAAGCGGTGGTCGCCGCCCGGATGGAGAACCCGGGCGGCTGACCGCCCCGTACCACCCGCAACCCGCCGTCGTCAGCAGAACCGGTTAGGAGAACCGCCGCCGTGGCCATGCAGTTCTACGCCTCACCCGAGCAGATCATGCGCGACCGCTCGGAGCTGGCCCGCAAGGGCATCGCGCGCGGGCGGAGCGCCGTGACGCTCAGCTACTCCGGCGGGGTGCTCTTCGTGGCGGAGAACCTCTCCAGCGCCCTGCACAAGGTCAGTGAGATCTACGACCGGGTCGCCTTCGCGGCGGTCGGCCGGTACAACGAGTTCGAGAACCTGCGCCGCGCGGGAGTGCGGATGGCGGACGCGATCGGGCTCAGCTTCGACCGGCGGGACGTCACCGGCCGGGCGCTGGCGAACGCGTACGCCCAGACCCTGGGTGCGATCTTCACCGAGCAGTCCAAGCCGTTCGAGGTGGAGATCTGCGTCGCCGAGGTGGGCAGCACGCCGGAGCAGGACGAGCTCTACCGGATCACCTACGACGGTTCGGTCAACGACGAGCCCGGCCGGATGGCGATGGGCGGGCAGGCGGAGGCGGTCACCGGGGCGCTGCGCGAGGAGCACCAGCCGGACATGTCGCTGGACGCTGCGGTCCGGCTGGCGGTCCGGGCGCTCGGCAGCGTCGGTGGCGAGGGCGGTGCGCCCCGGACCATCGCCGCCAGCCAACTCGAGGTGGCGATCCTGGACCGGCGGCGGGTCGGCCGTACCTTCCGCCGGATCACCGGTGCCGCACTGGTCTCGCTGCTGGACGGGGCGCCTGCCAAGGCCGACGGCGGCGAGGCGCTGCCGGCCGAGCCGAAGACTCCGGCCCCCGGCCCGGACAAGCCGGCCGAGTCCGCCGGCTCGGCCGACCTGGAGGGCAAGGCCAAGCCGGCCGGCCGTGACAAGTCGACCAACGGCGAGGAGAAGTCCGAGTAGGACTGCGCCGCTCCAGTCGCCGCCCCGTACGCGTCCGGTCAGAAGACCGGACGCGTACGTTGCCACTCGCCCAGTCGCGCCGCTAACGCGAGCCGGAGCGGATCCGGTCGTCGGCGGCGTGGCTCGGTCCGGCCGGCGGGCGGGCGTCGGCCAGCGTCCCGTCCGGTCGCAGCGCCTCGGCGAGCATCGCGCGCCAGTCCGCCATCGGGGCCAGCCCGGCCCGGGACCACCCGGCGTGCCCGAGCACGCTGTAACCGGGCCGGCGCGCCGGGCGGGGAAACCGGTCGCTGTCGACGGGACGGATCCGGTCCGCGTCGAGCCTGGTCCGGGCGAAGACCTCGCGGGCCAGGCCGTACCAGGTGGTCCGGCCGCTCGCCGTGCCGTGGTAGATGCCGGCCGGTGCGGCGCCCCGGTGGGCGGTGGCGCCGAGGTCGGCCAGTCGCTCCGCGAGCGCGTACGACCAGGTCGGCTGCCCGAGTTGGTCGTTCACCACGTCGAGGTGTGGGCGTTGGGTGGCCAGCCGGAGCATTGTGGTGACGAAGTTGGGGCCGTGTGCGCCGTACAGCCACGCGGTGCGTACGAGGTATCCGGTCTGCGGCAGCAGCCGGGCGACGGCGAGCTCCCCGGCGAGCTTGCTCCGCCCGTACGCGTTGACCGGCGCGGTCGGGGCGTCCTCCGGATAGGGCCGGTCGGCGTCGCCGGCGAAGACGTAGTCGGTGGAGATGTGCAGCAGCCGCGCGCCGGTCTCGGCACACGCCGCCGCCAGGTTGGCCACCCCGGTGCCGTTGACGGCGGTGGCGGCCGCCTCCTGTTCCTCCGCGCCGTCCACGTCGGTATAGGCGGCGGCGTTGACCACGATCCGGTGTCCGGCTACCGCCGCCCGTACCGCCGCCGGGTCGGTCAGGTCGACCTCGGCCCGGGTGGCGGCGGTGACCCGCCCCGGGTGCCGGGCGGAGAGCACCGCCACCAGGTCCCGGCCCAGCATCCCGCCGGCCCCGGTCACCAGCCAGCTCGGCGGCTCCGCGTCCCGCTGGGTGCCAGGTGGCTCGGCGCCGCGGTGGGTGCCCGGTGGCTCGGCGCCCCGGTGGGTGCCCGGCGGACGTGCGTCCCGCTGGGCGGTCACCGGACGTCCGGCCCGGGTCGCCCGATCTCCTCGCCGCTCAGCCGCGCCTTGAGCGGCTCCCACCACGCGCGGTTCTCCCGGTACCAGGTGACCGTCTCGGCCAGCCCGCGGTCGAGGTCGATCCGGGGCGCGTACCCGAGTTCCTCACTGATCTTGGTGATGTCCAGCGAGTAGCGGCGGTCGTGCCCCATCCGGTCGGCGACCGGCCTGACCCGGTCCCAGTCGGCGTCGCAGGCGGCGAGTAGCCGGGCGGTCAGCTCACGGTTGGTCAGCTCGGTGCCGCCGCCGATGTGGTAGACCTCGCCCGGCCGCCCCTTGTCCTGCACCAGGGCGACCCCGACGCAGTGGTCGTGCACGTGCAGCCAGTCCCGGACGTTGCCGCCGTCGCCGTAGAGCGGCACGGTGCCGCCGGCGAGCAGGTTGGTGACGAAGAGCGGGATCACCTTCTCCGGGAACTGGTACGGCCCGTAGTTGTTGGAGCAGCGGGTCAGCACCACGTCCATCCCGTAGGTGCGGTGGTAGGCCAGGGCCAGCAGGTCGGAGCCGGCCTTGGCGGCCGAGTACGGCGAGTTCGGCGCCAGCGGGGTCGACTCGGTCCAGGATCCCTGCTCGATCGAGCCGTAGACCTCGTCGGTGGAGACGTGCACGAACCGGCCGGTACGGTGCCGCAGCGCCGCCTCCAGCAGGGTCTGCGTGCCGAGCACGTTGGTGGTGACGAACGGGGCGGCCCGGTGGATCGAGCGGTCCACGTGTGACTCGGCCGCGAAGTGCACGATCACGTCGTGCCCGGGAACCACCTCGTCGAGCACGATCGGGTCGCAGATGTCGCCGACCACCACCCGGAGCCGGGGGTCGGCGCGTACCGGATCGAGGTTGGCCAGGTTGCCGGAGTAGGTGAGCTTGTCCAGTACGGTGACCGCGCTCGGCGCGAGCCGGGGACCTGTGCCGGTCAGCAGCATACGTACGTATTCAGAACCGATAAATCCGGCTCCACCGGTCACGAGGATCCTCATGAATCGGAAAGTCTACGCGCCGTTTGCCGGCCGCACCGTCAGGCCGAGCTGTCGGCGAATTGACTCTCCAACGCGGCTGCCCCCGGTAGCCTGCGCGAATGCGTGGAATCCTGCTGGCGGGCGGCACCGGCTCGCGGCTGTGGCCGATCACCCAGGCCGTGTCGAAACAACTCATGCCGGTTTTCGACAAACCAATGATCTACTACCCGCTCTCCACGTTGGTCATGGCGGGAATACGGGAGATCCTCATCATCACCACTCCCGGCGACCAGGGGCAGTTCCGGCGACTCCTCGGCGACGGCTCCCAGTGGGGCCTCCGGTTGGAGTACGTCGCCCAGCCGAGTCCGGACGGAATCGCGCAGGCGTTCCTTCTCGGCGAGGAGTTCCTGGCGGGCGATTCGGTGGCGCTGATCCTCGGCGACAACATCTTCTACGGCGCCGGACTGGGCCGGAGCCTGGCCCGCAACGGCGACCCGGACGGTGGCCGGATCTTCGCCTATCCGGTGGCGAACTGCGAGGGTTACGGGATTGTCGAGTTCGATTCCGACGGGCGGGCGCTGTCGATCGAGGAGAAGCCGGAAAAACCCAAGTCGCGGTACGCCGTCCCGGGCCTCTACTTCTACGCCAACGACGTGGTGAAGGTCGCCAGGGGGCTGACCCCGAGCGACCGGGGCGAACTGGAGATCACAGCGGTCAACCAGACCTATCTGGCGGCGGGTCGGCTCCAGGTCACCGCGCTGGACCGGGGCACCGCCTGGCTGGACACCGGGACCTTCACCTCGCTGGTCCAGGCCGGCGAGTTCGTCCGGGTGATCGAGGAGCGGCAGGGCCTGAAGGTGGGCTGCATCGAGGAGGTGGTCTGGCGCAGCGGGCTGATCTCCGACGAGCAGCTCCGCGAGCTGGCCCAGCCGCTGAGCCGGAGCGGCTACGGCGAGTACCTCTTCGGCATCCTCGAGGATCCCGGCAGGTGACCGGTGCAGGACGATCGGCCGCCGGAGTTCCCCCACAACGCCACGGCCCGAGGCTGACCAACTCGGGCCTCGGGCGACTAATCTCCAATCATGGAGCGGCGAATCTTCGGCCTTGAAACCGAGTACGGTGTCACCTGCACCTACCGCGGCCAACGGCGGCTGTCCCCGGACGAGGTCGCCCGTTACCTCTTCCGCCGGGTGGTCTCCTGGGGGCGCTCGAGCAACGTCTTCCTGCGCAACGGTGCCCGGCTCTACCTCGACGTCGGGTCCCACCCGGAGTACGCCACCCCGGAGTGCGACTCGGTCTCCGACCTGGTGGCCCACGACCGGGCCGGCGAGCGGATCCTGGAGGGTCTGCTGGTCGACGCGGAGAAGCGGCTGCACGACGAGGGCATCGCGGGTGAGATCTACCTGTTCAAGAACAACACGGACTCGGCCGGCAACTCGTACGGCTGCCACGAGAACTACCTGGTCTCCCGGCACGGCGAGTTCGGCCGGCTGGCCGATGTGCTGATCCCCTTCCTGGTCACCCGGCAGTTGATCTGTGGCGCCGGCAAGGTGCTGCAGACCCCGCGTGGCGCCGTCTACTGCCTCTCCCAGCGTGCCGAGCACATCTGGGAGGGGGTCTCCTCGGCGACCACCCGCAGCCGGCCGATCATCAATACCCGGGACGAGCCGCACGCCGACGCCGAGCGCTACCGCCGGCTGCACGTCATCGTCGGCGATTCCAACATGAACGAGGTCACCACCCTGCTCAAGGTCGGCAGCGCGGACATCGTGCTGCGGATGATCGAGGCCGGGGTGGTGATGCGTGACCTGTCGCTGGAGAACCCGATCCGGGCGATCCGGGAGGTGTCGCACGACATCACCGGCCGGCGCAAGGTCCGGCTCGCCTCGAACAAGGAGATCAGCGCGCTGGAGATCCAGCAGGAATACCTGGCCAAGGCGACCGAGTTCGTCGAGCGGCGGGGCGGGGACCAGACCGCGAAGCGGGTGGTCGAGCTCTGGGGCCGGGTGCTGCGCGCGGTCGAGACCGGCGACCTGGAGCCGGTCTCCCGGGAGATCGACTGGGTGACCAAGCTCCGGCTCATCGAGCGCTACCAGCGCAAGAACGACCTGCCGCTGTCGCACCCCCGGATCGCCCAGATGGACCTGGCGTACCACGACCTGCGCCGCGGGCGTGGCCTCTACGGGCTGCTGGAGCGGCGCAAGCAGGTGGACCGGATCGCCACCGACCCGGAGATCTTCGAGGCGAAGGAGACCCCGCCGCAGACCACCCGGGCCCGGCTGCGCGGCGAGTTCATCCGGCACGCCCAGGAGAAGCGCCGGGACTTCACCGTCGACTGGGTGCACCTCAAGCTGAACGACCAGGCCCAGCGCACGGTGCTCTGCAAGGACCCGTTCCGGGCGTACGACGAGCGGGTGGAGCGGCTGATCGCGAGCATGTGAGGCCTGGCAGTTAGGCTTTCCCCCGCTATGACGCATCCAGACGGTCGCGACGACGACGAGCACCGCCGCCCCGAGACGATCCGGCAGAACCGGATCGAGCGGCGGCGGGCGAAGATCCGGGAGGAGATCGAGCGCAACCGCCGGGGCGAGTACACCGTGCCCACCTGGGTGCTCACCCTCGCGCTTGTCCTGGTCGTGGCCGGCTGGTTGGCGCTGGTCTTCCTGAGCTGACCCCGACCCCGACCGGGTTCGCCGAGCGCCCAGGCACCGGGTCAGCGCAGGCGGGCGGCGTACCGGCCGGCGGCGGCCGCAGCCAGGAAGTAGGCGTGCTCCTCGGCCAGTCCCCGGCCCATCGTCGAGAGCGGGACCGGGCTGGCCCGTAGCGCCTCGTCGAGCCCGTGCACCGGTACCCGGACGATCCGGTGCCGCCCCGCCAGCGCGGCCACGGCCGGCTCGACCAGCGCGGCCAGCTCCGCCGGCAGCTCGGCCGGGAGTACCAGGTCGGCGGTGGCCAGCGCGACCCGGCCGTACGCGGTGACGCTGTGGTGCGACAGCCCCCGGTGCCGGTCCCGCGGGTCGGCGCCGGAGATCCGCAGCGAGCCGACCGGCCGGCCGCCCAGCGCGGCGACCGCGTTGACCGCCTCGCCGACCGCGACCCCGGAGAAGCCCCACCGGGTGCCGGTGCCCAGGTTGCCCGGCCCCTGGGCCACGATCGCCACGTCGGCCCGCAGCACGTGCCGGGCGGCGAGCAGCCCGCTGTGCAGGTTCGTCGCCTCCAGGTCGCCACCGAACGCCTGACCGACGGTGACCGTGCCGGCGAGGTCGGCGCGCAGGCCGTGCAGGGTGCGGGAGAACCAGGCCGGCAGCGCACCGCCGTCGGTCCACAGGTAGCCGATCCGGACGTCGGGCGCGTCGGCCCGGATCCCCGCCACGATCGCCGGCAGCGCGGAGTGCAGGTCGGCGGTGACCACCGGCAGCCCGCCGAGATCGTCGGCGTCGACCAGCGCCGCCCGGTGCGGGGAGGCCTCCTCGTCGACACCGAGCAGGATCGGTTGCAGCGGCGTGTAGCGGGCCTTGACCAGATGCCCGGCGTCCCGGGTGTCGACCGTCCGGGGCGGATCCGCCGGCAGCCGGTCCGGCAGCGCCACCACCAGGGCGTACCCGCCGGTGCCGAGCCCCATCAGCAGCGCACCCACGTTCAGCAGCACCCGGTCGCCCGGCTCGGGGGTGCCGACCAGTTCCGGGTACGCCAGCGCCCGTACCTGCGCCCCGTCGGACTGCCGGACGTCGAGTTCGACGGCGCCGTGCCAGCTCCGCCGGACCGCCGTGACCGTGCCGGACCGCCATCGCACCATGGCCGGCAGGGTAACCGGCTACGGCTTGCCGCTCCGGGTCGGGTCGAGGAAGACGTACCGGATCTGCGGGAAGCGGGCGACCAGCCGGCGTTCGGCCTCCTCGGCGCCGGCCTCGATCTCCGCCCCGGTCGCCTCGTCCCGGAAGTCGACCCTGGCCGCGACCAGGGGGCGACGGACCGGCCGGCCCGGGTGCCGCGCGGGTACCCGCTTCGTGATCCGACACTGCTAGCGTCTGTGTCGTGTCGCGGACCCGTACCGAACGCCTGGTCAACCTGGTGATCTGTTTGCTGTCCACCCGACGGTTCCTGACCGCCGCGCAGATCGCCGCGACCGTGCCGGGCTATGAGCATGATCCGGACGACCCACGTGACCACGAGGCCTTCCAGCGCAAGTTCGAGCGGGACAAGGCCGAGCTGCGTGAGCTGGGCGTACCACTCGAGACCGGCACGGCCAGCGCCTTCGACGCCGAGCCGGGCTACCGGATCGCCCACCGGGAGTACGCGCTGCCGGACATCCCGCTGGAGCCCGACGAGGCGGCGGCGGTGGGCATCGCCGCGCGGCTCTGGCGGCACGCCGGGCTGGCCGCGGCGGCCTCCTCCGGGCTGGCGAAGCTGCGCGCCGCCGGTGTCGACGTCGACCCGCAGGCCACCCTCGGGGTGGAGCCGGTGGTCACCGTCGACCCGGCGTTCGGGCCGCTGACCGCGGCGGCCCGGGACCGGCGCACCGTCGGCTTCGACTACCGGGTACCCGACGGCGACGCTCCGACCAGCCGCCGGCTGCAACCCTGGGGCGTGGTCTGCTGGCGAGCCCGCTGGTACGTGGTCGGCCACGACCTCGACCGCGACGCGGCCCGCTGTTTCCGGCTCTCCCGGATCGTCGGCGGCGCGGTCCGGATGATCGGTAGGCCGGGCGCCTTCTCCCCGCCGGTCGGTGTCGACCTGATCAGCCACGTCGCCAAGTGGTCCGGTCCGGTGGAGCGCTCCGGCCGAGCCACCGTGCTGGTCGCACCGGGCCGCGCCGCCGGGCTGCGCAGGTGGGCCCGGGAGGTGATCAGCGGGCCCGACGGCGACCGCCTGGTCCTGCCGTACGCCGATGCCGAGTCGCTCGCCGGTAGGCTCGTCGGCTACGGTCCCGATGTCCGGGTGCTCGACCCGCCGGAGATCCGGGACGCCGTGATCCAGCGGCTCAAGGAGATCACCGCCCGGCACGACGAGATGGCGACCGCCCGGGCGTCGGGGTAACGCGGGGCGGACCGGGGTTGGGGCCCCGGGAACTGACCAGAGGGGGGAGCCGGCGTGACTCGTCCGGCGCAACGGTCCGGCGGCGCTGCGCGGACCTCGGCCGATCGGCTGGCCCGACTGCTGAACCTGGTGCCGTACCTGCTGGCCCGGCCGGGGATCGAGCTGTCCGAGGCGGCGGCCGACCTCGGGGTGACCGAGCGACAGCTACGCGAGGACCTGGAACTGCTCTGGGTCTGCGGCCTGCCCGGGTACGGGCCGGGCGACCTGATCGACATGGCCTTCGACGGTGACCGGGTCACCATCACCTACGACGCGGGGATCGACCGCCCGCTGCGGCTCACCCCGGACGAGGCACTGGCACTGGTGGTTGCGCTGCGGATGCTCGCCGAGACGCCGGGGATGGCCAACCGGGACGCGATCGAACGCGCCCTCGCCAAGATCGAGAACGCGGCCGGCGAACTCGCCGACGCCCCCGTCGCGGTACGGATGCCGGGGGACAGCGACCGGGTCGCGGCGCTGCACGGTGCGGTCCAGCGGGGCCGGGCGCTCCGGATCACCTACTACGCCGCGACCCGGGACGAGACCACCGAACGCACGGTCGACCCGATCCGGGTGCTGATGGTCGGCGGCCTGGCCTACCTCGAGGCATGGTGCCGGCGGGCGGAGTCGGTGCGGCTGTTCCGGGCCGACCGGATCGACGCGCTCGTCGAGCTGGACGAGCCGGCCGCACCGCCGCCACAGGCCCGGCTGCACGACCTGAGCGCCGGCATCTTCCGCCCCGACCAGGACCTGCCGCTGGTGACCCTGCGGGTCGGCCGGTCCAGCCGGTGGATCACCGAGTACTACCCGTGCGAGCGGGTCGAGCCGGATCCCGGTGCCGGCGACGCCGGCCGGGCCGGCCGGGAGTGGCTGGTCTCGCTGCGGGTCACCGACCTCGACTGGGCCCGGCGGTTCGTGCTGGGGCTCGGGCCGGACGTCACGGTGGTCGCCCCGGCGGAACTCGCCGACCAGGTACGCGACCGGGCCGCCGCCGCGCTCGACGCGTACGCCACGCTGCCACCGGACGGCGCGCCGGAGGCGGTTGGCCCGCGCCCGGGCGTCGAGCTGGTCCCGGGCGCCGATCCGGCGACCACGGCCGGAAGCCACTAGGCTGGCCGACGTGGTGAAGTGGATCGTGCTCGCGGCCGTCCTCGTCGGGCTCCTGGTGCTGGGGCTGGCGGTCCGTCGGGTGCTGACCCGGCTGCCGCGACTGCACCGGGCCAGGCTGGGCCTGCAACGCCGCCAGGAGCAGGCCGAAGACCTCCAGCGGGTGGCGCTGGCCGTGCAGGACCGGGCCGAGGCCATGCAGCAGCAGGTCGAGACGCTCCAGCAGCGGCTCGTGCTGATCCGCGCCAAGCGCGGCGGCGAAGAGTAGCCCGGCGGCGCGGAATCATCCCTGCTCAGGGCCTTCGATCACGTGGTTGACGGATGCCCCGCGTTGGTCAAGACTTCACCAGCCGGCCGGAAAGTCACCAGCCTGGCGGGTGGCACTCCTTCCCGACGCACGTACGATGGGCCAGGACACACCCCTTTGCTGGACAAACATCGAACTGGAGCTTCCATGGGCGCCCTCAAGCCGTGGCACATCTTCGTACTCGTGGCTGTGCTGGTCCTGCTCTTCGGCGCGAAGCGGCTTCCGGACGCGGCCCGGTCACTCGGTCGTTCGCTGCGGATCATCAAGGCCGAGACGAAGAGCCTTTCCGAGGACGACAAGGACCTGGCCGAGAAGGCCGACGCGCAGGCGGGCCGCCAGCCGCTGCCGGGTGACACCGTGCACCCGACCAGCGTGCACCAGCCCGGTTACCAGCCGCCCGCGGCGCCGGTCAACGACCCGGTGCAGCGCGTCCGCGACAACTGACCGGGGCCCGTCCCGTGGCCTTCGCCCTGCTGCGCCGGCGCGGTCCGAGCAACTTCGAGCGAGCCGCCGACGGCTCGATGACCCTGATCGAGCACATCCGGGAGCTGCGTAACCGGCTGTTCAAGGCATCCCTGGGCATCGTGGTCGGATTCGGCCTCGGCATCTGGCTGGCTCGGCCCGTCCGCCGGCTCCTGTCGCAGCCGTACTGTGAGCTGCCGGGCTCGAAGAACGCCGCCGGTGAGTGCAACTTCGTGCAGCTCGGTGTCCCCGACGTCTTCCTGCTCGACCTCAAGATCGCACTCTGGCTGGGGCTGATCCTCGCGGCCCCGGTCTGGCTCTTCCAGCTCTGGGCGTTCATCGCGCCCGGCCTGCACCGACACGAGCGCCGGTACGCGTACATCTTCACCGCACTGGCGGCGCCGCTCTTCGCGGCCGGGGCGGTGCTGGCGTTCTTCGTGGTGTCGAAGGGGCTGGCCTTCCTCATCGAGCTCAGCGGCGACGACATCAACACCACGCTCGAGGTCACCCGCTACATCGGGTTCGTTACCAACATGATCCTGATGTTCGGCGTTGCGTTCGAGTTCCCGCTCATCGTCCTGATGCTCAACTTCGTCGGGCTGGTGAGCGGCCGGAAGATGCTCGGCTGGTGGCGGATCGCTGTCTTTGTGTTCTTCCTCTTCTCAGCGATCGTCACACCCACCCCGGACCCGTTCGGCATGACCGCGCTCGCCGTCTGCCTCTGCGCGCTCTACTTCGCGGCGGTCGGGGTGGCGATGCTGAACGACCGGCGCAAGGGCCGTGGTAAGGAGATCTACTCGGGACTGGACGACGACGAGGTCTCGCCGCTCGACCTGGAGCCGGAGCCGGTGACCGCCGGTGAACGGGTCGAGACGGTCACGCCGGTCTCCGCACCGGACCCGGTCACCGCGCCGCAGCCGATCGAGCGGCGTTACGACGACATGACCTGAGTTCACCTGAGCTGTCGAAGGCGGCACGGCGGGCGGTACGGTGCTCGCCGTGACCGCCAACGATCAACTTCCCGGCTCCGTCGTCGCCGGTCGGCTGGCCGACGGCTACCTGGCGGTGCTGGCCAACCCGGCCGCCGGACGGGGCCGGTTCCGGGGACTGCTGCCGGCCGTACTCGACCGGCTCGGCACGGTGGGTCGGCCGGTGCGGCTGCTTGAGGCGGGTACTCCCCGGCAGGCCAGCGCGGCCTGTCAGGCCGCGGTCGCGGACGGCGCCGCCGCCCTGGTGACGGTCGGTGGCGACGGCACGGTCCATCTGGCGCTCCAGGCGGTCGCCGGTACCGGCGTCGCCTTCGGCCCGGTCCCGGCGGGCACCGGGAACGACTTCGCGGCCGGCACCGGCTATCCGGCCGATCCGCTTGCCGCGGTCGACGCGATTGCCGCGGCGGCCGCCGCCGGCCGGACCCGTCCGGCGGACCTGGCCCGGATGACCGGCCCGGACGGGACGACCCGGTGGTACGGCGCGGTGCTGGCGGCCGGCTTCGACGCGCTGGTCAACGAGCGGGCCAATCGGATGTCCTGGCCGCGCGGGCCGCGCCGCTACGACCTGGCCATCCTGGTCGAGCTGGCCCGGCTGCGGCCTCGCCGCTACCTGCTCCGGCTGGACGGGGTGGCCCGGGAACTGGACGCGGTGCTGGTGGCGGTCGGCAACTGCCCCAGTTACGGCGGGGGGATGCGGATCTGCCCGACGGCCGACCCGACCGACGGGCTGCTCGACGTGGTCTACGCCGGCCCGATCGGCCGGACGACGCTGACCCGGATCAAGCCCCGGGTCTACCGGGGCACCCACCTGGCGCATCCGATGGTGCACACCCAGCGGGCCCGTACGGTCGAACTCGTCGCCGCGGACATCGTCGGGTACGCCGACGGTGAACGCGCACTGCCCCTTCCGGTGACCGTGACCGCGGTCCCCGGCGCCGTACGCCTGCTGCGCTGATCCGCCGCGCCAGGACACCCTGCCGGCCGGTCACCCGGGGCGGCGGGGGACACGCCGGTCAGCGGCCGTTCGCGACCGCCAGGTCCACGGCGGCGGTCAGCCCGTTGACCTGCCCCGGCTCGGCCGCCGGCAGCACCAGCACCGCGCAACCGGCGCCTACCGCCCCGGCGTCGGCGGGAGTGTCGCCGACCATCAGGGTCCGCTCCGGGTCGACGCCGAGCAGGCCACAGGCCCGGTAGAAGATCGCCGGGTCCGGCTTGCAGCGCCCGACCTCGTAGGAGAGCACGAACGCGTCGACCAGTTCGGTCAGCTCCCAGGCGTCGAAGATCGGTCGGAGGTCGAAACCGATGTTGCTGACCACCGCCACCGGCACCTTGGCCGCGCGCAGCGCTTGCAGGGTCGCCCCGGTGTCGGCGTACGGGAGCCAGCCGTCCGGGACCAGCAGGCGGTCGTACAGGGCCTCGGCGAGGCCGTTCACGCCGCTGTCGACCGTCTCGGCCAGCCCCACGAAGGCGGCCCGGTGGGCGGGGCCGTACAGGTCGCGTTCCGCCCACACCTCGGCCAGGTGCGGGGGGACCCGGGCCGGCAGGGGGCCACCGGCCCGGCCGGCGGTGACCAGGCGGTCGGCCAGCGCCGTCGCCCGGGCGCGGTCCAGCGTCGCCCCGCAGGCTGCTGCGGCGGCGGTCACCCAGGCGACCGGCTCCTCCACCTGGGCGAGGGTGCCGTGGAAGTCGAAGAGCACCGCGTCCACCGGGCGCCGGGGTGGCGCTCCGGGGGCGGGGTCGGAGGTTCCGCTCGACGTACGAGGCTTGGGCGGTTCGGCATGATCCGGCACGTCGTGCACCCTACCGACCGGCTCCCGGGGGGCCGCTCTACGGCCTGCCGACGTGCGACCACCCGGTACGCATTAATCTTGGGTTCATGTCGAGCCCCGCCGAGCGGTACGCCGCGGCGCGCCGCCGGGCCGCGCAGGCCAGCATGTTTCCCGCGCTTGACGAGTTCGCCCAGCAACTGGGGTTCGATCTCGACGACTTCCAGCGGGAGGCGTGCCAGGCGCTGGAGCGGGGCAGCGGTGTCCTGGTCTGTGCCCCGACCGGTGCCGGCAAGACCGTTGTCGGCGAGTTCGCCGTGCACCTGGCGCTGCGCACCGAGGCCGGGGCCGATCCGGGCGGACCGACCCGGAAGTGCTTCTACACGACTCCGATCAAGGCGCTGTCGAACCAGAAGTACCACGACCTGGTGGACCGGTACGGCTCCGACCAGGTGGGGCTGCTCACCGGGGACAATGCGATCAACGGTGACGCGCCGGTGGTGGTGATGACCACCGAGGTGCTGCGCAACATGCTCTACGCGGGCTCGTCGAGCCTGACCGGGCTGGCGTACGTGGTGATGGACGAGGTGCACTACCTCGCCGACCGGTTCCGGGGCGGGGTCTGGGAAGAGGTGATCATCCACCTGCCGGAGTCGGTGACCCTGGTCTCGCTCTCCGCGACGGTCTCCAACGCCGAGGAGTTCGCCGACTGGCTGGTCACCGTACGCGGTGAGACCGAGGTGGTGGTCAGCGAGCACCGCCCGGTGCCGCTCTGGCAGCACATGCTGGTCAACCGGCGGATGTTCGACCTGTTCCACGACGCCGACGCGGCCCGCAAACACGACGTGCACCCGGAACTGCTCCGCTACACCCGGGAGATGCTGCGCCGGCTCGAACTCGGCGACGGCCGTACGCACGGGCCGGGGTGGGGACGGGGCGGTCCCCGGGGGCCCCGCTGGCGCGGCCCGCTCCGGGCCGACATCGTCGAGCGGCTGGACCGCGAGGGACTGCTGCCGGCGATCCTGTTCATCTTCAGCCGGGCCGGCTGCGACGCCGCCGTGCAGCAGTGCCTCGCCGCCGGGCTGCGGCTGACCACCCCGGACGAGCGGGCCGAGATCCGCCGGGTGGTGGAGAGCCGGATCACCAGCGTCCCCGGCGAGGACCTCGCCGTGCTGGGCTACTGGGAGTGGCTCGACGGCCTCGAACGCGGCCTCGCCGCCCACCACGCCGGGATGCTGCCGGCGTTCAAGGAGGTGGTCGAGGAGCTGTTCGTCCGTGGGCTGGTGAAGGCGGTCTTCGCCACCGAGACACTGGCGCTCGGGATCAACATGCCGGCCCGCTGCGTCGTGCTGGAACGGCTGGTGAAGTTCAACGGCGAGGCGCACGTCGACCTGACGCCGGGGGAGTACACCCAGCTCACCGGTCGGGCCGGGCGGCGGGGGATCGACGTCGAGGGGCACGCCGTCGTCGTCTGGTCGCCGGAGGTCGATCCCCGGCACGTGGCCGGGCTGGCCTCGACGCGCACCTATCCGCTGCGGTCCAGCTTCCGGCCGTCGTACAACATGGCGGTGAACCTGGTCGGGTCGGTGGGTGCCGCGCCCGCCCGGGAGCTGCTGGAGTCCTCGTTCGCGCAGTTCCAGGCGGACCGGTCGGTGGTCGGCCTGGCCCGGCAGGTGCAGCGCAACGTCGAGACCATCGAGGCGTACGGCGCGGAGGTGCGCTGCCACCACGGCGACTTCGACGAGTACTTCGGGCTGCGGTTGGCGATCGCCGACCGGGAGCAGGCGCTGGCCCGGCAGGGGCAGTCGCAGCGCCGGGCGGCCACCCTGGCCGCGCTGGAGCGGCTGCGGGTGGGTGACGTGATCCGGGTGCCGTCGGGCCGTCGGGCCGGACTGGCGGTGGTGCTCGATCCTGGCGTCGGTGGGTTCGGCGAGCCCCGCCCGCTGGTGCTGACCCAGGACCGCTGGGCCGGCCGGATCACCCCCGGCGACTTCACCACCCCGGCCGAGGTGCTGGCCCGGATCCGGGTACCGAAGCATTTCAACCACCGCTCGCCGGCTGCTCGGCGGGATCTGGCCGCGGCGGTCAGCGGTACCGGGCTGGACCGGCACGCCCGGCGCGGCGGTCGGTCCCGGGGTGGTGGCGGTGAGGACGAGCGGCTCAGCCAACTCCGTGCCGAGCTGCGCCGGCACCCCTGCCACGGCTGCCCGGACCGGGAGGAGCACGCCCGCTGGGCGGAGCGCCGCCGTCGCCTGGAGCGGGACACCGCCGAGCTGCGGCAGCGGGTCTCCGGGCGTACCGGATCGTTGACCCGGACCTTCGACCGGGTCTGCGGCATCCTCACCGCCCGCGGCTACCTCTCCGAGGCCGGTGAGGTCACCGACGCGGGCCGGATGCTCGGCCGGATCTGGACCGAGGCGGACCTGCTGGTGGCGGAGTGCCTGCGGCGCGGGGTATGGGACGGGCTCTCCCCGGCCGAACTGGCCGCCGCGGTCTCGGTGGTGGTCTACGAGGCGCGCCGGGACACCGACGAGCGCGCCTCGATGCCCCGGGGGCCGGTCTCCGACGCGGTCGGCGAGACCCAGAAGATCTGGGCCGAGCTGGAGTCCGACGAGGCGGCCCGGGGGTTGGAGGTGACCCGGGAGCCCGATCTCGGCTTCGTCTGGCCGGTGTACCGGTGGGCCCGGGGCGAGGCGCTGGCGAAGGTGCTGGCCAGCGGCCACAACCTGGACGGCGACATGCCGGCGGGTGACTTCGTGCGGTGGGCCCGCCAGGTGGTGGACCTGCTCGGGCAGGTCGCGGACTCGGCGGGTGCCTCGGTGGAACTGCGCGGCACGGCGCGGCAGGCGATGGCGACGATCAATCGAGGCGTACTGGCCTACCACGGCGCGACCTGACGGCCGAGCCTCTCCGGCTCGGCTGTTCAGCCAGCCGTCGTGTTCCGTCAGGTCAGCCGGTACTCCTCCGGGGTTGATCTTTCCGGGCACCCTGCCCGGGGCCCTCCGGCCAGCAGAACCGCCCGAACCACCGTTGTGGCTGGTCGGACCCCAAGTGATCATCATCCGGGGGCGCGGAACCGCCGTGCGACGGCGCGAGGAGATCACCGAGATGGCCACCATCCACCACTTCCAGTACGGCTGGGCCACGCCCGTGCTGAGCTACGGACTCGCCGTCCTCGGCTCGTTCCTGGGGCTGCTCTGTGCGGTACGGGTCCGGGAGGCGACCACCCCGGGACGCCGGATCTGGTGGCTGGCGCTGGCCGCGTGGGCGATCGGCGGTACGGCCATCTGGACCATGCACTTCACCGCGATGCTCGGGTTCAGCGTTGCCGGTACCCCGATCCGGTACGACCTGCCGATGACGGTGGCGAGCGCCCTGGTCGCGGTGCTCACCGTCGGGGTCGGGCTGGTCGTGGTGGTGTTCGGACGGGTCGCCTGGCCGCGGATCCTGCTCGGTGGGCTGTTCGCCGGGCTCGGCGTGGCCGCCATGCACTACCTGGGCATGTCGGCGTTGCGGATGCGCGGGCGGATCGACTACGAGATCTCGCTGGTGGCGGTCTCGGTACTGATCGCGGTGGTCGCCGCGACCGCCGCGCTCTGGCTCGCCGTCAACGTACGCGGGATCCGGGCGGTGACCGGCGCCGCCTTCGTGATGGGGTTAGCGGTCAGCGGCATGCACTACACCGGGATGGCGGCGATGTCGGTGCACCCCCAGCCGTCCGCCCCGGCACCGACCGGCGCCAGTGGGGCGAGCCTGCTGCTGCCGATCATGCTGATCGTCATCTTCGTGGCGTTCGTGCTGTTCTACGCGCTGCTGGCCACCCCCACCGCGGACGACCGGGCCGCCTCGGCGTACCTGGCCGACCGCGCCGCCGAGCGGCTGGCGGCCGACCGGCTGGCGGCCGCTCGACGGGGCACGGAGCAGGCCACCGGGGGCGCGGCCGAGCGCTCCACCCCGACCGCCGGCCCGGGCCGGCGCTTCAAGACCCGTCAGCCCTTCTGACCTCCCACGCCTCGGCGGGCCGCTCCACCGACACCCGGGCAGACAGCACGGCCGGCCGGCAGACAACGCCGGCCGGCGCCTCCGGGTCGGCGGCACCGGGCCACCGGCGGGACGCGTCAGGCGGGCACGGTGTTGCCGGCGAGGGCGTCGACCAGCCGGCGGCACGGGCCGGCGAGGTTCCACTGCTCGGCGAGCGCGAGCAGTCGGTCGGGATCGGCCGGCGCCGCCGGCAGGGTGGGATCCAACGGCGGTAGCGGCACGTCCAGGGCCACCCGGACCACCGTCGGCGCGACGGCCAGGTAGTCCCGGGCGGCGTTCAGCTTGGTCCGCAGCCCCGGCGCGAAGCCGGAGGACGGGTCGTCGAGCGCGGCGAGGATGCCGTCCAGGCTGCCGTACCGGTCGACGAGCCGGGCGGCGGTCTTCTCGCCGACGCCGGCCACTCCGGGCAGGCCGTCGCTGGGGTCGCCCCGCAGCGCGGCGAAGTCGGCGTACCCGGCGGCCGGCACGCCGTACTTGGTCCGGACGGCGGCGTCGTCGCAGTCCTCCAGTTTCGCCACACCCCGGCCGCAGTAGAGCAGCCGTACCGGCCGGCTGTCGTCGATGAGCTGGAACAGGTCCCGGTCGCCGGAGGCCACCTCCACCGGTGCCGGCGAGGTCGCGGCCAGCGTGCCGAGTACGTCGTCGGCCTCGTAGCCGTCCACCCCGATCGCCGGGATGCCGATCGCGGCCAGCAGTTCGAGGATCAGCGGCACCTGTGGGGAGAGGGTGTCCGGCACCACCTCGCCGCCCTGCGGCGCCACCCGGTGCGCCTTGTACGACGGCAGCAGTGCCACCCGCCAGGCCGGGCGCCAGTCGTAGTCCAGCGCGCAGACCAGCCGGTCGGGCCGGCGGGTGCGGATCAGCGTCGCCAGCATGTCCAGGAAGCCCCGGACGGCGTTGACCGGGCTGCCGTCCGGCGCCTTGGCGGCCGATTCAGGGATGCCGAAGTAGGCCCTGAAGTAGAGGCTCGGTGCGTCGATGAGGAGCAGGGGGCGGCTGTCGTTCACCCGGACAGCCTGGCACAGCGCCGCCCGCTCCGGTCGCAGCCCCCGCGACGGCGGGTCGACGGCCGCCGCTCCGGTCGGTCGGGAGATGCTCCGCCACCGGGTCGGGCGCGACGGTGTCGCGGAACGCGGGCTTCGGGGGCGCCGGGCGGAGATGTTTTCCGGACTGTCCCGCCGGTCGAATACGCCCGAACGACCGTTAAGCTAAGGAGGTGGGTGACGAAGACCTCTATCCGCCGCACCGGCTGGCGGCAGCCCGGGAAGCCACTGCCGAAGCCGGCCTGGACGCCCTGCTCATCCCGCCGGGCTCCGACCTGCGCTACCTGACCGGCTACCACGCGCACGCCCTTGAACGGCTCACCTGCCTGGTGCTGCCGGCGAGCGGTACACCCACCCTCGTCGTACCGACCCTGGAGCGGCCGGCCGCCGAGGCGTCACCGGCGCCGCGCACGGGCGTACGCATCGTCGACCATCCGGACGGCACCGACCCGTACCCGCTGGTGGTGCGGGCCCTCGGCGGCCCTGTCGGTGCGGTAGGGCTCGGCGACCGGATGTGGGCCGAGCAGGTGCTCGCGCTGCGCGCCGCGCTGCCCGGCAGCACGCAGCGGCTCGCCGGCGAGGTGTTGCGGGGGCTGCGGCTGCGCAAGTCGACGGCCGAGGTGGCGGCGCTGCGGGAGGCCGGCGCCGCGATCGACGCGGTACACGGCCGGATGGCCGAGTGGCTGCGCCCCGGCCGGACCGAGGCTCAGGTCGCCGCCGACATCTCGGTCGGGATCAGGGAGGCCGGCCACGCCACCGCCGACTTCGCGATCGTCGCCGCCGGCCCGAACGGGGCCAGTCCGCACCACGGCAGCTCCGACCGGTTGATCGGGGTCGGCGAACCGGTGGTCGTCGACATCGGCGGGACCATGCCGTCCGGATACTGCTCGGACTCCACCCGCTGCTACGTGGTCGGCACGCCGCCACCCGAGTTCACCGACTACTACCAGGTGCTGCACGCCGCCCAGCGGGCCGCGGTCGGTGCGGTGCGACCCGGGGTCAGCGCGGCGACGGTCGACTCGGTCGCCCGCGAGGTCATCGCGGACGCCGGCTACGGCGCCGCCTTCCTGCACCGTACCGGGCACGGGATCGGGCTGGACGGGCACGAGGACCCGTACCTGGTCGCCGGCAACGAGCTGCCGCTGGAGCCGGGGATGGCGTTCTCCGTCGAGCCGGGGATCTACCTGTCCGGCCGGCACGGTGCCCGGATCGAGGACATCGTGGTCTGCACCCCGGACGGGGTGGAGCGGCTCAACACGATCTCCCGGGAGTTGGTGCGACTATGACGGTCGACCGGATCCTGCCCACCGACGAGGCGTACGAGCTGCTCGACCTCGTCACCGAACTCGCCGACCGGGAACTCGCGCCCCGGGTGGTCGACTTCGAGCGGCGTGGCGTGTTCCCCCGCGAGCTGCTGCGTACCCTCGGCCGGGCCGGACTGCTCGGCCTGCCGTACCCCGAGGAGTACGGCGGCGCGGCGCAGCCGTACGAGGTCTACCTTCAGGTGCTGGAGGTCCTGGCCAGCCGCTGGCTGGCGGTGGCCGAGGCGGTCAGCGTGCACACCCTGTCCTGCTACCCGGTGGCCACCTACGGCGGCGAACAGGTACGCAAGCTGCTGCCGGACATGATCGGCGGCGAGTTGCTGGGTGCGTACTGTCTCTCCGAGCCGCAGGGCGGCTCGGACGCGGCCGCGCTGACCACCCGGGCCAGGCGGGACGGCGACGACTACCTCGTCTCGGGCACCAAGGCCTGGATCACGCACGCCGGCAACGCCGACTTCTACAACATCTTCTGCCGCACCGGCGGTCCCGGCGCCCGGGGCATCTCCTGCCTGCTCGCCGACGCCGGTACCGCCGGGATCGTCCCGCAGACCCCGGAACGCACCATGGGGCTGCGCTCGTCGCCGATCGCGCAGATCGCCTTCGACGACGCCCGGGTCCCGGCCGACCGGCTGGTCGGCGCCGAGGGGGAGGGGTTCCGGATCGCGCTGTCGGCGCTGGACAGTGGCCGGCTGGGCATCGCCGCCTGCGCGGTCGGGCTGGCCCAGGCGGCGCTGGACTACGCGGTCGACTACGCCCGGCAGCGGGAACAGTTCGGCCAGCCGATCATCGACTTCCAGGGGCTGGGCTTCCTCCTGGCCGACCTGGCGACCCAGGTGTCGGCGGCCCGGGCGCTGACCCTGGCCGCGGCCAGGCTGCGGGACGCGGGGCGGCCGTACTCGACCGAGGCGGCCAAGGCGAAGCTCTTCGCCACCGACACCGCGATGCGGGTCACCACCGACGCGGTGCAGGTGCTCGGCGGCGCCGGCTACGTGGCGGACCATCCGGTCGAGCGGTACATGCGGGAGGCGAAGGTGTTGCAGATCGTCGAGGGGACCAACCAGATCCAACGACTGGTGATAGCCCGCTCGCTGACCCGCTGACCGCCGTGGTCCTGGCCCGCCGACCCCAGCCGTCCGTGGACCGCCGGCCGGCGCCGGGGTCGCCCGCAGCTATCGACCTGATAACGTGCGGCGGCGACGCGGCCGGTTCGACGTCGTCCGGACCATCCTTTACCGGTAGGTTGCACGCCGTGGAGGAGACCGATCGGGCCATCGTGGCGGCTCTGGCCGCCGACGGCCGGCTGTCGTACACGGATCTGGCCGAGCGGGTCGGGCTGTCGGTGTCCGCGGTGCACCAGCGGGTCCGCCGGCTGGAGCAGCGTGGTGTGATCAAGGGGTATGCGGCGCGGATCGCGTTCGAGGCGATCGACCTGCCGTTGAGCGCGTTCGTGGCGATCCGGCCACTGGATCCGTCGCAGCCGGACGACGCACCGGACCGGCTGGCCCACCTGCCGGAGATCGACTCGTGCTACTCGGTGGCGGGGGAGGACTTCTACCTGCTGCTGGTCCGGGTGGCCAGTCCGGTGGACCTGGAGCGGGTGCTCCAGGAGATCCGTACCGCCGCCAACGTCACCACCAGGACCACCGTGGTGCTCTCCATCCCGTACGAGAGCCGCCCGCCGAAGCTGCCGGCGGAGTCGAAGCTCAGTTCGGAGCCGGGGACGGCTCGGCTGCGGGCGCTACCGCCCGACCCGGCGAGTTCCAGCGCAGGATGACCGGCCGGCCGTGCTCGTAGCCGAGCGTGGAGACCGTGGCGGTGTCCAAGCGCAGCCGCCCGCCGCCGCTGGCCGGTAGCCCGATCCAGCGCGCCCCGGCCACCCGCAGGCTGTGACCGTGCGCCACCAGGGCGACGTCACCGGTGTCGAGCAGTGCCGTCGCCCGGGCCAGTACCCGGTCCAGCCGGGCACCGACCCGCTCCGGGGACTCACCGCCGGGGCAGCCGTCGGTCCATAGCACCCAGTCCGGGCGTTCCCGCCGGATCTCGTCGGTGGTCAGCCCCTCGTACTCGCCGTAGTTCCACTCGCTGAGATTGTCGTCGACCTCCGTCACGCGCAGTCCGGCGAGTTCGGCGGTGCGCAGTGCCCGCCGCCGGGGGCTGGAGAGCACGACGGCGAAGGTCCGCTCGCCGAGTTCGGCGGCCACCTCCCGGGCCTGCCGCTCGCCGTCCGTGGTCAGTTCCAGATCGGTGTACGAGGTGTGCCGGTGACTGGCACTCCAGTTGGTCTCGCCGTGGCGGATGAGGATGATCTCGGCCATCCCTCCAGTCAACCACCTCGACCGAACCTCCTTGACCTAGCATCCTAGGACGCCCCACGCGAAGTGGCACGCACCGCGTGGCAAGACTGAAACAACGCGCCCAGAGGAACCGGCTTGTGGCCTTTGGGTACCGCTAAGGCCTTTGCGGCGATTAGGCAGGTTTCATTACACCCTCGTCGGGCAACTCACTTGCGGGCCAGCCGCCGTGAGCGGAGCCATCGAGGTGAGGAGTGCGACATGAGTGCCATGGACAAGATGCGCAACAAGGCGGAGGAGCTGAAGGGCGCCGCCAAGGAACGGATGGGCGACCGGAGCAACAACGAGCAGATGCGTGGCGAGGGCGCCTCCGAGCAGATGCAGGCCAAGGCGAAGCAGGCCGGCTCCAACGTGAAGGAAGCGGGCCGCGACGCCAAGCAGGCGTTCGACCGTTGACGGTCGTCCGTCCTCAGTGAACCTTCGTCAACCTTCTCTTGGGGTCCCTGGCGGTCGTAGGTGGAAGTCGGGGCGTACGCGTCGCGCTGTCCAGGTTGCGAAGGGTTCAGTGACCGGCCTGAGTGCCGTGCCGGGCCCACCAGGCCCGGCCGGCCTCGGGCAGGGTGTCGATCGGGTCGTAGTAGGCGTACCGCCGGTCCAGGGCGGTGAGGTCGTCGGACTCGATCGACGTACGGTAGTTCTTGGTCCAGTACGAGATGCCGCGTTCGCGGTCGTACTCGGTGACCATGTGCACCCAGCGCTTGCCCACGAAGGGCACGTCGCAGACAATCCGTGGGGTGGCGTAGCCGGGCAGGTAGCCCATCATGTCGTGCTGGAGTCGCTGGGCGTGCCAGACCGGTACCCGCCAGTGTTCGGCGTTCGGGATCATGTCGCACATGTAGAAGTAGTACGGCAGGATTCCCGCTTCCCCCTGGAGCGCGAAGCAGAGGTCGAGCAGGTCGGCGGCGGTCGCGTTGACGCCGCGCATCAGCACTCCCTGGTTGCGTACGTCGCGGACCCCGACCTCCAGTGCGGTCTGGGCGGCCCGGGCGACCAGCGGGGTGAGCGACTGGGCATGGTTGACGTGGGTGTGGATGGCGAGGTTCACGCCGCGCCGGGCGGCGGTCCGGGCGACCCGTTCGAGTCCCTCCACCACCTCGGGCTGGAGCCAGTGCTGGGGGAGCCCGGCGAGTGCCTTGGTGGCGAGCCGGATGTCCCGGATCGTCGGGATCTCCAGTAGCCGCATCAGGTACGACTCGAGGTTGCGCCACGGCACGTTGGCGACGTCACCGCCGGAGACCACGACGTCCCGGACGCCGGGGTGGGCGCGCAGGTAGTCGATGTGCGCGTCGTACCGGTCGACGGGCTTGAGACGCAGCCGCAGCTTGTCGACGGTCGGGGTGGAGTTGCCGACCAGGTCCATCCGGGTGCAGTGCCCGCAGTACTGGGGGCAGGTGGAGAGCAGTTCGGCGAGGACCTTGGTGGGGTAGCGGTGGGTGAGGCCCTCGGCGACCCACATGTCGTGTTCGTGTAGGGAGTCGCGGGTGGCGTACGGGTGGGAGGGAAAGTCGGTGCGCCGGTCGGTGGCGAGCGGCAGCATGTAGCGACGGATCGGGTCGGCGCGGAAGGCGTCGGTGTCGATCGGGCCGTCCGGCACCATCGTGTTGAGCATCTGGGGCGGGACCAGCATGGACATGGTGGCCCGGGTGTCCTGGTCGGCGGCGAGGTCGGCGTAGCAGTTGTCGTCGACGGCCTCGCCGAGCACGGCTCGGAGCTGCTTGACGTTCTTGACGCAGTTGGCGCGCTGCCACTGGGCGGATTCCCACTGCTCCCGGGTCACCTGTCGCCAGCCGGGGAAGCGGGTCCAGTCGGGTTCGACCAGGGCGCGGCGGCGGTATTCGTACGGCTGGCCGGTGCTGGGCGCCTCGGCCGGGCCGGGGTGCGCCGGGCCGCTGGGGTTGCGGGGGGCGAGCACGGCGGTTGCCGGTTCGACCTGGGTCACGGCGCCTCCTCCAGTTTCGGGTGCCGGTAAGCCTCGGAGCGGCCTGCACCTCGAACGCTACTGGAAGATTTCCCGTCAACGAAATATCCTGCCGTAAGTTTTCCTGTTCATGGCGGGCTTTGAGGGCTGATGCCTCGCCGGACGGGCCGTCGGGAGGAGGCAGCGGTGGGAGCGACGTCGGGAGGTGCGGCGGTCACGTCCGCGGTCGGGTTGCACCGGGTGCGGGAGCCGGTTGGGGTGTTGCCGCAGGCGGCGTACCGGCTGGACGCCCGGGGCGAAATCGCCGCCGACGAGGTCCGGATCCGGGTGGAGCGGCTGAACCTGGACGCGGCGAGCTTCCGGCAGTTGTCGGAGAAGCACGGCGGGGACGGGGCGGCGGTCCGGGCCGAGGTGCTGGAGATCATCCGTGAGCGCGGCAAGATGCACAATCCGGTCACCGGGTCCGGTGGGATGCTGGTCGGTACGGTCGCCGAGGTCGGCCCGGAGTCGCCGCTGCCGGTCAAGCCGGGTGATCGGGTGGCGACGCTGGTCTCGCTGACCCTGACCCCGCTGGCGGTCGCCGACGGGCTCGCCGGTTGGGACGGCCGCTCCGAGCAGGTGCCGTGCACCGGGCACGCGATCCTGTTCGCCCGGTCGATCGTGGCCGTACTCCCGGAGGACCTCGACCCCCGGCTGAGCCTGGCGGTCTTCGACGTCTGCGGTGCGCCGGCGCTGACCGCCCGCACGGTGCGCGGCTACCCGGCGCCCCGGGTGGCGGTGCTCGGCGGGGCCGGCAAGAGCGGCTCGCTGGCGCTGGCCGCTGCCCGGCAGGCGGGTGCCGGCCGGGCCGTCGGGGTGGTGCCGGTGCTGGCCGAGCGGGAGCGGCTGCTCGCCGCCGGGCTCGCCGACGAGGTCGTACTTGCCGACGCCCGGGACCCGGTGGGGTTGGCGGCGGCCGTGACGGCCGCGTTGGGTGGGCCGGCGGACGTCACGGTGGTCTGTGTCGACGTGCCCGGTTGTGAGCACGGTGCGATCCTGGCCACCGCCGACGGCGGGACGGTGATCTTTTTCTCGATGGCCACCAGTTTCGCCTCGGCGGCGCTCGGCGCGGAGGGGTTGGCAGCCGACGTGACGATGCTGATCGGCAACGGCTACCTGCCGGGACACGCCGAGTACGCGCTGTCGCTACTGCGTACGGTGCCCGGAGTCCGCGCGCTCTTCACGGACCGGCTCGCGGCAGACTGATGCCATGACGAACCCCTCGACTCTCTACCGTGGCGGCCGGCTGTACTGTCCGGCCGATCCGCACGCCACCGCACTGCTGGTCCGGGACGGCCGGATCGACTGGCTCGGTGCCGACGCCGACGCCCCGGCCGCCGACCGGATCGTGGAGTTGGACGGCGCGCTGCTGGCTCCGGCGTTCGTGGATGCGCACGTGCACGCCACCGATACCGGGCTGGCGCTGGCCGGGCTGGACCTGTCCGGGGCGCGGTCGGCCGCGGACGTCTGCGCGGCGGTCGCCGGGTTCGCGGCGGAACTGCCGGCCGACGCGGTGGTGCTGGGGCACGGCTGGGACGAGTCGGGCTGGTCGGACCGGCGGATGCCGAAGGCGGCGGAGCTGGACCGGGCGGCCGGTGGCCGGCGGGTCTATCTGGCCCAGGCGTCGATCCATTCCGCGCTCTGCTCGTCGGCGCTGTTGGCGGCGGTGCCGGAGGTGGCCGGGGTGCCCGGCTACGACCCGTCCGGGTGGCTGCGCCGGGACGCCCACCACGTGGTGCGGGAGCTGGCGTTGGATTCGGTGTCCGACGCCCAGCGCCGGGAGGCGCAGCGGGTGGCGTTGCGTCGGGCGGCGTCGTTGGGGATCGCGGCGGTGCACGAGTGCGGCGGTCCGGACATTGCCGGCGAGGCGGACTTCACCGCGCTGCTGTCCCTGTCCGGTGTGGACGGTCCGGAGGTGTACGGCTACTGGGGCGAGCTGATGGGTGCGGAGCGGGCCCGTGCGCTGGGTGCGGTCGGTGCCGGCGGTGACCTGTTCGCGGACGGGGCACTGGGTGCGCGTACGGCGCACCTGTCGGCGCCGTACATCGACGGTGAGCCGGGGGCGTGCGGGCACGGCTACCTGACGGTGGAGCAGGTGCGGGACCATCTGCTGGACTGTGCGGCGCACGGGGTGCAGGGTGGCTTCCACGCGATCGGGGACGCGGCGATCGACACGGTGCTGTCCGGGTTCGCCGGTGCGGCTCAGGTGCTCGGGGTGGAGCGGCTGCGGGCGGCCCGGCACCGGGTCGAGCATGCGGAAATCATGAGCAAGCGGCTGATCGCCGGATTCGTCGAGTACGGGATCGTGGCGAGCATGCAGCCGGCGTTCGACCGGTTGTGGGGCGGCAAGCGGCGGATGTACGCGTCGCGGCTGGGTGTGCGGCGGTCGCTGGAGTCGAATCCGATGGGTGCGATGCACGGGGTCGGGGTGACGCTGGCGTTCGGTTCGGATTCGCCGGTGACGCCGCTGGATCCGTGGGGTTCGGTGCGGGCGGCGGTGGCGCACTTCAACCCGGCGCAGCGGATGGGTGTGCGGGCGGCGTTCGCGGCGCACACCCGGGGTGGCTGGCGGGCGGTGCCGGCGGGTGCGGGCGGCCGGGATCCGCGGCTGACCGAGGGTGTGCTGGTGCCCGGGGCGGCGGCGACGTTCGCGGTCTGGTCGGTGCCGGCCGGGATGGATGGTGGGCTGCCGGTGCTGGTGTCGGCGAGCCCGGAGGAGCGTGGGCCGGACGATCCGACTCCGCTGCCGACGTGCCGCAGGACGGTACTGCGCGGTTCGGTGATCTACGACGGGGAGGACGCGTCGTGACGGAACGGTGGGGGGTCGCCGATGGCGGCGGGTAGTGGGTCGGGCGGCAAGCTGGCGCTGGATCCGGTGCTGGTCGGCCGGGCCCGGGAGTTGGCCCGGCGGGCGGGGCGGCCGGTGGTGGAGCTGGCCCGGGCTCACACGACGGTGTCGGTGGAGCGGGCGGTGTTGCGGCTGGCCGGGGTGACCGGTGCGGATCCGGACGGGATTCCGTGGGTGAACCGGCTGGTCGACGCGGTGGTCGCGGACGTGGGGCTGGTGCACGGGGTGGCGGTGCCGGTCTTCGACGCGGTGCGGCGCGAGCTGGGCCCGGCACCGGCCGGTTCGGATGTCGGGGCGGCGGTGACGCTGCTGGCCCAGAAGGCGGCGGCCGGGTCGGTCCGGTTCGAGGTGCCGGCGGGCCGGGCGGCGAGGTCGGCTCGGGCGGCGGCGCGGCGGGCGGTCGGCGCCGGGCTGCGCCGGATCGACCGCCGCCGGGCGGAGCGGGACCGGACGGTACGCCGGCACGGCGACCCGGGACCGATTGCCCCGGGGCTCGGCGTGGCGCCAGACGCGCCGAGCCGGGGCGGTCGCCGGCCGTGGATCTATCTGATCGTGGCGACCGGTGACATCTACGAGGACATTCCGCAGGCCCAGGCGGCGGCCCGGGCCGGGGCGGACGTGATCGCGGTGATCCGGTCGACGGGGCAGTCGCTGCTGGACTACGTGCCGGAGGGGGCGACCCGGGAGGGCTTCGCCGGCACGTACGCGACGCAGGAAAACTTCCGGCTGATGCGGGCGGCGCTGGACGAGTCCTCGAAGGAGCTGGGCCGGTATGTGCGGCTGACCAACTACGCCTCCGGGTTGTGCATGCCGGAGATGGCGGTGCTGGCCGGGCTGGAGCGGCTGGACATGATGCTCAACGACTCGATGTACGGGATCCTGTTCCGGGACATCAATCCGGTGCGGACCTTCGTGGACCAGCGGTTCTCCCGGCAGGTGCACGCCCGGGCCGGGATCGTCATCAACACCGGTGAGGACAACTATCTGACCACGGCGGACGCGGTCGACGAGGCGCACACGGTGACGGTGTCGCAGCTGCTCAACGAGTACTTCGCGCACGAGGCGGGGTTGCCGGACGCGCAGTTGGGGCTGGGGCACGCGTTCGAGATCGACCCCGATCTGCCGGAGTCGTTCCGGCTGGAGTTGGCGCACGCGCTGCTGGCCCGGGAGTTGTTCCCGGACGCGCCGCTGAAGTGGATGCCGCCGACCCGGCACATGACCGGGGACGTGTTCCGGGGCAATCTGCTGGACGGCTTCTTCAACCTGGTCGGTGCGATGACCGGGCAGGGGATCCTGCTGGTCGGGATGATGACCGAGGCGGTGGTGACGCCGTGGCTGTCGGACCGGGACATCGCCCTGCAGAACGTCCGGTACGTGTTGGGCGCGGCCGGTGGGCTGCACGAGGATTTCGTGCCGGCGCCGGGCGGGTTCATCCAGCGGCGGGCGGCGACGGTGCTGGCCGAGGCGGTGGCGTTGCTGGAGCGGATCGCCGACGGCGGGCTGTTGCCGGCGATCGCGGACGGCACGTTCGGGATCACGAAGCGGCCGGCGGACCGGGGTCGGGGGTTGGACGGGGTGGCGGCGCACGCGGACGACTACTACAACCCGGCGACGGAGCTGCTGGAGGCGGGATCGTGAGCGGCGGTCCGGTGGTGCGGCCGTACGGGGACGCCACCGGGGACGGGATGGTGCAGGTGTCGTTCACCCTGCCGGTGCCGCACGACAAGCGGGCCGAGGGAGCGGCGCTACAACTGGCGGCGAAGATGGGGCTGGACCCGGCGATGCTGGTGCACGCCCGGCAGATGGGCGACGGCTTCACCTTCTTCGTCGTCTACGGCCGGGTGAACCATCTGGTGGACCTGTCGGCGGTGCGGGTGGTGGAGCGGGACTATCCGCTGCTGTCGGCGAAGGAGGTCAACGCCCTGATTCGGCGGCGGCTACGCCGCAAGCTGTCGGTGGTCGGTGCGTGCATCGGCACCGACGCGCACACGGTGGGGATCGACGCGATCCTGAACGTGAAGGGGATCGCCGGGGAGAAGGGCCTGGAGTACTACCGGGAGTTGCGGGTGACGAACCTGGGCGCCCAGGTGAGCGTGCCGGACCTGGTGGCGGCGGCCCGGGCGGAGCGGGCGGACGCGGTGTTGGTGTCGCAGGTGGTGACGCAGCGGGACGCGCACCTGCACAACACCCGGGAGATGTCGGCGGCGTTCCGGGAGGCGATGCCGGCGGGCCGGCGTCCGCTGCTGGTGGTCGGCGGTCCGCGGTTCGACGAGTTGATGGCCGGGGAACTGGGCGTGGATCGGATCTTCGGCCGGGGCACCACGCCGGGCGAGGTGGCCAGCTATCTGGTGCACCGGCTGGTGGCCGGCGGCCCGGAGCGGGCGGCGGCGGGCGCGACGGCGGCGTCGGGTGATCGGGATCGGTCGCCGGGCCGGGGAGTGGAAGGGGTGGGCGGATGATCGACGGGGCGGCGGATCCACGGCTGGGGTTGACGGTGCTGCACCGCCGGTACGTGCCGTACTCGCACGCGCACTACGCCGGCAACCTGGTGGACGGGGCGTACGCGCTGGGTTTGTTCGGTGACGTGGCGACCGAGGTGTGTATCCGGACCGACGGCGACGAGGGGTTGTTCGCCGGCTATGCGGAGGTGCGGTTCCAGGCGCCGATCCGGGCCGGGGACGTGCTGGAGGTGGCGGCGACGGTGGTCCGGGTCGGCAGCCGCAGCCGGACGTGCGAGTTCGAGTGCCGGGTGGTGTGCCGGGGTCGGCCGGAACGGGGTGGGTCGGCGGCCGAGGTGCTCGACCCGCCGCTGGTGGCGGTGACCGCCGTCGGCACGGTGGTGGTCCCGCCGGCCGGTCCGGCGGTACGGGCCGGTGGCGGGCCCTGGTAGCGGTGACCTCGTACGCGGTCTGCGCCGACGTCGGCTCCACCTGGACGAAGGTGGCGGTGGTGGATCTGGCCGACGGCACGTTGCTGGCCTCGGCGTCCGGCCAAACCACGGTCGGCACCGACGTGCTGCACGGGCTGGAGGCGGCGGTGGCCGAGGCGACCGCCGGGCTGTCCGGGGCCGGGTCGGCGCCCTGGTACGTCTGTTCGTCGGCCGGCGGCGGGTTGCGGCTGGCGGTGCTCGGCTACGAGGAGCTGATCACGGCCCGGGCCGGGCACCAGGTCGGGTTGTCGGCCGGGGCCCGGGTGGTGCACGTCGGAGCGGGTCGGCTCGACGGGGCGGGGTTGGCGGCGTTGCGGGCGGCCCGGCCGGACGTGGTGCTGCTGGTCGGTGGGACCGACGGTGGTGACGCGGAGGTGCTGTCCGCGAACGCCGGGCGGCTGGCCCGGGCGCGCTTTCGGGTGCCGGTGGTGGTGGCCGGCAACGCGGTGGCGGCTCCGGCGGTCCGGGAGCTGCTGGCCGGGCGCGGCGTGCCGGTGGTGGTGGCCGGCAACGTGCTGCCGTCGATCGGGGTACTGGCGGCCGGGCCGGCCCGGGCGGCGATCCGGGAGGTGTTCCTGCGGCATGTGATCGGCGGTAAGCGGCTCTCCCGGGGCGGCCGGTTCGCCCGGCTGGTCCGGGCGGCGACCCCGGACGCGGTGTTGACCGGGGTGGAGTCGCTCGCCGACCGGCTCGGCGGTGATCTGCTGGTGGTCGATGTCGGCGGGGCCACCACCGACGTGTACTCGGTGCTGGTGCCGGACGAGCGGGCCGGTGGTCCGGCGCGGCCGGCCGCCGGGACGCTGTGGCGGGCCCGGACCGTCGAGGGTGATCTGGGGGTGCGGTGGAGCGCGCCCGGGGTGGTGCGGGCGGCGGTGGCGGAGCGGCTGCTGTCGCCGGGCGAGGAGGGCCCGTTGGCGGCGGTGGCGGCGACGCTGGCGGCCGAACCGGGCCGGTTGGTGGCGACCGGGGAGCGGGCGGCTGAGCGGCGGATCGCGGCCCTGGCGGCCGTGGTGGCGGTACGCCGGCACGCCCGGGGCGGGGGTGCGGCCGGGCAGCCGGGGCGGGATCTGCGGGATGTCCGGCTGCTGGTCGGCTCCGGCGGGGTGTTCCGGCACGCCGGTCCGGTGGTCGCGGCCGGGATGCTCGACGGGGTGTCGACCGACTACGCCGGCGGTTGGCCGCTGCCCCGGTCGGCCCGTACGGTGGTCGACGTCACGTACGTGCTGGCGGCGGCCGGGCTGTTGGCGCAGCCGCATCCGGTGGCGGCGGCCGGGCTGCTGCACCGGCACCTGCTGGCCGGCTCAGTCGGCTAGCTGAACCGGCTACCGGGCGATGTCCGGCGGGCGAACGGGAGACGAACCGGGGGCGGCGCGGCGCGGCGGATCCCGACACGCCGCCCGAACCGGACGACTGGCCGGGGGCGGTTGACAGTGCCCGGGGGGTACCACGTACCGTCTTTGAGTCCTACAACGGGAAGCGGCTGTTGTTCGCTTCGTCCCTTCGTCCGCTGGCCGAGCGACATGTGTTCGTGTCGTCGCAACGGCCAGGTCCAGCGGGCGGGGGTCGGCGGGGCGGCGCGAACCGGCTGCGGTTACCGGTGCTCGGGCAGGGTGGTGCAGGCGGCCAGTAGACAACGGCCCGACGGGAACAGCCAGTTCACGTCCGGTCGGTCCGAAGGTCGTGTGGCAACGCCCTACCACACCGGCCGGGGAGGGCCTGGGAGCATCGGGGCGCGGCTTGTCGGCCGCGCCCCGATTTTCGTTCCGGTGCGCTGGCCGCAGTCGCCTTTCGGCGGGTGCCGGCCGCTGTCGCTGCCACGCCGGCACCCGGTCCGGGCGGCCTTTCGACTGGTTCGGTGGGTTCGCGCCGTCGGGATTCGATCCGGGAGCCTCGCGGCTGCCGGTCCGGGCGGCCGGGCCGGTAGCCTTCGGCAGGTGGTCTCACCGGCGCCGGGGCCGGTGGCGTTCGAGAAGACGTGAGGCGCGCGTGACAGTGGTGACGGCCGAGCCGACCGAGACTGCCGAGAGTGGGGACCGGACCGCCGAGCCGGCCGGAAGACCCCTGCCGCTGTGGCTGGCGTTGCCGGCCGCGCTCGGCGCCGGGCTGGTGCTGCTGCTGGCGTTTCCGCCGTACGGGGTGTGGTGGCTGGCGCCGGTCGGGGTGGCACTGCTGTCGGTGGCGGTGCACCGGCGGCGGATGCGGGCCGGGTTCGGGCTCGGGGCCCTGGCCGGGCTGGCGCTGTTCCTGCCGATGCTGAGCTGGACGAACCTCTACACCGGTAACGTGCCGTGGCTGCTGTTGTCCGGGTTGCAGGCGGCCTATCTGGGACTGCTGGGGCTGGCGCTGGCGTTCACCGGTCCGCTGGTGGACCGGCTCCGCTGGTCGTGGCCGCTGGTCACCGGGGTGCTGTGGGTGGCGCAGGAGGCGCTGCGCGACCGGACCCCGTTCGGCGGGTTCCCGTGGGGGCGGCTGGCGTTCAGCCAGGGTGACTCGCCGATGCTGCGGCTGGCCGCGTACGGGGGTGCCCCGCTGGTCACCTTTGCGGTGGCGGTGGCCGGCGGGCTGCTGGTGGTGGCGGTGTGGCGGCCGTGGCGGGGGCTCCCGGTGGCCGGCTGGCTGCGCGGGGGCGGGTTCGTCGCCGGGGCGGCGGCCCTGGTGGCGGGCGGGCTGCTGGTGCCGCTGGCCGGGGCCGGCTCGGATACCGCCCGGGTGGCGATCGTGCAGGGCAACGTGCCCCGGATGGGGCTCGACTTCAACGCCCAGCGGCAGGCGGTGCTGGACAACCACGTCGACGCCACCATCGAGTTGGCCGGCCAGGTCGCGCGGGGCGAGGCGGAGCGGCCCGACCTGGTGGTGTGGCCGGAGAACTCCAGCGACGTCGACCCGACCCGGAACGCGTCGGCGGGGCGGCGCATCTCGGAGGCGGCGAACGCGATCGGCGCGCCGATCCTGGTCGGCGCGGTGCTGCTCGGCCCGGACGAGGGGCAGGTGCGCAACGCGGGGCTGGTGTGGCTGCCGGGTACCGGCCTGGACGGGGCGCAGATGTACGTCAAGCGGCATCCGGTGCCGTTCGCCGAGTACGTGCCGCTGCGGGAGATCGCCCGGATGGTCAGCAAGGAGGTCGACCGGGTTCGCAACGACTTCGTGGCCGGCACCGAACCGGGGGTGCTGCGGGTCGGCGGGGTGACGCTGGGCGACGTGATCTGTTTCGAGGTCGCCTACGACGAGGTGGTCCGGGACACCGTGACCGGTGGGGCGCAGGTGCTGGTCGTGCAGACCAACAACGCGACGTTCAACGTGGCGGAGGCCGAGCAGCAGTTGGCGATGGTGCGGCTGCGGGCGGTGGAGCACGGCCGGGAGGCGCTGATGGCGTCGACGGTCGGTGTTTCCGGGTTCGTCGGGGCCGATGGGCGGGTAACCGGGGCGACCGGGTTCAACACCAGGGCGGTGGTGACCCGGCAGATGCACCTCGGGGAGGCCCGTACGGTCGCCACCCGGGTCGGCCTGTGGCCGGAGGTGGCGCTGCTGGCCATGGCTGTGGCGGCGCTCGCCGCCGCGACGCTGACCCGTCGGCGTCCGCTTCCCGGGGTCGGTACGGCGACGGCCGGCGACCCGGCGGATGCGGAGGAGCGGTGAACGAGTCGAACGGATCGGATGGGGACGGCTATCCGGGGGTGGGCCGGGTGCTGGTGGTGGTGCCCACCTACAACGAGGCCGACAACATCGGGGTGATCGTCGACCGGGTGCACCGGGTGGCGCCGTCGGTGGAGATCCTGGTCGTCGACGACAACAGTCCGGACGGCACCGGGGCGATCGCGGATCGGATGGCGGGAGCGGACCCCCGGGTGCACGTTCTGCACCGGCCCGGCAAGCAGGGCCTGGGTGCCGCGTACGTGGCCGGGTTCGGCTGGGCGGCCGAGCACGGCTACGACGCCGTGGCGGAGATGGACGCCGACGGCTCGCACGCCCCGGAGGAGTTGCCCCGGCTGCTGGACGCGGCCCGGGACGCGGACGTGGTGATCGGGTCCCGGTGGACGCCGGGCGGTCAGGTGGTGAACTGGCCGTGGCACCGGCAGTTGCTGTCCCGGGGCGGCAACCTCTACACCCGGGTGGCGTTGGGGATGCCGCTGTCCGACGCGACCGGCGGGTACCGGGTGTACCGGGTGCCGGCGCTGGCCCGGCTGGACCTCGACTCGGTTGCCTCGCAGGGGTACTCGTTCCAGGTGGAGCTCTCCTGGCGGGCGCACCGGGCCGGGCTGCGTACGGTCGAGGTGCCGATCACGTTCGCCGAGCGGGAGCGGGGGACGAGCAAGATGAGTCCGGTGATCATCGGCGAGGCGTTGTGGCGGGTCACGCTCTGGTCGGTGGCGGACCGGCGGGTGGCGCCGCGCCGGGGCGGTACCGGCGACCAGCGGCTCCGCTGGCCGTGACCGGTGGCGTGTCATGCTGGACGTACGGGGTTTGTGGGCCCGACATCCGGATGGGGTGACATGCGCCGAGGGTTGAGGATCGTGCCACTGGCACTGCTGCTGACCGGGATCGTGGAGGTCGCGGTCTTCGTGCTGCTCGGGCGGTGGATCGGGTTCGGCTGGGCGGTCCTGCTGGTGCTCGCCGCCTCGCTGCTGGGGCTGGCCCTGCTGCGCCGGGAGGGGATGCGGGCCTGGCGGGGGCTGCGGGCCGCGGTCGAGGCTGGCCGTCCGCCGGGCAATGAGGTCAGTGACGGGCTGGTGGGCCTGCTCGCCGGGCTGCTGCTCGCGATTCCCGGCCTGGTCACCGGGGTGGTCGGGCTGTTGCTGACGGTGCCGCTGCCGCGCCGGCTGGTTCGGGGGCAGGTGCAGCGGGTGGCCGAGCGGCGGGTCTCCGCCGAGGTCGCCGGTGACCTGTTCGGACCGCGCCGGGTGCGGGTCCGGCGGGGCCAGCCGCGACCGGAGGCACGCCCGGAGCCGGCCGACACGGCTCCGCCGCCGGTCGCCCCGGGTGGGGCGATCGAGGGCGAGATCGTCGAGCCGCGCCGGCCCTGACGGTCGGGTGCCAGGGCCGCCCGAGAATGCGCCGGCAGCCGGGTGGGTCTCCACCCCGGCGATCTCGATCATGCCCTCGGTGGCGGGGAGGCCCTCCAGGGGCGCCGCCGACGTGGTCTGCACGGTTGGTGACGGGTCGACTGGCTGGCGCCGTGGCGGACCGCCGGGACGCGTCCGCGGGCGCCAGACGGCACCGCCCCCACGACGTCGTGGGGGCGGTGGTGTGCTGGCTGCCGCGACCGGTCAGGCCCGGCCGCGCCGGGTCCGGACCTCTTGGAGCCGTTCGGCGAGAATGCTCTCCAGTTCGGCGATCGAGCGACGCTCCAGCAGCATGTCCCAGTGGGTACGCGGCGGCTTGGCCTTCTTCTGCTCCGGCTCGCTGCCGTCGACCAGCCGGGCGACGCTGCCGTCGAACTTGCATTCCCAGGTCATCGGCACTTCGGCATCGACGGCGAAGGGCACCTCGAACTGGTGGCCCTTGGCGCAGAGGTACTCTCGGGTCTGTCGCGGGGCAAGCTCGGTGTTGCGGTCGGACTCGTAGCTGACTGCTCCCAGACGGCTCCCGCGCAGCATGCGCTCGCCCATGATCGGCTTTCCCCTCGGTCGTGGTGCGTGTTCTTATCGGTGTAACGACAGGTGCCGGGTGGGCGATTCCCGCCGCCCGGCAGAAACGTACAAGTGGTCAAACGCTCCGAGCGTAGCCGGATCTCCTGAACGGTGATCGAGATCACCGGTGTCGGTGGAGAATTGCCGGGATATGTCGCCTTGCTCCGGCTGTCCGGTCCGGTCCGGCCGCACCGGGAGCGGAACCCGTCGGATCACGGCTCGGGCGCCGGTCCGGCGGGGCGGGATCCGACGGCTGCCGGACGGCCGGTCGACGCGTCGGCCACGGCCCGGGCACTGAGTCCGGCCAGTGCGGCGGCGAGGTCGCTGACCTGGGTGGAGAGCTGACCGGCCCGGGCCAGGGCCGCGTCCCGGTCGGCTTCCGCCGCCGACAGGCGTACCGTCAGCGCGTCGAGCCGGGCCTGGACGGCGGTCGCGGTGTCCCGGGCGGCCCGCAGGTCGGCCCGGGCCCGCTCCAGGTCGGCGCCAGTGGCGGTGGCCGTGGACCGGGCCCCTGCGGCGTCGGCGGCCGCCCGCTCGGCCTCGGCCCGGAACCGGGCCGCCTCCCCGGCCGCGCTCTCGGCGGCGGCGCGGGCCTCGGCCGCCGCCGCCCGGAACCGTTCCGCCTGGCCGACCGCCTCGGCGGCCGACCGGGCCGCCCGCTCCGACTCGGCCCGGGCCGAGTCGCGGTCCCGGGTCGCCTCGGCGAGTTCCCGGGTCAGCTCGGCCAACCGCCGCCGGTCGGCGTCCGCCTCGGTGCGCAGCGCCCGCAGCTCCCGGCGGGCCGCGTCACGGTCCTGCTCGGCCTGGGTACGCAGCGCGGCGGCGGCGCTGGCGGCCTGCTGGGCCGCGTCCCGGGCGGCGAGCGCGGCGGAGGTCTCGGCGCCGGCGCGCTCGGCGGTGCGGGCGGCCCGCTCGGCCTCCTCCCGGGCGGCGGCCCGGTCGGTGGCCGCCGCGCTGGCCGCCTGTTGCGCCTGGTGCAGGGTGACCGCGGCCGTCTCGGCGTCCCGGCGCGCCTCGTCCCGTTCGGTCTGCGCCGCCGCGATCTGGCTGGCCGCCTCGGCCCGCACCTCGGCGAGCCGGCGTTCCACCCCGGCCGGGGAGAGTTCGGCGTGCAGCGCTTCGGCCAGCGCCTCGGTGACCTGGTCGAGCCGGTCGACGACCTCCCAGGTGCGGGCCACCTGTCCGGCCAGCCCGGGTGCGTTGCGGTGCCGCATCCGCTGGTTGCGGGAGGCCCGCTGGCACGCGCCGTCGTTGTCCCGGCAGTACCGGAACGGCCGGCCCGCCGCCGCCCGCTGCGGTACCGGGCGTCCACAGTGGGCACAGGGCCGGGTCTCCGTCGGCGGCTCCGGGGTGGGGTTCTGCTCGTCCATCGCCGGGGAAGTCTAGTGCGGCCCGTCCCCGGCGGCGGCGGCCGGCCGGCCGGGTAAATGCGGTGCCCCGGCCGGCCGAAAGCGGCGATACTGGCGCCTCGCCGGGCCGGTGCGGGACCCGGCCGTCGCGCGAGGGGCGTAGAGGCCCGGTGGGGGAGTCGGATGGCACCGTGGCAACACCCCGACTGGTGGCTCGACGAGCTGGCGTACGCCGGACCCGAGCACCTCGATCCGGCGTACGTCGACGGCTACGACCGCAAGGCCGGCCACGATCCCGGCGCCGACCTGGAGATACTGCGCCGGTACGGGCTGGACGGCGACGCCATGCTGGTCGACCTCGGTGCCGGTACCGGCCGGCTCACCCTGGCCGCCGCGGCGTGTTGCCGGCGGGTGGTCGCGGTGGACGTCTCGGCGGCGATGCTGGCCCGGCTGCGGGCCGGCGCCGAACGGGCCGGGCTCGACAACGTCGAGGTCGTCCGGGCCGGCTTCCTCAGCTACGCCCACCAGGGCCCGCCGGCCGACCTCGTCTACAGCCGGCACGCGCTGCACCAGCTACCGGACTTCTGGAAGGCGGTCGCGCTGACCCGGGTCGCCGGCATGCTGCGGCCGGGCGGGATCCTGCTGCTGCGTGATCTGGTCTACACGTTCGAGCCGGCGCAGGTGGCGGAGCAGTTCGAGACCTGGTTGGCCGGCGCGGCCGGGTCGACCGCCGACGGTTGGAGCCGGGCCGAACTCGTCACCCACGTCCGCACCGAGCACAGCACCTTCAGCTGGCTGCTCGAACCGATGCTGGCCAGGGCCGGTTTCCGGATCGTCGAGGCGAACCCGAGCCGCGACCCGGCCACGTACGCCAGCTACGTCTGCGTCCGGCGCTGACCACCCCGACCAGGGCTGTCGGGGTGGTCAGCGCCGCTCGGGCTTTGCCGAGCGGGCCATCAGCTCCTTCACCGCGACCTGCGGCGACTTTCCGCCGCGCACGATGTCGACGACCATCTCGGCGATCGGCATGTCGACGTCGTGCCGGCGGGCCAGGTCCAGCACCGACTGGCAGGAGGTGACGCCCTCCGCCGTCTGCCGGGTCGCCGCGACCGTCTCGGCGACCGTCATGCCCCGGCCGAGGTTGGTGCCGAAGGTCTGGTTGCGGGACAGCGGCGAGGAGCAGGTGGCGACCAGGTCGCCCATCCCGGCCAGGCCGGCGAAGGAGAGCGGGTCGGCGCCCATCGCCAGCCCGAGCCGGGTGGTCTCGGCCAGGCCACGGGTGATCAGCGACGCCTTGGTGTTGTCGCCGAGGCCGAGACCGCCGGCGATGCCGACGGCCAGGCCGATGACGTTCTTGACCGCGCCGCCGATCTCACAGCCGATCACGTCGGTGTTGGTGTAGGGGCGGTAGTAGCCGGTGTGGCAGGCGGTCTGGAGTCGCCGGGCGACGGCCTCGTCGCGGCAGGCGACGACGCTGGCTGCCGGCTGGCGGCGGACGATCTCCGGGGCGAGGTTGGGGCCGGAGACCACCGCGACCCGGTCCGGTCCGGCGCCGGTGACCTCCGCGACGACCTGGCTCATCAGCTTGGCGGTGCCGAGTTCGACGCCCTTCATCAGGCTGACCAGGACACTGTCCGCGGCGATCAGCGGCGTCCAGGCGGTGAGGTTGGCCCGCAGGGTCTGCGACGGCACCGCGAGCACCACGAACTCGGCGCCCTCGGCGGCCTCCGCCGGATCGGCGGTGGCGGTGATGCCGGCCGGCAGCGGGATGCCGGGGAAGTAGTCGGGGTTGGTGCCGGTGCGGTTGACGGCGTCGACCAGGTCGGGGCGCCGTCCCCACAGGGTGACCCGACAGCCGGCGTCGGCGAGGATCATCGCGAACGCGGTGCCCCAGGAGCCGGCGCCGAACACGGCCATACGGGTGGTCACCGGGCGGCCCTCCCTCTTCCTGCGCCGTCCGTGCGCGGCGCGGGTCCGGTCGTAGCGTACGGGGCTGCCGGGGTCCGCCCGTACGGCCGCGCGGGTCGACGGTGGTGCGCCGGGTTGACGTACTCCGGTCATCCGGTGCCGGCGGGCAGATCCGGGGTGGTGCCGCCGGCCCGGGCGACGGGGTCGCCGCCGACCGGGCCGTGGCGGTTCTGGCCAGGCGGGTCCTGGCGGGCCAGGTCGTCGCCGGGCGGGGCCGGTGTGGAGCCGAACAGCAGCCCGAGGTGGGCGTCGAGGGCGGCGACCGCCTGCTCGTCGGAGTAGTGCCGGCCGAGGAGGTGGATGCCGAGCCCGTCGACCAGGGCCAGCAGGCCGGTGGCCGCGTGCACCGGGTCGATCCGAGGTGCCGTCCCGGTGCTCGCCTGCACGGCCCGGATCTGGTCGGCGATGAAGGCCCGCATCTGGTCGGCGCTTCCCCGCAGCCCTTCGGCGATGGCCGGCTTGACGGCGGTGTAGGCGAGGAAGGCGAGGGTGACGTGTCCCTCGAGCCGGCGGGGCTCGTCCAGCGGCAAGATCTGGATCATCAGCGTCCGGACGAGTTCGGCGGGGTTGAGAACCCGACCGGCGGCGGTCACCTCGGCGGTGATCCGCTGCACCGCATCGCCCATCACCATGTCGAGGGCGAAGGTCATCATCTCGTCCTTGGTGCGGAAGTAGTGCTGCACCATGCCGGTCGACACCCCGGCCTCGGCCGCCACGTGCCGGAGGCTGACCGCCTCCAGGCCCTGGGTGGCGGCGAGGCGCATCAGGGCGTCGGCGAGCTGCCGGCGGCGGGCGACGTGATCGGCTCTCCTGGGCACCCCGCCACTTTACATTGCAGTCGTATTGACACAGAGTCGCCGAGCCGATTACATTTCAGTCGTATTGCAAAAGAGGGGAGTCCCTGGTGAACGTGATCACGCTGGCTGAGGCGTCCGCCGGCACGGCGGAACTGGTCGGCGGCAAGGCCGCCGGGCTCGGCGAGCTGATCAAGCTCGGCGAGCGGGTGCCGGAGGGCTTCTGCCTGACCACCGCCGCCCACGACCGGGGCGTGATCCCGGACGTCGAGGTGGCGTCGGCGTACCGGGCGCTGGGGGGTGGGCCGGTCGCGGTCCGGTCCAGCGCCACCGCCGAGGACCTGCCGTACGCGAGCTTCGCCGGCCAGCAGGACACCTTCCTCGGGGTCACCGGGGTCGACGCACTGCACGACGCCATCGCCAAGTGCTGGAGTTCGCTGCACACCGAGCGGGCCGTCGCCTACCGCGAGGCCAACGACATCGACGGGCGGACCGTCCGGATGGCGGTGGTGGTGCAACGCATGGTCGAGGCGAAGGTCGCCGGAGTGCTCTTCACCGCCAACCCGCTCACCGGCTGCCGCACCGAGATGGTGGTCGACGCCGCCCCCGGGCTCGGCACCGCCGTGGTCGACGGCACCGCCCCGGCCGACCACTACGTCCTCGACGACACCCCGTACGACGACCGCGGCTGCCTCACCCCCGCCCAGCTCGTCGAGCTGCACCGGGCCGGCGAGCGGATCCAGGCCCACTTCGGCGCCCCGCAGGACGTCGAGTGGGCGATCGACTCCGACGGCACGCTGTGGCTGCTCCAGTCCCGGCCGATCACCACGCTCTTCCCGCTGCCGCCGCCGACCGACCGGCCACAGCCCCGGATCTACCTGGAGTTCGGGCACGTCCAGGGGATGCTCCGCCCGGTCACCCCGATGGGGATGTCCGCGCTGCGGGTGATCCTGGCCGGCATGCTCGGCTCCTTCGGCATCAAGGCCGAGATCGTCGACATCGGCGGCCGCCTCTACGGCGACCTGACCGACCTGGTCCGCGACCCGGCGACCCGCAAACGACTGGTGAAGCTGATGGCGGTGGACTTCGGCCCGCGCGCCCAGGCGGTGGTCGCACACCTGCTCACCGACCCCCGGTTCGCGCCCGTGCCCACCGTCCGGTCCCGCCCGGCCGGTGGTCTCGGCCCGGCGCTGCGTACCGCGCCACGGGCGATCGCCGGGATCGTGGCCGCACTGGCCCGGCCCGAGGCGGCCCGGGGCCGGCTCTTCGAGGAGATCGACCAGTTGCGGCAGCGGGCCGCCGCCGCGCCGGCCGGACTGCGTACCGCCGCCGAACGGCTGGACTTCGTCGAGGCCCAGGACCCGTCGACCCGGTACGACCGGATCGTCTGGCCGGTTGTCGCCGGCATCCTGACCGCCGCCCTGCCGGTCGAACTGCTCAAGGGGATCGCCAGCCAGGCCGAGATCCACGCCGTGTTCGGCGGCATGCCGCACAACGTCACCATCGAGATGGACCTGGCGCTGTGGCGGCTCGCCGAGCGGGCCGACGCACACCGCGACCTGCTCCGCACGACACCGCCGGAGGAACTCGCCGCGCGGTACCGGGCCGGCACCCTGCCGGAGATCGGACTGTCCGAGTTCCTCGACACGTACGGGCAGCGGGCCGCCGCCGAGGTCGACCTCGGGGTACCCCGCTGGGCCGAGGACCCGACACCGGTCTTCGCCTCGATCGCGAACTACCTGCGGGTCACCGACCCGGAGCAGGCGCCCGACCGGCGGTTCGCCCGGGCCGCCGCCGCAGCCGAGGTGGCGCTCGCCGCGCTCGTCCGCCGGGTCCGTCGCCACCGACCGGTCCGGGGCCGGCTCGCCGGGTTCCTGCTGCGCCGGGCGCGGGTGCTGGCCGGGCTGCGGGAGGCCGGCAAGTTCGCCGGGCTGTATCCGCTGCGGGAGAACCGCCGGCAACTGCTGCTGGTCGGCGCGGAACTGGCCGACGGCGGGCGGTTGGCGCAGGCCGACGACATCATGTTCCTGACCATCCCGGAGGCACGTGCCGCCGTCTCGGCCGGGGTCGACCAGCGGGCGCTGGTCGCGCAGCGCCGGGCGACGTACCGGCGGGAGTTGCGTCGCCGGCACGTACCGGTCGCGGTGCTCTCCGACGGCACCGATGTCGAGGCCGCGCTCGCCCCGGCCACCGCCGCCGCACCCGACGCCCTGCGCGGCGTCGGTGCCGCCCCGGGCACGGTGACCGGCCCGGCCCGGGTGGTGCACGACCCGGCGACCGCACGCATCGAGCCCGGCGAGATCCTCGTCGCCCCGACCACCGATCCCGGCTGGACGCCACTGTTCCTGACCGCCGGCGGGCTGGTGACCGAGACCGGCGCGCCGATGGCGCACGGCCCGACCGTGGCCCGCGAGTACGGCATCCCCGCCGTCATCTGCGTCCCCGGCGCCACCGATACGATCAGAACCGGTCAGGTCGTCACCGTCGACGGCGCCGCCGGGACGGTGACGGTGGACCGGGGGCGGTAGGCGATCGGCGCCGTCCCACCCGGACCAGGCGTTGGCCACCATGCACCCGGCCGATCGCCATAGGAGAGGGGTCCACCCTGGACGACGAGCCGACGACGGTGCGGCGCTGGGGCGTCGACGCGCGCGGCCGGTCGGCCTGGCGCCGCGGGTGGCTGCCTGCGGCCCTGGCACTGCTGGTCGGGGTGCTGCTGGCCGGCCACGCCCTGCTGCCCAACCGGATCGGCCGGCTGGGCAGCCTGCTGGAAACCTTCCTGCCCTGGCTGGGAGCCGCCGTCCCGGTACTGCTGCTGCCGGCGCTGCTGCGCCGCTCCGTGGCCGCCCTGCTCGCGCTGGCGCTGCCCGCCACCGCCTGGCTCGGGCTGTTCGGCGCGGCGCTGCTGCCCGGGGACGGTTCCGGCGGAGGCATCACGGTGGTCCAGCACAACGTCAGCGACACCAACCCCGGCCCGGCGGGCACGGCCGGCGCGCTGGCCCGGGTCCGGGCCGACCTGGTCGGGATGCAGGAGCTGACCGCACCGGCGCTGTCGGCGTACGCGGCGGTGCTGGGCCGGGACTATCCGTACCGTTCGGTGCACGGCACCGTCGGTCTCTGGTCACGCCACCCGCTGCTGGACGACCGGCCGCTGGACATCAGACCGGCCGGGATCGGCCCGGACTGGAACCGGGGGCTGCGGGCCACCGCCCGGATGCCCGGCGGCGACGTCGCCGTCTACGTGGCGCACCTGCCGTCGGTCCGGTTCGGCCTGCCGGACGGTTTCGGCACCGCCCGGCGCGACGAGAGCGCCGGGCTGCTGGCCAGGGCGATCGACGCCGAACCGCTGGCCACGGTGATCCTGCTCGGCGACCTGAACACCACCGTGCACGACCGGGGGTTGGCGCCGGTCAGGGAACTGCTGCCGTCGACCGCTCCGGCCTTTCCGTTCAGTTGGCCGGCGGCGTTGCCGGTCGCCCGGATCGACCAGGTGATGGCCCGCTCGGTGACCGTCGCCGACCTGTGGACACTGCCGGCCACCGGCAGCGACCACCTGCCGATCGCCGCCCGCCTCGGCCGGTGAACCCGGCGCGGCAGAGCGGGCCGGCCGGCTCGGCGCAGTCGCGCTGCTGGTCGGCGGCGGCGCCCTGGCGCCCGAGCGGGCCGGGGCCCGCCGCGCCGAGCAGCCAGCGGGTCGGCCAGCCGTCGACGGCGATCGCGGCATGCCGTCGTTCCGGTCTGCCGGCGGAGTACGCCCCGGGTCAGCTCAGCCAGCGGACGTGCCGGAGGACTTCCCCGGCGATCTCGGGTACGGGTCGGCGATCCGTGTCCACGCGCCGGTCGCCGAGCGCGGCATCCTCCAGGGCTTCGGCGTCGGCCGTCGCCTCGTCGGCGGCCTGGCGCAGCCGTGCCGCCGGCTGCCCCGACAGGTCGTCGCCGGCGATCTGCGGGCCCTGCCCCTGACCCCGGAGCATGATCCGCTCGGTCAGCGAGTCGCGGCCGGCGTGCAGCCGGCACACCGTGATCCGCACGGACGGCAGCGCTTCCCGGTACGTCCGCACGGCGTCGGCGTCGCCGACCGGACCGACCACGATCATGCGCCGCAGACCGGTGGCCCGGTAGGTCTGCCACACGGCGGCGAGATTGCTCGCCCGCAGCGGATGGTTGCGCGGCGGCGGGACGCCGGCCGGGCGGTAGAAACCGATCTGGTCGAGGTCGACGAACGCGGTGTGGACTCCGGCCCTGCGGACGGTCGTGTAGGTCTCCCAGCCCACCGTGGACTTGCCGACCCCGGTCGCGCCGCAGAGCCACAGGATCTCGCCCGGCCCGGCAGGGTAGCTGGGGTAGGGCCCGGGCGACCCCACCAGCGGTGCCGTACCCGGGCTGGTCAGCGCCGGCCAGCCGCCGGTTTCGCCCTGTACCAGCTTGAGCACCTCGGTGATGCTCCGTCCCGTCGTGTCGAGGCAGAGGCCGGTCGGATGGTTGCGGTCCAGGGCCTCCGCGTACTCCAGCACCCGGTCGGCGGCCTCGTCCCCGGCCCGGCCCCGGCCGGCCAGCCGCTGCCGCAGCTCGTGCGGCTCGCAGCGCAGCCGGCACGCCGTGAGCGCCGCGTGTGGAAGCAGGTCGACGTCGATCCCACGGACGGCGTCGACGACCCCGGAGGCGACGAGGCAGCGGGCGCCGGCGGCCCGGACGTTCGCCGCCACCTGGTTGAGGTTGCGGGCCTGCCGCCGGTGCCGACCCGGGTCGGAGGCCGGCTCCGGGGCCCAGTTCTCCGGCGTCGGCGGGGCGTAGCACATGCCCAACTGGTCGAGGTCGACGTAGCCGGTGGGGATCCGGCGGGAGAGCTGGGTGAACAGCTCCCAGCCGATCGTGGACTTCCCGGCGGCGGGCGGCCCGTAGAGCCACAGCACCGGCAGCGGGGCACTCATCGGCGGGCTCGCCGACCCGTCGACAACGGCGACACCAGGGCCCGGGTCATGGTCGGAAGTATCCTGACCGCTCGCGGCCAGGTCGACCGAATATCCGGTACGCCGCCAGCGTCGTCGTACCCGGGGGCGGCCGCGCGTGCGCCGTCCACTTCGCCGTCGCCGCCACCGGCGGTCTGCACGCCTCCCCGCTGCTGATCGTCCCGGCCCTGGCCCTGGCCAGCAATGACCGGATCGTGTTCGTCAAGGACGCCCCCGAGGGGCAGACGTGGTGGTCGGTCGCGTGATCATCGACCGATTGTCGATGTCCCGCCGGCGACCGGCGTCGCCGGCTACTCGGCGGTGGCTTCAGCGGTCGGGCGGGAGTCGGTAGACGGAGACGTGTGACCGGGATTCGGCGGTGAACTCGGGGCCGGTCCAGTCCGCGTACCTGGACTCCAACTCGAAGCCGGCGAGCTGTGCCATGAGATCCAGTTCGGCGGGCCAGACATAGCGGTGCGGACTGCGGAACACGCGTGCGCCGACCGTCGTCGAACCAGAAGTGGTGCGACACCACCACCTGCTGCCGCAGGAGGTCGTAGGTGTCCAGACCGACGTAGTCGGTTGCGGTCCCGAAGACCACCGCCTGCTGACCCGGCGGGAGTTTGCGCAGCTCAGGGGTCGGGATGACCCCGGTCGGGTTGTGCGGGTCGGACCTGGTGCAGCTCGCGCGGCTGGCCGGTGCCACCGGGTGCTGGCCGCCGACCCGCTACCGCACCGGCTGAAGGCGGCCGTGACGTTCGGCGCCGAGCCGATCACGCGCCCGTCAGGGATCGACCGTCAGGCAACCGTCAGGTTCGCCGGCGCCGGACCGTCAGGCACGGGCGGTGTGCTGAGGCTCCTTGACCCACGACCACGGGAGTCTGCCGTCATGGCCGCATCGCTCTACCGGCTCGGCGCCTGGACCTGTCGGCGCCGCCGGACCGTCCTGGTGGCCTGGCTGGCCGTCCTCGTCGCGGCCGGGGCCCTCGCCGCCACCGTCGGCGGCTCGTACGAGGACGAGTTCTCGATACCCGGCTCGCGCGCTCAGCGGACCCTGGACACCGTCGCCGAGCAGTTTCCCGCCTCGTCGGGCACCTCCGCGCAGGTGGTGTTCGTCGCGCCCGCCGGCCACCAGGTCACCGAGTACCGAGCCGTCATCGAGCGGACCCTCGCCGCCGCCGCGAAGGCGCCGCAGGTGGCCGGGGTGGTGGACCCGTTCGCCGCGAAGACGGTCTCGCCGGACGGTCGCGTCGCCCTGGCCACCGTGGACCATCAGCAGAAGCGCGCCCGGCCGGAGGGCGGCTCCCTCGAAGCGCTGGAGGACGTGTTCCGACCGGCCCGCGAGGTCGGGCTGCGGGTGGAGGTCGGCGGGCCGGCGTACGCCGACAGCTCCGGCGACGGTGGCCAGGGCACCGAGGTCGCCGGCTTGCTGATCGCGCTGGTCGTCCTCGTCATCACCTTCGGTTCCCTGGTGGCGGCCGGGCTGCCTCTGCTCACCGCCCTGCTCGGGGTCGGCGCCACCGTCGCCGGCCTGGCCACGGCCGCGGGCATGCTGACGCTGCCGACGACCGCGCCGGCCCTGGCCCTCATGCTCGGGCTGGCGGTCGGCATCGACTATGCGCTGTTCATCGTCGCGCGGCACCGGTCGCAGTTGGCGTCCGGCATGCCCGTGGCCGAGTCCACGGCCCGTGCGATCGGTACGGCCGGCACCGCCGTGGTGTTCGCCGGCCTCACCGTGGTCGTCGCCCTGGCCGGGCTGACCGTCGTCCGGATGCCGTTTCTGACCGCGATGGGACTGGCTGCGGCCGCCGCCGTGATCGTCGCGGTGCTGGTCGCGATCACCCTGATTCCGGCTGTGCTGGGCTTCGCCGGGGACCGGCTGCGCCCGAAGCCCGGCTCGCGGGCCGTCCGGCGCGAGGCCGCGGATGCCCGGCCCACCATGGGCGCGCGCTGGGTCCGGCTGGTCACCCGCCGGCCGCTGGTCACGACCCTCGCCGTCGTCGCGGCGCTCGGTGTCATGGCCGTACCGGTGCCGGGGTTGCGGCTCGCGCTCACCGACAGCGGTTCCGCTCCGGCGGCCAGCACGCAGCGGCAGGCGTACGACCTGACAGCCGCCGCGTTCGGACCGGGCTTCAACGGCCCGCTGCTGGTCCTGGCCGACCTGAGGAACGAAGGCGACAAGCAGTCCGCCGCCACGGCGCTGGCCGAGCGACTCGGCGCGGTCGACGGAGTTGCCGCCGTCGGCCGCCCGCAACTGTCCACCAGTGGCCGGTACGCGCTGCTGACGGTGATCCCCGAGACCGGGCCGCAGGACGAACGTACCGAGCAACTGGTGACCGCCATCGAGGCCGCGGGCGGGGAGTCGGTGTCGGTCACCGGCGTGACCGCCATCGGCATCGACATCTCCGAGCTGCTGAGTGCCTCGCTCGTACCCTTTGCGCTGGTCGTCGTAGGCCTGGCCTTTCTGCTGCTGATGGTGGCCTTCCGGTCGCTGGTGGTGCCGCTGAAGGCGATGCTGGGCTTCCTGCTGTCGGTCGGTGCGACCCTGGGCGCGGTGGTCGCGGTATTCCAGTGGGGGTGGCTCGCCGATCTGATCGGGGTCTCGCGGACGGGGCCGGTGATCAGCTTCATGCCGATCATCCTCATGGCGGTGCTGTTCGGCCTGGCGATGGACTACGAGGTCTTCCTGGTCAGCCGCATGCACGAGGAGTACGCCCAGAGCGGCGACCCGCAACGCGCGGTCGCCCAGGGGTACCGGGCCTCGGCACGCGTGGTCGCGGCGGCCGCCCTGATCATGGCTTCGGTCTTCGCCAGCTTCATCCCGGACGGCGACGCCACGCTGAGGCCCATCGCCTTCGCGCTCACGGTGGGCGTCCTGCTGGATGCGTTCCTGATCCGGATGACGCTCGTGCCGGCGGTGCTGGCGCTGACCCGGCACCGCGCCTGGTGGCTGCCGCAGTGGCTCGACCGGGTGCTGCCGAACCTGGATGTGGAGGGCAGGCAGCTCGACCGGCGCTCTTCCGTCGTGATGGTGAGATAGACAACGTGGACCGCATTCTGGTGGTGGACGACGATCCGGGGCTGCGGGAGCTGCTGCTGTCCGCGCTGCGGTTCGCGGGGTTCGAGGTCGAGGCGGCCGGCGACGTGCCGGCCGCCCTGGCCGCGATCGAGGCGCGCACGCCCGACGCGATCGTGCTGGACGTGATGCTGCCCGGCACGGACGGCTTCGACCTGCTGCACCTGCTGCGCTCGCGGGGCGTCCAGCTGCCGGTGATGTTCCTGACCGCCCGCGACGAGGTGGGCGACCGGGTGCGTGGACTGCGTCTGGGCGGCGACGACTACGTCAGCAAGCCGTTCAACGTGGTGGAGCTCGCCGCGCGGCTGGAGGCGCTGCTGCGGCGTTCCCGCCGCGTGCCGCCGGCGGTGCCGGAGGGAGTGCTGCGTTGCGGCGACCTGGAGATGGACGAGGCCCGGCATGTGGTGACCCGGGGCGGGCGTCCGGTCGAGCTGTCCCCCACCGAGTTCCGGCTGCTGCGCTACCTGCTGGCCAATACCGGTCGGGTGGTCTCCAAGGCGCAGATCCTGGACCACGTCTGGCAGTACGACTTCGGCGGCGACGCGGGCGTGGTCGAGCGTTTCGTCTCGAACCTGCGTCGCAAGATCGACTTCGGTGGGCCGTCGCTGATCCACACCGTGCGGGGGTTCGGGTACAGCCTGCGGCCGGTGCAGCAGTGAACCGGTCCTCCCGGTGGCGGCTGGCCCTCATCGCGCTGTTCGCCGGCCCGGAGGCCGCCGCGATCACCGCCGCGGTCCAGAAGGCGTTCGACGCCCGCCGACGGGCCGAGGACCGGTTGCGCAGTTTCGTCGCCGACGCCAGCCATGAGCTGCGTACGCCACTGGCGACCATGCACGGCTGGATCGACCTGTACGTCCAGGGCGGGCTGCGCGACCCCGACGAACTCGACCACGCCATGGAACGGATGCAGGCCGAGGTGGACCGGATGCGGCTGCTCGTCGACGAACTGGCGCTGCTGGCCCACCTCGACGGGGCGCGACCGCTGGACCGCGGGTCGGTGGACGTGGTGACGCTGGCCGGCGAGGTGGTGGACGACGCCCGGGTGGTCAGCGCCGACCGGGCCATCACCCTGGAAGGCGTGGCGGAAGCGGCCGTCGACGGGAACGGCCCACGCATCCAGCAGGTGCTGCGCAACCTCGTCGGCAACGCGGTACAGCACACCCCGCCCGGCACGCCGGTCACGGTCACCGTCACCGCCGAGGACGGCGAAGTGGTGATCGCGGTACGCGACGAGGGCGACGGAATCGCGCCGGAACATCTGCCGCACGTGTTCGAGCGCTTCTACCGCGCCGACCCCAGCCGCAGCCGCGACGGCGGTGGCTCGTCGGGTCTGGGTCTGGCCATCGTCGAGGCGATCGTGGCCGCGCACGGTGGCCGGGCCGGGGTGACCTCGGTGCCCGGGCAGGGCACCACCGTACGGGTCACGTTCCCGGCGACAGCTCGCCCTGCCCGACGGGACCGCTCTGCTGGACCGGCGCGACCGTCCCCGCCCGGTCCCGCGCACTGAGCTCGGTCATCGCAGCCGGGCCAGCAGTGGGGTGGCGGCGTCCTCCCTTCTGCCACCGCCGGTCGTGGTGGGGCTCTTGCGCGTTCTGTGCCGGGGTGTGGCTTGCGCGTCCGGTACTGGCATGGGTTTCGGGGTGTAGCCGGGCGGGCCGGGCGGTCCGCCCGGCTACGTCCCGGCTAGTCCCCGGCCATCACGGTGAAGGTGAATCCGGCGGTTGTCGGGCGGCGCAGCGGAATGTCGCACTTGATCCGCCGCAGTACCTCGGGCCTGCTCAGGCCGAGCCCTTGCGCGATGAGCCGATCCGGACGCACCGGTACCGGATCCTCGAAGAGGACCTCTACCTGGACCGGCCACGCCTCGTCGCGCCGTGCCGACGGGGTGTCCAGCCGCCAGGCCCCCGTCCAGTCCAGGGCGAAGCGGCTACGCCGGGCGAGCAACGGATCCAACAACCTGGACGCCACCAGTTCCGGATCGTTGACACGGTAGCCGTGCAGCTCGGCCGGATCGAAGGAACTGACCGGCGTTCGCTCGTGCACCGTGAGTTTGCTCGTCCGATCGCAGGATACGCAGCGGACCAGCAGCCACACGTCCAGCAGCTTGCGGTTGGCGTTGACGCGGAACCTGCCCTCGCCGGTGGTGGCCGACTCCGAGCGGCAGTCCACGCACCGCAACGACAGTAGAGGCAGCCTCGTCCGACGGACGACCCAGGGCAGCACGGTATGAGGTGGTGAAGACATGGTCTCTCCAGACCTGACACGAGGCCGTTTGCGCGCGGCCTCAAACGCTGGATGACCGGGCGCGCATGGGCAGCCCGGCAGAGCCGACGGGGACGTCGGCTAAGTGAGCGCAAGAAGGTGTCAGGTCTAGAGAGCAGGCGGGGTCACGCGGGTTTTGTCCTCTGTCCTCACCGGGATGGGGCTGGGGGGCAACCTACGGGAACGCGGATCGAAGGCTCAAACGGTTTTCGACGAGACTTCGTCAGCGCTACCGGGACGCCTCAGCGCGAAGGCGATGGTGTCGTCGAGGCCCGGCCGGCCGTCCCGGGTCTACGTCGACGTTTCTTACCCGCACCCAGACAACCCAGGGGTGGGCGGGTCACTGGATATTGCCGGATTGTCATTACCGGTAATTCATTAATCCCCGTAGCCGGGACCGGAGGGGCGGCCGGAACGACCAGGACGCGGAACATCATAATGACAGTTCTTTACCGTAAGCGATTAGCCTGGTGTAAAGCTCTTCTCTCCGTGGCCCGTACCCGATGCTGCCGGATCCTGCGGCCGGCATCAGTCCGTTGCGCGGCCGTAGCCGGCGCGGCCCTCGGCAACCTGGCGTGCCTGCCGTTCGCGCCACCGCTTCTGCGCGTCGCCGTTGCAGCGTCGGCAGACCTTGCGATAACGGCCGGTACGGGCATCGATCTCGCGGTCGTGTCCGTTGCGGCACCGAGGTTGCTGCTTGCGGCTACGACAGTTCTCGGCATGAGTGACCTGACGCAGGTGGGTCGGCTCGATGCAGTCCGGCACACCGCAAAGGTGGTCGACTTCCAACTCAGGCCTGTAGCCGCCGACGAAGACGACGTATGCGGCGATGTGCGCCCATGCCCGACCCGCGACCTTCTGGGGAACGCCTCGCTGGCTACCGTAGCCGCGTACGATGCGGCAGCCGTCCTCCCTGCGCACCGAGCGGTCCAACAAGTACGTTCGGAGCGTTTCCTCGGTGAAATGGCGGGACAAGCCTCTGATCTGGGAGAGCACGCCGGGAGGATAGCGGGCAGCTCCGATCTACCCCGCGGTCGGCGCCGATATCCGCCGCTGTCCTGGCCCGACCGACGGTCACCGACGACGGTGTGCTGCCGGGCGCGCCTCGGCACAAATCCGCCTGGTAGCTGAGAGTCTTCCTCGCATGCTGTCTTCCGAAGTCGTGCCGCACAGGTCGAGCAGCCCCGCGCTGACAGCCGCCGGGTCCGCCGACTTCACCGAAGCCTGGCTGGACAACCGGCGGCTGTCAGCGCACACCCGCGACGCGTACCGACGAGATGTCGCCGGCTGGCTGAGCTGGTGCGGGAGCCGAGACCTCGATCCGCTGCGGGCCACCTTCCTCGACGTCAACGCCTACGCCCGTCAGTTGGAGGCGACGCTGGGGCGCCGCAGTGGCCGCCCGCTCACCCCGGCCACCGTCGCCCGCCGCCTCTCCGCCTTGTCGAGCTGGTACGAGTTCCTGGTCAAGCTGCAGGCCGTCGGAACCAATCCGGTGGCCGCCGCCGACCGCCCGCGGATCGACCGGGACCACTCCGCCACCGTCGGGTTGACCCCCGACGAGGTCGATGCGCTGCTGGCCGCGGCCGACGCCGACACCGGACCGACCGCCATCCGGAACCGGGTCACCATCGCCCTGCTGGCCGATCTGGGGCTGCGGGTCGGCGAACTGATCTCGCTGGACCTGACCGACCTGGGTACCGAGCGTGGACATCGCAGCATCCGCTTCGTCGGCAAGGGCGGCAAGATCCGTCGCCGCGCCCTCACCCCCGGCACCGCGTATGCGGTGGACGCCTACCTGGCGGCCCGGGCCGCCGCCGAGGGGTTGAGCGTGCCGGAGTTGACCGGTCCACTGCTGGTCACCGGTACCGGTGCGCGGTTGGACCGGAACGCGGTGTTCCGGCTGGTCCGCCGACTCGCCCGGGCAGCCGGCATTCACGCCTGGGCGAGGCTGTCGCCGCACTCGCTGCGGCACGCGTTCGCCACCACTGCCCGCGCCGAAGGGGTGTCCCTGGAAGACGTGCAGGACGCGATGGGACACGCGGACCCGCGTACGACCCGTCGCTACGACCGGGACCGGCACAACCTCGACCGTGATCCCGCGTACGTCATCTGGGCGGCCCGTGCCCGGCGGAGCGGCCGACGGGACGGGATCGGTGCGGCGAACGTCTCCTGAGGCGCGGGCTCGATCGGCCCTGGTCGGCGGCTGACGGAGCGTCGGTGAAGGGACCCGTCTGAAGACGCGGGAACGGTGGCCGCGGGCCCGGCGGTGCAGATGGCTGGAACGACCGACCCCGCTAACCGGTGCGGGACAGGTACCGGTACGCCCGCCCGCGCCACCTGGCCCCTGACCGGCGACGCCATCGACATCCAGCGCCGGCCAGAGATCGAACCAGCGCAGATTCGCCACCGAGGGCAGCCACGATCGTCGCCTGCGATGCGGTGGGCGTCGCCTGGATACTCGCTTGCGTGTGGGGCCACTGCCCAGCATCGTCAACGCGGTGAGCGACATACCGCAGCGGTGGACCCAGGCCGGCGTCTACCCCGACATGTGGGCGGATCCCGACGAGGATCCCCGAAACAACGACGGGACCAGCCCGGACGGTGAGTTGGCGACGCTGCAGGACTTCCTGACGAACTACCGGCTGACCCTGAAGATGAAGTGCGAGGGGTTGGACCCGGAGCAACTGGCTCGTCGGTCGGTTCCTCCGTCTACCATGTCGTTGCTCGGACTTCTCCGCCATCTGGCCGAGGTGGAACGGGACTGGCGGAACTGGATCCGGCCAGCGAACCCAGCGCCGAAACTGTACGGAGCGAATGATGCGGATTTCGACGGAGCCGTCGCTGAGCAGGCGGTAGTCGACGGCGCATTCACCGATCTCGCCCGCGAGCAGGCGGCCACCGACACCGCATTGGCCGCGCATCCGGATCTGGGTGAGCGGGTGGGGAAGGACGGCTTCGCCGTCCGCGAACTGTGGGTCCACCGGATCGAGGAGTACGCCCGACACTGCGGGCACGCCGATCTGCTACGTGAACGCATCGACGGCCGAGTCGGGCAGTAGAGCTGGACGGTCTCCGTCCGCCGACGGACGACCACCGGCCTCACCGGTCGTTCCGGGGACGGTCGGCGACCCCGAGTACGTGGGCGTTGATCGCGGTGACGAGAGGCCCCAACTCGCTGATCTCGACAACGTCGACCCCGCCCCCGCGCAGGGTCTCCACACCGTCGCAGTCGGCGAAGAGGAGCGGCTCCCGCAGGGCCAGCACCACCCGCGCGACGCCGGCGTCGAGTAGCAGGTCGGTGCAGGGATCCGGCCGTGACCTGCGGGCGGTACACGGCTCCATCGAGGTGTAGATCGTCGCCTCGGACAGGTCCAGGTCGGCGCGGCCGGCGAGCTTGGCCAGCGCGGCTTCCTCCGCGTGGTAGTGCGGGTCGGTCTCCCCGGTGTACCCGGTGGCGAGCGCGATGCCGTGCCGGTCGAGGATGATCGCGCCGACGGCGTAGTGGGTCGGCGAGAGTGGCGAGAGACGAGACAGTTCGATGGCCGCCCTGAGCCATCGCCGATCCTGTGCGGTGATGCCGTTCATGCCCGCCCATAACGATCCGTCCCGGTCCGTCGCCCACGCCGGGCCGACCAGGTCACCCGAGCCGCCGACGGTCACCACGCCGGCGACGCGGTGCCGACTCCTGTCCCGTACCTGCGATGTACGTCCCAACCTCCCGAGCCCTTCGGTGTCCGGCCACCCCGCACTCCGTACGCCCCGGCCGGGGTCAGGGGAGTGGCCTCCGGTTCGATTCGCACACCGCACGGTGGAAGACGACGACGCCATCATGAACGAGATCGCCCGCCGGATGGTCGCCGGGGCGGATGTCCGACGAGGATCAACAGCATGCCGCCACCGACGCCCGCAGGCACTCGGAGCGGATCTGGCCGAGCAGACCGTCGCGACGTACCGAGCCGATCGGGCGGGGGGCCCCCCCCCCCCCCCCCGCCGGGGGGGGGGGGGGGGGGGGCCCCCCCCCCCCCGGGCGGGGGGCCCCGGGGCGGTGGGGGGGGCCCCGCGGCCCGGCGCGGGGGGGGGGGGGGGGGGCGGGGGCGGCCGCTCAGACGTCGCGGCGGCGTACCACGATCAGGGCGACGACGATCGCGACCACCGGCCAGGCGGCGTAGACGATCCACGACCCGGCGACGTCGGGCCGGTAGAAACCGTCATCCGGCGGCGGTACCCACATCGCGGTCAACCGTTGCCATGCCGTGAGCACCATCGCATGGTTGATCTCGGCGGTCCACTGCGTCCGGATCGAGAAGAACTGCGGCAGCATCAGCAGGGTGAGGATGCCGGTGACCATCGTGGTGGGGGCGTGCCGGATCAGGACTCCGAGGCCCAGTCCGATCAGCGCGCAGACCGTGGGGAGCAGCGCGGACGCGGCCAGGGCGCGCAGCGCGACCGGTTCGGTGATCGATACCGCCGCGCCCCGTCCACTCAGGATGGCCTGGGAGACCGCGAACGCGCCGCTCGCGGCGAGGGTGCCGACCACTGTCCAGAGCACGGCCACCACGACCGCCTTGGCCAGCACCACCGAGCCGCGGGCCGGCACCGCGACGGTGGTGGTGCGGATCAGGCCGCTGCCGTACTCGCCGACCACCACGATCGCGCCCGCGCTGACCGCGACGAGTGCCAGTGCCCAGTAGCCCATCAGCGGAAACGCGTCGGAGAGCGCGAACATCGGCTCTCGCTGCGCCTCCGGGCTCATGTTCGGGAAGTCGCGGTAGTCGTCGAGCGCCTCCATGGTGGCGGTGCCGACGACAAAGAGCGTGCTGAGCAGCAGCGTCCAGGGTGTCGAGCGCAGCGACCAGACCTTGATCCACTCGGCGGCGAGCAGGTCACGGAACCGGGCAGGTGGCGCGGCGAGCGCTTCGGCGCGGCGTGCCGGAGTCGGTGCCGAGGTGACGGTGCCGGGGCTCATCGGGGCTGCCCCGCCAGGTATTCGACGCGGTCGGCGGTGAGTTCCATGAAGGCGTCCTCCAGTGAGGCGGTCCGGGTGGCCAGTTCGTGCAGGACGATCCGGTGGTCGAAGGCGAGCGTGCCGATCTGCTCGGCCAGCAGCCCGGTGACGGTCAGCGTGGGTACCTCGCAATCGACCCTCTCCCGCGCCTCCACCCACGCCCCGGCGGCGGTCAGCAGCGCGGTGAGTTCGGCGGCCCGTGGGGTACGCACCAGCACGCTGCGCCGGCTGCTGCCGGCGGCGAAGCCGGCCAGCGACTCGGCGGCGACCAGCCGGCCCCGGCCGATCACGACGAGCTCGTCGGCGGTGTTCTCCATCTCGGTCATGAGGTGGCTGGAGAGGAAGACCGTCCGGCCCTCGGCGGCGAGCCGGCGGAACAGGTGCCGGACCCAGCGCACCCCCTCGGGGTCCATCCCGTTGATCGGCTCGTCGAAGAGCAGCACCGGCGGGTCGCCGAGCAGCGCCGTGGCGATGCCGAGTCGCTGCTTCATGCCGAGGGAGAACCCGCCGACGCGCTGCCGGGCCACCTCGGCAAGGCCCACCTCCCGGAGCACCTCGTCCACCCGGCGCGGCGGGATGCCGTTGCTGCGGGCCAGAGCGGACAGGTGTGCCCGGGCGCTGCGTCCGCCGTGCACGTGGTTCGCGTCGAGCAGGGCGCCGACGTGCCGCAGCCCGCGCCGGTGGGTCCGGAACGGCACGCCGCCGACCGTGGCGGTGCCCCGGGTCGGCGCGTCCAGACCGAGGATCATCCGCAGCGTGGTGGTCTTGCCCGCACCGTTCGGACCGAGGAAGCCGGTGACGTGCCCGGGCCGTACCGTGAAGGAGAGGGCGTCGACGGCGGTCTTGCGACCGTATCGCTTGGTCAGGTCGTTGACTTCGATCACGACCGCAACGCTGCCGAATCGGGCGGCCCGGCACATCGGGCCGGCGGGGGCAACCGTCCGGGCGGCGCCAGCCTGCGGGATTACGTCCGTGGACGGATGCCGCACCGGCCGGCCGGTGGCTAGTCTCGCCGCGTGGACGCCACCCCGCGCCTGCTCCGGCCACCGCTGCGCCACCGCCTGCCGGCGGGGGTGCGGACGGCACTGGTCTGGTGCGGAATCGCCGCGTTCCCCGTGCTGCTGGCCCTTACCGTGACAATCGTCTCAGACGGTCCCGGCCGCTACGACAACATGCTGGAGACGATCCCCCGGTACGCGCTGCCGGCCCTGGTGATGGCGCTGCCCGCCGTCCTGCTGCGGCGCAGCCCGCTGGCGACCCTGGCGTTGATGCTGCTCGGGTCGGCGGCGATGACGGTGATGATCCACTCGTGGCACCAGGACTACCTGGCCGAGCTGCGGTATCTGCAACTGCTGGCGATCAACCTGGTCGTCGGGTTCGTCGCGGCGACCAGGTCCCGCCCGCTCTCGGTGACCGTTGCCGTACTGACGCTCTGCGCCGAGATCCTGATCGGCTACCTGGACCTCGGCGACAACGCCGTCTTCCAACCGGAGATCCCCACCCTGGGGATGCTGGCCACCTGGATGATCGGCAACTCGGTGCGGGCCCGGCGGCGGTACGCCGAGGCGCTGCGGTCGCAGGCCACCACCCAGGCGGTCACCGCCGAACGGCTGCGGATCGCCCGCGAACTGCACGACATGGTGGCGCACAGCATCGGCATCATCGCGATCCAGGCCGGGGTGGGTAGCCGGGTGATCCAGACCCAGCCGGCCGAGGCCGGCGCAGCGCTGCGGGCGATCGAGACGACCAGCCGGGAGACTCTTGCCGGCCTGCGCCGGGTGCTCGGCGGGCTGCGTCAGGCGGACCCGTCCGACCCGGCGCCCCGGGATCCGGCGCCCGGGCTCGCCGATCTCGACCGGCTGGCCGAGGCGACGGCGGAGGTCGGGGTCCGGGTCGAGCTGTGCCGGCGGGGGAAGCGGCGGCCGCTGCCCGCCGACATCGAGCTGTCCGCGTACCGGATCGTGCAGGAGGCGGTGACCAACGTCGTCCGGCACGCCGGTACGCCACGGTGCCGGGTCACGCTCGACTACCGGGAGCACGACCTGCACGTCGAGATCGTCGACGAGGGGCGCGGCGGGCCGGTCGCGGCCAGCGGGTTCGGGATCGGCGGGATGCGGGAGCGGGTCGCCCTGCTGCACGGCGACTTCACGGGCGGACCGGTCCCCGGCGGCGGTTTCCGGGTGGCGGCCCGGCTGCCGCTGCCGGAGACCCGGGCGGTGCCGGCATGAGCGTCCGGGTACTGCTCGTCGACGACCAGCCGCTGGTCCGCTCCGGGCTGCGGGTCCTGATCGCCGACACCCCCGACCTGTCGGTGGTCGGCGAGGCGGGCACGGGTGCGGAGGCCGTCGAGCTGGCCCGGGCCGTCCGGCCCGACGTGGTGGTGATGGACATCCGGATGCCCGGCATGGACGGTATCGAGGCGACCCGGCAGATCGTGGCCGGTGACGGAGCGACCCGGGTACTCGTGCTGACCACCTTCGACGAGGACGAGCACGTCTACGGCGCACTCCGGGCCGGTGCCAGCGGTTTCCTGGTCAAGGACATGGCCGTGGACGACATCCTCGGGGCGGTCCGGGTGGTTGCCGCTGGTGACGCTCTGATTGCACCGAGTGTTACCCGCCGGCTGATCGCGGGCTTCGTCGAGGCCGCCCCGCCGGCCGCCCGTCGGGTACGCCCGGTCGCCGGGATCACCGAGCGGGAGCGGGAGGTGCTGACCCTGATCGGGCAGGGGCGCTCGAACAGCGAGATCGCCGACGAGCTGTTCATCACGATGGCGACCACCAAGTCGCACGTGGCCCGGCTGCTGACCAAACTCGACGCCCGGGACCGGGTACAGCTCGTGATCATCGCGTACGAGCTGGGGCTGGTCGCGCCGGCCCGCTGACCGGTCTCCGGTGCCGCCCCGACACACCCGCGCGGATACCTCCGCCGACACCACCGGGCGTACCATCGCGGACATGGCGGACAAGGTCACGCTCAGCCTGAACCCGGACACGCTCGCCCGAGCCCGTGCCGCGGCGAAGCAGGACGGCCTGTCCCTGTCGGCCTGGATCGACCGCGCGGCCCGCAGGGAGGCGCTCCGCGCCGCGGCTCGGCAGCACGAGGCGTGGCTGGCCGCTAATCCGGAGGTCCGGGACGAACTCGACGCCTTCGACCGCTACGCCGACCGGGTCGACGCGGGCTGGTCCGATCTGGCCGGCGCCGCGTGAACCGGGGCGAGATCTGGACCGTCGGCGACCGTACCCAGCAGGCCAGACACCGGGTCATCGTGCTCTCCGGCGAGGGGCACAACGACCGGCCGTCCACCTCCCCGTACTGTGCCCCGATCGTCCGGCAGCGCGGCAGCAGCGAACTTCCGCCGTTCGTGGTGCCGCTGGCCGAGACGGATCCGGTCACCGGGGTCGTGGTGGTGAACCGGCTGCGCCGGGTTCCGGCGGCGGTGGCGGTGGAGCGGGTGGGGATGGCGACCGGCGCGAGCATGGCCCGGATCGGCGAGGCGCTGCGGGACCTGTTCGAGCTGTGACCACCAGGGCGGGCCACTAGTTCGGTCAGAGCGTCTGGGGGTGCTCGGCGGCGAGCATGACCCGGCGCAGCAGGTCGGAGAGGGTACGCCGCTCGTCCGCGGTCAGCGCGCCGAGCAGCCTGTACTCCTCGTCGCCGAGGATGTCCATCGCGCCGAGCCAGGCGGCCCGGCCCTGCTCGGTCAGCTCGATGTCGACCCGGCGCCGGTCGGTGGCCGACGGTGTCCGCCGGACGAAGCCGCGGGCGACCAGGGCGTCGATCCGGGCGGTGACCGAGGGCGGCGCCAGGTTGAGGTCGTCGGCGAGCTGGGACGGCACCGCCCGGCCGTGTCGGCCGGCGAGCGCGTGCAGGGTGTCGAACTCCGGCCGCTGGAGGTCGAAGTCGACCAGCGACTTCTCCCGGACCCGGCGCAGGTGCTGGGCCAGCAGTTTCGCCCGGGTCACCGTGCCCTCCACGTCCGGGTCGAGGTCGGGTAGCACGGGCAGCCAGCGCGCGACGTGCCCGTCGGTCCAGTCCTCCTGGTGCTCCACGCGACGATCCTACGTCGAAGCGGAATTATTCGTTGACGAAAGATTCGGCTTCGAAATAATCTCCGAGCCGTGACCCACCCGCTCCGGCTGCGCGCCTTCCAATTGCTCTTCCTTGGCCGTACGCTCTCCGCGCTCGGCGACGCCGTCGTGCCGGCCGCGCTCGCCCTCGCCGTGCTGCGAGCCACCGGTTCCAGCTCCGCCCTGGCCCTGGTGCTCGGCTGTGCGATGGTGCCGAGACTGCTGCTGCTACCCCTCGGCGGAGTACTCGCCGACCGGCTCGATCCCCGGATCGTGGCCATCGGCAGCGACCTGGTCCGCTGCGCCGCCCAGGTCTTCATCGGTGTCGAACTGCTCGGCGGCGATCCGACCCTGCTGTCGATCGCCGTCGCCTCGGCGGTCGGTGGGGTCGCGTCCGCCTTCGCGATGCCCACCACCTCACCGCTGGTCGCCGGCGTGGTCGACGCGTCCGGCCGGCAGCGGGCCAACGCGGCGCTGGGCGCCGCCCGCAGCGTCACCGGCCTGGCCGGACCGGCGCTGGCCGGCGCGTTGATCTGGGCCGCCGGCCCCGGCTGGGCGTTCGTGCTCGACGGCGCCAGCTTCGCGGTCAGCGCCGCCCTGCTGGCCGTGCTCCGGGTACGCCGGACCCCGGTGCGGCGCCGCCCACTCCTCGCCGACCTGCGGGAGGGCTGGTCCGAGGTCCGCTCCCGCGACTGGTACTGGAGCAGTCTGGTGGCGCACGCGGTCTGGAACGGCGTGGCGGCGGTGCTGGTCACGCTCGGCCCGGCGGTGGCGATCGACCGGCTGGGCGGCGAGGGCGTCTGGGTCCTGGTCCTCGAGGCGGGTGCGGTCGGTCTGCTGGTCGGCTCCCTGCTGGCCGGACGGGCCCGGCTGCGCCGGCCGATCCTGGTGGCCAACCTGGGACTGGCCACGTACGCGCTGCCGCTCACCCTCTTCGCGGTGGCCGCTCCGGCCTGGACCGTGGTGGTCTCGTACGGCGTCGCGCTGGCCGCCCTCGGCTTCCTCAACCCGATCTGGCAGACCGTCGTCCAAGCGGAGATCCCGCCGCACGTGCTGGCCCGGGTCACCTCCTACGACTGGCTGCTCTCGCTCGCCGCGATGCCCCTCGGGTACGCGCTCGCGCCGCTCGCCGCCGATGCCTGGTCGCCCACCGTGCCACTGGCGCTGGCCGCCGTCGCGGTCGCGGTGGCCTGCCTCGGCACCGCCGCGGTCCCCGGGGTGCGGCGCCCGGTCGGCGCCGGGCCGGAAGCCGCACCGGAAGCCGCGCCGGTCGCGGCGGTCCGCTGACCGGTCGCCCCGCGCCACCGGCCCGGAGCGGGGAAAACCGCTTGGACGCGCCGGCCAGACTGACCGGGTGGGAGACATCCTGACCCTGGGCTGGACGGTCCGCGCCGAGCCCGTCGACGGGCCGGTGGCGCGTGCCCTGCTCCGTGACTACTACACCGAGATCGTCAGCCGGTACCATCGCCGGCCGACCGACGACGCTGAGATCGACCAGGTGCTGGCGGACGAGCCGAGCGACGACCTGACCCCGCCGACCGGGCTGTTCCTGGTCGGCTGGTACGACGGCGAGCCGGCCGGTTGTGCCGGGGTACGGCTGGGTGACCTGCCGTACCCCGAGGTGACCCGGGTGTTCGTCCGGGCCGGCGCGCGACGGCGCGGGGGCGGAGCACGGCTGCTCGCCGCCGTGGAGGAGGCGGCGGCGCACGGGGCGACGACGATGCGGCTGGACACCCGGCACGACCTGGTGGAGGCCCGGGCGCTGTACGCCAGGCACGGCTACCGGGAGGTGCCGGCCTACGCGGTCTCGCCGTACGCCGACCACTGGTTCGAGAAGCGGCTCGGTTGACGTCGTGTGGTCGGGGTTGACGCCGGAGCCGTGGGCGCGGTAATAAGGAAGAGAACTTGAGTCACCTCGACTCAACTTAACCTTCGGCCAGGAGAACCGAGGAGGATCGACGATGTTGATGCGTACCGACCCGTTCCGCGAGATCGACCGGATCGCCGAGCACTTCTTCGGCACCACCAGCCGCCCGGCGGTCATGCACCTGGACGCCTACCGCGACGGCGACTACTTCTACGCGGCCTTCGACCTGCCCGGCGTCGACCCGGAGAGCATCGAGTGCACGGTGGAGCGCAACGTGCTCACCGTCCGCGCCGAGCGGCGCCGACCGACCGGCGACAAGGTGGAGCTCGTCGCCGCGGAACGTCCGATGGGGGCCTTCACCCGGCAGCTCTTCCTCGGCGACACCCTCGACACGGACAAGCTCGAGGCGGGCTACGAGGGCGGCGTGCTGACCCTGCGCATTCCGGTGGCCGAGCGGGCCAAGCCGCGCCGGGTCGAGGTCACCGTCTCCGGTGCCGGCCCGCGCCAGCTCAACTCCTGATTCCCGCCTACCACCGACGCGCGCCCGTCCGGTCGACACCTGGACCGGCGCGCGTCGGCCGTCCCGGGGCCGGCGACGGCAGGAGCAGTGAGCCGAGTCGGCCGGCGCGCACCCGCGCACGATTATCCCGGTATTTCCGAGAGTTGGAGATCGCCGGGCGCGTCTTCGAGGTCTCGGGCGAATGGTCTGAAAAACTTTCTCGCGTGTCCCGATCCACACTGGTCCGCCGGTCGACACCCCGATCGGTGTCGATGTCCGCCCCGGCCGACTTCACCGAGGCATGGCTGCGTAACCGTCGGTTGTCCGAGCACACCCGGGCCGCGTACCGGCGGGACATCGCCGGCTGGCTCGGCTGGTGCGGCGGCCGGGCACTCGACCCGCTCGGCGCGACATTCCTGGACGTCAACACGTACGCCCGGGAGCTGGAGTCGAACGTCGATCCGCGCAGCGGCCGCCCGCTGACCGCGGCCACGGTGGCCCGGAAGCTCTCCGCGCTGTCCAGTTGGTACATGTTCCTCGGCAAGCTCGGGGCGGTGCCGGGCAATCCGGTCTCCGCTGCCGACCGCCCCCGGGTCGACCGGGACCACTCCGCCACCGTGGGCCTGACCTCGGACGAGGTCGACGCGCTGCTCGCCGCCGCCGAGGCCGACACCGGCCCCACCGCGCTGCGCAACCGGGTGGTGCTGGCCCTCCTCGCCGACCTCGGGCTCCGGGTCGGCGAACTGGTCTCGCTGGACCTGGCCGACCTGGGCCGGGAGCGGGGGCACCGCAGCGTGCGGTTCGTCGGCAAGGGCGGCCGGGCCCGCCGCCGGGCGCTGACCCCGGGTTCGGCGTACGCGGTGGACGCCTACCTGGCCGCCCGCGCGATCGTGGCAGGGCGGCCGATGGAGCAGTTGACCGGCGCGCTGCTGGTGACCGCCACCGGCAACCGGCTCGACCGGCACGCCGTGTTCCGGCTGGTCCGCCGGCTGGCCCGGGTGGCGGGCATTCCGGCCTGGGAGCGGCTCTCCCCGCACTCGCTACGGCACGCCTTCGCCACCTCGGCCCGGGCCGAGGGGGTGCCGCTGGAGGACGTGCAGGACGCGATGGGGCACGCCGACCCGCGCACCACCCGCCGGTACGACCGGGACCGGCACAACCTGGACCGGGATCCGGCGTACGCGATCTGGGCGGCCCGGGCCCGCCGCCGGAACTGACGCGGCGGGCATTCAGGTCCGCCTGCTCGGTCCTGGGCCCGCAGGCAGCTGCGGAACGGCTGACTGGCCGGATCGGTGAGCACCGCCACCGGTCATCTCCCAACCGGGCGCCCGGGAGTAGAACTCGGCGTGCGCGCGGGGATCCGGGCTGTCCAGGTTGACCAAGATGAGGTCGCCGATCTTTTCCGTGCCGGCCAGCCTGCCCGCCGTACCTGACACCTCCTGTCAGGTCCGGCGACCGGGTCCGCGCGCCGCCGGTCTGCCGGGCCCGGGGCGGTTTAGCAGAGCAGGTCCAGTTCGTGGTGTGCCTCCGCCGCGATGTCCGCGCCGCGTAGCCAGCGCCGCCCCCAGAGCCGGGCGGCCACCTCCGCCGTCTCGTCGCCGCCGGCCGCCTGCTCGACCAGCAGCGCGGTGGCCAGCGCGTACGCCATCCGCAGCGCCAGCCCGCGCGCCCCGGCCAGCACCGCGACCGACTCCGGGGCCACCTCGGCGAGCGAGTTCCGCAGTTCCGCCGTCGTGCCGGCGAGCGCGTCGGCCAGCGCCGGGTGCAGCCGTCGGGCGGTGTCGGTAGCGGCGTCCAGCCGGGCCAGCAGTGGGGTGGCGGCGTCCTCCCGGAGCACCGCCCGGAGCACGTCCAGCGCGAGCACGTTGGTGGTGCCCTCCCAGATCGGCAGCACCTGGGCGTCCCGCAGCAGCCGGGGCACGCCGGTGTCCTCCACGTATCCGGCGCCGCCGAAGCACTCGACGTACTCGCTGGCCGAGGAGACCGCCAGCCGTCCGGTGGCGAGTTTGGCCAACGGCGCCACGATCCGCAGTTCGGCCGCGGCGGCCGGATCCGCGCCCACCTCGACCCGGCCGAGCAGCGCGAACGCGTGCCCGGCCAGCACGAACGCCCCGGCGGCGTCCACCGCCAGGGTGCCCAGGGTGGCCCGGTGCAGCGGTGCGGTGATCAACCGTCCGCCGGCCACCTGGCGGGCGTCGGCATACGCCAGGGCGTACCCGAGTCCCCGGCGCATGCCGGCCGCGGCCGCCGCCGCGTTGTGCAGCCGGGTCACCACGACCAGCGTCATCGCCCGGCTCAGACCCGGCACGGACGGGTCACCCAGCGGCCAGGCGTACGCGTCGCGCAGCCCGATCTCGGCGGTCGGCAGTGCCCGGGTACCGAGCTTGTCCTTGAGCCGGTGCACGGTGATCCCCGGCGCCGGGGCGTCCCGCTCGGCACCCGGCCCGGCCAGCGGCGAGTCGGCGGCGTAGCGGGGGACCAGAAACGGCACCAGCACCCGGCTGCCCACCCCGGCGTCCTCCGGGCGGGCCAGCGCGACCGCCAGCTCCGCGTCGGCGGCCGAACAGAACCACTTCTCGCCGGTGAGCCGCCAGGAGCCGTCGGCGGCGGGCCGGCCGGTGGTGGTCGACCGGGCCAGGTCGGAGCCGCCCTGCGACTCGGTCATCCACTGCCCGCTGCTGACCGCCGTCGCCGGGTCGGTGGCGGTGAGCCGGGGCAGCCAGGCGTCCCGGAGCGCCGGATCGACCTCGGGGCGGGCGAGCAGCGCGGCGGCGCCGTCGCTCATCGCCACCGGGCAGGAGAAGGTGGCCGACTCCGGACCGTAGAGGTGCAGCAGGGCGTGCTGGACGACCCGGGCCGCCGCTCCCCAGGTGCTGCGGGCCTGCGCCAGGTACGGCAGCGCGACCACGGCGTGCCGGGCGGCCGCCGCGCGCTGGGCCTGCCAGCCTGCGGAGGTCTCGATCCGGTCGATCCGGGCCCCCCACGGACCGTAGCGGACCAGGGTCGGTGGGTGCACTTCCGCGTCGGCGTGCGCGGCCCGCAGCGGGCCGGTGACATCGGTGGCGAGCGCGGCCAGCCGGTCCGCCGCGGCCGCGTGTCCGTCCGGGCCGAGCTGGTGGTCCAGCCAGGACCGCAGCAGCCGGTCACTGAAGTACGGGTCGGCGGGTGGCGGGACCGACTGGACGTAGCGCTGCATGGTCGTCGTCCTCGAGGGGCGAGGGCCGGCCGGCGGGCCGGCGAAGCTGGCGGGGATGGTCCCGACCGTAGACCACGGCGGCCGGTGGCGCCGACCGAGCCGATCATGGTCGGCGGGTGCCGACCCGGGCGGTTCGGCACCCGCCGGACGCGGCGGCTATCTACCGTCGGTGGCATGGGCTACGAGCTGCCCGGCGGGCGCGGGGGACGGCGACCACGCCGGCTCCGGGGCGTGCTGTCGGTGGTCGCGGTCGGCCTCTTCGTCTGCTGTGTGGGCGCGGCCGGCCTCGGGGCCTGGAACTACCAGCACGTCCGGCAGTCCTCCGGTGCGGCCCAGGAGGCTGCGGAGGCGTTCCTGCAGGAGGTGACCAGCGGCGACGCGGGCGGCGCCTACGATCGGCTCTGCGTCGACACCCGCGAGCGGTGGAGCCGGGACGAGTTCGAGCGACGGCTCTCGGTGCCACCGACGATCACCCGGTACGCCATCGAGGACGTCACCGTCGCCAGCGACCGGGGCCAGCTCCGGGCGACCGCGACGGCGAAGCTGACCCGCCGCTCCGGTGCGGTGGACCGGCGGGAGATGCCGATGATCAAGGACGGCGACGAGTGGCGGGTCTGCGGCGACCCGTTCTGACCCCGACCGGGCGGGCCGGCTCCGACGTCAGCGGCTCTCGCCCAGGTCACCGGAGCGGAAGTGTCGCCGGCAGAGCACCTGGTAGCGCACCTCGGCCGCCTCGACGGTGTCGCCGATGACCACCTGCTCGCCCTGCCGGGCCACCGCGCCGCCGACCACCCGGGCGTTGAGCTGCCCGGGGCGTCCACACCAACAGAGCACCTCGACCTGGATCCGGGACACCTCGTCGGCAAGTTCGAACAGCCGCTGCGCCGCCGGGAACAGGCAGGACCGGAAGTCGCTGGCCAGGCCGAACGCGAAGACGTCCACGTCGTAGCAGTCGACCAGCTCGGCCATCTGCTCGACGTGCCGCACGGTGTAGAAGCAGGCTTCGTCGCAGATCAGGTAGTCGAGCCGGTCGCCCTCGGCCCACCGGCCCCTGACGAGTTCACAGAGGTCGAGGTCTTCGGTGACCTCGATAGCCTCGTGCGCCAGGCCGATCCGGGTGGTGATCTGCGGGCCGAGGGAACGGTCGATTCTGGTCAGCACCAGTCCGCGCCGACCCTGCCGGGCGTGGTTGTAGTTCATCTGCAGGGCCATGGTCGACTTGCCACAGTCCATCGGTCCCCAGAAGAACTTCAGGGCGGCGCCCTGACGTAACCGGCCGTCGCCGGCAGCGAAGCACGCCTGGGCGAGCGCGGACTCGTCGCCGGCGGACAGGGTCGGGCTGGTGCGGCTGTCGTCGGTCACGGTCGGGGAGCCTAAGCCACCAGGTGTTTCCGGCTCGACCCGCCGTGTCGTTGGCCACTCTGGTCGGCCGGCGTCCGCCAGGCCGCGGCCCAACCTGTCGGACCGCGACTCAGCCCGGGCCGGAATCCCGGTCCGGCAGCCGGCTGGTGATCCCGGCCCGCTCGTCCGCCGGGAGCGCCGGCACGAGGTGCCGGTCGACGAGGCGCCGCAGGCCGGCGGCGAGGGCGGGGTCATCCTGCACCAGGTTCCGCAACCGGCACTGCCAGGTGTCGGCGAGGGCGCGTTCCAGGGCGGGGTCGCCGGCCTGGCGGGCGGCGAGCACCTCGGCGCGTACCTCGGTCAGGTCGGCGGCCACGTCGTCCGCCTCCCCGGGCCGGACCTGCCGCCAGAAGGCCACCACCTCGGCCCGGGCCGCCGGCCAGCCGGCATCGGCCATCGCGCCGACCAGTGCCATACCGGCCGTCACCTCGATCGGCTCCATTCCGCGCCTCCTGCCCACGTGCCGCCCCGGGCCCACCCGCGCCCAGAGGGGGCCGCCGGTCGGCCCGTGGGGCCAGCTGGGGCGGGCCGCCCGGGCCGACGCGGCAGCCGGTGGACTGCGGCGGTGCACTGCCGGTCAGAGCCGTTCCGGCGGGGTGTTGCCGGCGGCGACGATCGCCCGCCGGATCGGCACGGCGGCCAGCAGCACGAACCCGATCACGAAGAACGCCAGGAGCGAGATGATCGCCACCCGGTAGCTCTCGGTCATCCCGTACGCCAGCCCGAACAGCAGCGGCCCGAGCCAGCTCGTACCCTTGTCGGAGATCTCGTACAGCCCGAAGTACTCGGCCTCCTTGCCCTTCGGGATCAACTGGCTGAACAGCGACCGGCTCAGCGCCTGGCTGCCGCCGAGCACGATGCCGATCCCGCCGCCGAGCAGCACGAACGGCAGCGCCTGGTTGGCCGGCAGCCGGAACGCGACCGCCAGCACGACCGTCCAGAGCACCAGGCTGATCAGGATCGTCTTCCAGGCGCCGATCCGCTTCGCCAGCGCGCCCATGCCGAGGGCGCCGAAGAAGGCGAGGAACTGCACCATCAGGATGGTCGGCACCAGGACGTCGTCGGAGAGTTTCAGCTCCTCGGTGCCGTACACCGCCGACAGCGAGATCACCGTCTGGATGCCGTCGTTGTAGACCAGGTAGGCGACCAGGAAGAACAACGTCAACGGGTACGCCTTGAGGCTGCGCAGGGTGTGCCAGAGCTGGCGGAACCCGTCGAGCAGTACCGGTCCCTGTGCCGGGCCGGCGACCGGCGGCCGGTTGCGCAGCCGGATCAGCGGGATGGTGGTGAACGCCGCCCACCAGATGCCCGCCGACACCATGCTGTACCGGGCGACCTCGCCGGTGTCCATCCCGAGCGAGTCCTTGAACAGCACCGCCGCGACGTTGATCGCCAGCAGCAGACCGCCGCCGATGTAGCCGATCGCCCAGCCGATGCTGGAGACGCTGTCACGTTCCTCCGGACCGGCTATCTGCGGCAGGAACGAGTAGTAGACGACGATGCTCGCCCCGTAGGAGATGTTGGCGACCAGGAACAGCCCGGCGCCGAGCAGGTAGCGGTCGCCGGTCAGGAACAGCAGCCCGATGGTGGCCGCCGAACCGATGTAGGCGAAGAGCGCCAGCATCTCCTTCTTGCGCGGCGACCGGTCGGCGACCGCACCGACCAGCGGCAGCACGAAGACGGTCAGGAACACCGACAGCGACACCATGTACGGGAAGAGCGAGCCGGGCGCGATGTCGATGCCGAGCAGGCTGACCCGCCCGCCCCGGCACGGGTCGTCCGAGGCGCAGCCGGCGGCCGCCTTCGCGATCGAGGTCAGGTACGGGCCGAGGAAGACGGTGATCACCGTCGTGTTGAAGGCCGAGTTCGCCCAGTCGTAGAAGTACCAGCCGACCCGCTCGTGCCGGGTGCTGGGTGGCGCGTCCGGCGCCGTCACGGGGATGGTCTCGGCCATGTCGGTCCTTCGGTATCGGGGTCGGGCGGGCCTGCACCGGCCGACCTACCGATCGGACGGCCAGTGACCGCGGCTCTGGTACGCCTCGCGCAGCACGTCGACGTGATCGGTCATGATGCCATCCACACCGAGGTCGAGTAACTCGTTCATCTCGGTGATGTCGTCGATGGTCCAGACGTGCACCTGGAGACCGAGCCGGTGCACGTAGTCGACGAACCGCCGATCGACCACCTTGACCCCGCGGTAGCGGACCGGCACCTGGGCGGCGACCACCGTCGGCGGCAGCATCAGCCGCCGGTTGGCCAGCGAGGCGAGCCGTACCCGGGCCACCCCGCGCAGCCCGAGCGAGGTGGCGATCTTCGGCCCGGCCAGGATCCGCAGCCGGGCCAGCCGGGCGTCGCTGAACGAGGCGAGCAGCACCCGGTCGCCGGCCCCGGACCGGTCGACGGTACGCACGGTGGGCGCGACCGCGCCGTCGGCCTTCACGTCGACGTTGAACCGGATCTGCGGCCAGGCGCCGAGTACGTCGTCGAGCCGGGGTACCGCCGCCGCCCCGCCGACCCGGATCGTCTTCAGGTCCGCCCAGCGCAGTCCGGCGATCCGGCCGTGCTCCCCGGTCATCCGGTGCAGGGTCGCGTCGTGGAAGACCACCGGCACCTCGTCGGCGGTGGCGTGCACGTCGGTCTCGACGTACCGGTAGCCGAGCTGGACCGCCCGGGCGAACGCCTCCGTGGTGTTCTCGTCGCCGCGTGCGGCGCCGCCACGGTGCGCGAACGCCAGCGGTGTCGGCGCGTCGAGGTAGGCGAAGTCCCGGATCACGGTGCGAGTATGCCCGGCCCGGTTGGCCGTGCGGTGACCGGAGGGCGGCGCTTTCCCCCGCCCGACGGGAACTCTTCCGGGCGGCGAACGCCACCTGGACGGCGCGGTGCCCGCGCCCCGACTTCCGGCCACCTGGGCAGGACGGACCGCGAGGGCAGGTCGGCGACGGTTCAGTAGGCTGCTCGCCATGCGGCTGCTCGCCATCGACTTCGGCACCTCCAACACCGTTGCCGTGGTGCGGGGCGCCGACAGCCGGGCCCGGCCGCTGCTCTTCGACGGCAGCCCGCTGCTGCCCTCGGCGGTCTGCCTCGACCCGGCCGGCACGCCGCTGACCGGACGGGACGCGTTCCGGGCGGCCCGGCTCGACCCGGCCCGGTTCGAGCCGGCCCCGAAACGGCGGATCGACGACGGGGCGGTGCTGCTCGGCGACCGGGAGGTGCCGGTCACCGAGCTGGTCGGCGCGGTGTTGCGGCGGGTCTCGGCCGAGGCGTACCGGCAGCTCGGCGGGGTCGACGAGGTCCGGCTCACCCATCCGGCCCGGTGGGGGGAGCGCCGTCGCGACGTGCTGGTCGCCGCCGCCCGCGCCGCCGGGCTGCCGCCGCCCCGGCCGGTCGCCGAGCCGGTCGCGGCGGCGGCCTACTATCCGGCGGTACTCGGTACGGTGGTGCCGCCCGGCCGGTCGCTGGCCGTCTACGACCTGGGCGGCGGCACCTTCGACGCCGCCGTGGTCCGCCGCACCGTCGACGGCTTCGACGTGCTGGCCGAGTCCGGCCTGACCGATCTGGGCGGGCTGGACTTCGACGAGGCCCTTGTCGAGCACCTCGGCCGGGGCTACGCCGGCGGCCGGACCGAGCTGTGGCACGGCCTGCTGAGCCCGGCCGACGCGGGGCAGCGCCGGGCGCGGGAACTGCTCTACGACGATGTCCGGGCGGCCAAGGAACTGCTGTCCCGGGCCGCCAGTGCCGAGCTGCACCTGCCGGCGCTGGACCTGCGGGCGCATCTGACCCGGGACGAGCTGGAGTCGCTGATCCGCCGGCAGCTCCAACAGACGGTGAACTGCCTGGCCCGGACGATCGCCGCTGCCCGGCTGGACCCGGCCGACCTGGTCGGGATCTTCCTGGTCGGCGGCTCCAGCCGGATTCCGCTGGCCGCCCGGCTGATCCACGCCGAGTTGGGCGTCGCCCCGACCACCCTGGAGCAGCCGGAGACGGTGGTCGCCGAGGGAGCCCTCCGGCTCGACGACCCACCGGCCCGGCCCGCACCGGCCCCGGGCGGGTCGGCCCGTGATGGATCGGCTCCGGCCCGGGCGGTGACGCCGCTGCGGCCGGCGCCCGCCCAGCCCGAATGGCCGGCGCCCGCCCAGCCCGGTCAGCCCGGGGCGCAGCCGGCCGGCCGGTTCTGGACCGGGACGACCGGACTGGTCTGGACCGGGACGCTGGCCCTGCTGGTGGTCGCCGCGCTCGTCGTGCTGGTCGCGGTCGTCACCGCCGGGCCCGGCTGACCCGGGGACAGGCCGGGACGCGACCGGGCCGGCGATCCGCCCCCGTGCCGGAGGAGGGACCGCCGACCCGTCGGGTTGGCGCGGTCGCCGCGTTATCGCGGTTTGCGGTCAGGCCGGAGACTCGGTGCGGGCGCCGGCCCACTGGGTGTGGAAGCTGCCCTCGGTGTCGACCCGCTGGTAGGTGTGGGCACCGAAGTTGTCCCGCAGGCCCTGGATCAGCGCGGCCGGCAGCCGGTCCCGCCGCAGCCCGTCGTAGTAGGAGAGCGAGGAGCCGAAGGCGGGGGCGGGCACGCCGGCCTGGGCGGCGTAGCTGACCACCCGCCGCCAGCTGGCGACGCTCTCCGCGACCCCCTGCACGAAATACGGCGCCACCAGCAGCGTCGGCAACTGAGGGTCGGCGTCGTACGCCTCCCGGATGCGGTTGAGGAACCGGGCCCGGATGATGCAGCCGCCCCGCCAGATGGTGGCCAGCGCCGCCGGGTCGATGTCCCAGCCGTACTCCTGGCTGCCGGCCCGGATCTGGTCGAAGCCCTGCGCGTAGGCGACGATCTTCGACGCGTACAGCGCCTTGCGGACGTCCTCCACGAACGCGTCCCGGTCCACCTCAGCGGTCGGCGCCTCACCGCCCGCGTCGGCGTACGCCCGGGCCGCGGCGGCCCGCTGGTCGGCGTGCCCGGACAGCGAGCGGGCGAACGTCGCCTCGGCGATCCCGGTGATCGGCACGCCCAGGTCGAGCGCGCTCTGCACCGTCCACCGGCCGGTGCCCTTCTGCTCGGCCTGGTCGAGGACGATGTCGACGAACGCCTTGCCGGTGCCGGCGTCCACGTGCCCGAGCACGTCGGCGGTGATCTCGATCAGGAACGACTCCAGGTCGCCCTCGTTCCAGCCGGCGAAGATCTTGCCGATCTCGGCCGGTGTCGCACCCAGCCGCTCCCGGAGCAGGTCGTACGCCTCGGCGATGAGCTGCATGTCGGCGTACTCGATGCCGTTGTGCACCATCTTCACGAAGTGCCCGGCACCGTCCGGCCCGATGTGTGCGCAGCACGCCACCCCGTCGACCTGGGCGGCGATCGACTCGAAGATCGGCCCGAGCTTGCGGTACGCCTCGACCGAACCGCCCGGCATGATGCTCGGGCCGAGCAGCGCACCCTCCTCGCCGCCGGAGACACCGGTGCCGACGAAGTGCAGCCCGTGCTCGCGCAGCGTCTCCTCCCGCCGCCGGGTGTCGGCGAAGTGGGCGTTGCCGCAGTCGATCACGATGTCGTCGGGTTCAAGCAGCGGGATCAGCTCGTCGATGACGGCGTCGGTGGGTCGGCCCGCCTTCACCATCACGATGACGGCGCGGGGCCGCTCCAGCGAGGCGACGAAGTCGGCCAGCGACTCGCTCGGCACGAACGTCCCCTCGTCCCCGTGCTCGGCGACCAGGCTCCGGGTCCGCTCCGGCGACCGGTTGTGCACCGCCACCCGGTGACCGTGCCGGGCCAGGTTGCGGGCCAGGTTGCGGCCCATCACCGCCAGCCCGGTCACCCCGATCTGGGCCGTGGCGCCGGTGCCGCCACTCGTCGTCTCCGCCATCTTGCCGCTCGCTTCCTTCTGGGCCAGGTACGGCCGGTTGCCAGTTCCCGTGCCGGCGTCGGAGAAGCGCGCGGAATCCCGCAGCAGGGCGGAAGGCCCGGTGTTCCTCAGCGCTCGTCCGGCAACCAGAACCGGGCAAGCGTACTCGTCGCCGGGTCGTCGGAGGCGGTCAGCGCCGACCACGGGTCGCCGTCGGCCGGTAGTTCCTCGCCGGCGTACCCGGCCAACTCGTCCGGGGCGACCGTCGCGGCGTCCGGCTCGGACAGCGGCGGCGGCACCGCGGCGTCCGGCTGGCCGAGCAGGGCGGGATCGGTCCACGGGAAGCCGTCGACCGGCTCTGGCGGTGCGCCGAGGTCGGGCAGCTCGGTCGACTCCCACCAGGCCGGTCCGATGTCGGCGTACGGGTCGAGGTCCGGGTCGGCGCCGACCGGCGGGTCCGCCGCGCCGAAGCCCTCCTCGGCGGGCACCTCGGAATAGCCGTCCGGCCCGAACCCCGACTCCTCCGCCGGGTACGGGTCCGGCTCGGCGTACGGGTCGGCGGTCGGCAGGTCGTCGTAGCCGAGCGGCATCGGCGGGTCGGCGGGCGCCCCGGACAGGTCGCCGGGGTCGGGGTCGGCGGCGCCGAACCCCTCGACCGGAAAGCCGCCGTCGTCGGGCTGGTCCGGGGTCAGGTCACCGAAGTCCTCACCTTCCGGGCCGCCGAACTCCGGCTGGTCGGCGGACCAGCCGCCCCAGTAGTCAGTCATGTGTCCGCCCTCGGTCCTCGGTGGCCGGGGCCAGCGCCCGGGCCCGCACCAGCACCTCGTCGACCTGCTTGACCCGGGCCCGAACCGTCTCCCGCTCCGCCTGCGTCACGGCCCGGCGCCGGGCCCGCACGGCGCTGTCCTCGGCCGCCGCCGCGTCGATCTCCGCGATCCGCTCGTCGAGCTGCCGCAGCCGGCGCTCGATCGCGTCGTCCAGTGCGAGGGTCAGCGCGTACTGCAGGTCGGTGAACCGGTTGGCGATCTCGTCCGACAGCGCGGCCCGGGCGTCGGCGACCACCTCCCGCAGCCACATCCGGGCCTGCTGCCGGTCGGTGTGCACCCGGCGCCGGTACAGGATGAAGCCGCCGGCGGCGAGCCCCAGGCCGAGCCCGGCGAACGGGATCAGCAGGCTGCCGCCGACCAGCGCGCCCGCGCCGAGCGCCGAGGCGCCGGCCATCGCGCCCCGGCCGGCCAGGAACGCCATCGACCCGGCAGACATCGCGATCATCATGTTGTCCGGGCCGCCGCCGTCCCGGCGTGGCTTGCTGGCCAGCGCGTGCCGCAGGGTCGCGTTGAGCCGCCCCAGCACGAACCGCAGTTCCTCCGGCTGGAACACCTCGGCGAGTACCCGCTCGCCGACCTGCCGGAACCGCACCTCCAGATCGTCGGAGAGCCGTACCGACAGCGCGTGCAACCCCTCGTCGACCTGCTGCGGCAGCCCCTTGAGCTCCTCGCCCCGGGCCTTGTCGATCCGGTTCAGGAACTCCTCCTGGAGGGTGCCGACGTAACCCCGGAGCAGCCCGGTCGCCTCCACCCGGGCCCGCTGCGTCTCGGTGCTCAACGCCAGCGACCACTGCCGCGACTCGGTACGCTTCCGCGCCGCCAGCGCCGCCCGGTCCTGCTTGATCCGGGCCAGGTCCGCCGGATCGGGGTCGGCGGCCCGCAGCCGGTCGCCGAGTTCCAGGTCGTACCGGACCAGTTCGCTGCGGACCGTGCGCAGCAGGTTCGCCTGCCGCAGCAGGTGCCCCCGAGCGGCCACTCCGATCAGGGCGTGCTGCAACTCGGCGATCCGGGACTCCCGGATCAGCTCACCGGCCGCCTCCGCCGGCATCGTCCGGGCCAGCTCGGCCAGCCGGGCCGAGACCGGAAACCACGACGCGCCGCCGAACCGGGGGGCGTGGGCCTGCAACTGCGCCCGGTTGTCGGCCAGGATCGTCCGCCAGCCCGGGTACGCGTCTGTCTTGGTCAGCGCGAAGACCACCAGGTTGACCCGCTTGCTCGCCTCGATCAGGAAGTCGAGTTCCGGCTGGGCGAACGGGGCGGCGGCGTCGACCACGAAGAGCAGGGCGGTGGCCCGGGCCGCCGCGTCCAGCGCGATCTGGGCGTGCGCCGGATCCAGCCCGCCGGTGCCCGGGGTGTCGACCAGGCTGAGATATTGCAGCAGTGGCGCCGGATGGGTCACCTCGATGTGCCGGGGCGGGCGCTGGTCGTCCGGCAGCCGGCCCAGCGGGGTGGCCCAGTCCCGCAGGTCGGACAGGCGCAGCGGCAGCGGCTCGCCCCGACCCGGCAGGAAGGCCCGGGCGCCGGCCTCCGGCCCGGGCACGAACTCCAGATAGCAGCAGGTGGCGACCGCGACGTCGACCGGCGACAGCCCGGGCACCCCGACCAGCGCGTTGACCAGGGAACTCTTGCCGCGTTTCGTCTCGCCGACCACCACGATCGAGGGGCGGGTCACCACCTGGCGGCGCAGCATGTCGACCTCGGCGGCGGCGTCCGGGGCGACCTTGCGCAGGAACGCCAGCCCGCCGTCGACCGCCCCGCCCAGCGCCGCGCCGAGCGCCGCCTCCGGGTTCCCGCCGCCACGCTGGGCCGGGGCGGCGGCACCCGACCCGGTGGCGGTACGGCCGGCGGTCACCGCGGGCTCCCCTCGGCGCGTACCCGCTGGGAGAGCAGGAAGAAGCCGCGGTGCGCCACCTGGGCCACCCGGGACTGCGCCGGACTCGCCCCGGCGACCGCGTACACCCGCCAGCGGGTGGCGGCCTCCAGCGCCGCCCGGGCCAACTGCTCCGGGGCGGCGGCCGGCAGGCTCAGGATCCATCGGGGGTCGGTGGAGAGCGCCAGCCGGGTCAGCTCCTGCTCCATCGGCTCCGGCAGCTCCACCGAGCCGGAGCTGACCAGCTGGGCCACCTCCAGCAGCCGCAGGCGGTGGTATTCCGGCTGTTGCAGCACCTGCTCGATCGCGTCCCGCAGCAGTTCCCGCTCCTCGGGCCGGGAAGCGTGGCTGGCCAGCTTCTCCAGGGTGGAGAGCCCCCAGCCGGCCTTGATCGCGTCGGTACGCCACCGGAACGCCTGGTCGAGGGTGTTGCGCAGCCGGGGGAACCCGGACGCCTGGAACAGCAGCCGCACCAGGTCGCCGCTGGCGAGCTGCGGCTGGGCGGCGAACTGGGCGATGGCGAAGCCGATGCCGTACAGGTCGAGCAGCCGCAGCAGCCGCTCCCGCTGCTCCCGGGGAACCGGGCAGTCCCGGGACGTGAACAGGTCGACCGAGGCGAGCAGCACCGCCCGCTCGCCGGCCGGCAGCCGGGCCATCGTCCGCAGCGCCTCGCAGTCGGCGGCGGTCAGCCGGCCAGCCTCGGTCGTCTCGGCCAGCAGCCCGACGATCGGCACCACCTCGGAGACCACCCGGCGCAGCACACCGGTCTGGTCGGCGGCCAGCGGGCCGGCCACCGGCCACGGGTCGGCCGCACCGCCGACCAGCTTGTCCACCTTGTTGAACAGGCCCAGCGAGTTGATCGGGTTGCTGGCCAGCCGGGCCGAGACCGACCGGAACGCCTCCAGCGCCGCCACGTCGTCGTCCCGGACCGACTGGGTGAAGACGTAGACGATCGCCTCGGCACCGGCGATCGCGCCGGCCGAATCGTCGTCGATGTTGTCGTCGAACGGGGCGGCCGCGGCCTCGAACAGGAACCGGCGGGCACCCGCGCTGACCGAGGTGTTCGTCGAGGCGAGCCCCGGGGTGTCCAGCACGGTCAGGTCGCGCAGGTGATCGCTGGTCAGCGTGACATCGACGTAGGAGATCTCGGCACGCGGCACGCCGAGCCGCTGCGGGATCATGCCGGCGTCGTCCAGCGGCAGGCTGAGCCGGCTGCCGTCCCGGCGTACCACGTCGACCCGGTCGGCGGTGCCGTAGCGGAACTGGGTGACGATCCGGGTGCACTCGCCGACCTCGGTCGGTGCCACCCGCCGGCCGATCAGCGCGTTGACCAGCGTCGACTTGCCGGCCTTGAGCCGACCGGCGATCGCCACCCGCAGCGGCTCGTCGAGCCGGCGGCGTACCCCCGACACCTGGGTTCCGGTAGCGGCGCCGAGTCGGGGACCGACCTCGTCACAGAGGCCGGCGACCCGGGCGCTGAGCGGACCTGCTCCCATCGCTCGTCAGCCGGCGGTGCGGTCGGCGACAATGGCAGGAACCCGGTGGTGGGGCACGTTCATCTCGTCTGCTGTCCTTCCGACACGACGGCGGGGGCGGGCTGCCCCTGCCGGACATCACACTACGAATATCCTGCCGGCGCAGGATCCCATGTTCGTGCCACCGTCTTCCAGGGTGGCCAGGCGTCGACCCGGGCGGGGGGGGACAGTGCGGCACGCGTCGGTCGGTGATCTGCCCGACCAGTTCCGGCCAGCCGACCTGCCGGACGACGGGCCGGTCGGCGATCGGGCCCCGGACGTCGTCGCGGCCGGCTCCGGCCTGCTCACCACCCCCGGCCTGGTGGTGCTGCACAGTGGACCCGGTGGCGGGCGCAGCACCGCGTTGCACCGGCTCGGCGCCGCGTTCCGGGGGCCGGTCTTCGCCGGTGGCGGCCTGGCCAGCCTGCCCGGCGAACCGGCGTTCGCGCTGGCCCGCGCGGTCCGGGTCCGGCTGCCCGGGCACGATCCGGCACTGCTCGCCGAGGCGGTCCGGTCCCGGGTACGCGGCGGCCTGCTGCTGCTGGACGACCTCCAGTGGGTCGATCCGGCCACTCTCGCCGCCCTGGTGCCGCTGGCCGCACACTGCCGGATCGCGGTCGCGCTGCGTACCCCGCACCGGCTGCCGCCGGCCGCGGTGGCGGCGCTGCGGGCCGTCGCGGCGGGCTGGCTCACGGTGCCGCCGCTGACCGTGGAGTCGGCGACCCTCCTGGCCGGGCGGATCGCCCCCGGGCTGGGCCCGTCGACCGTCGCCGACGTGGTCCGACGGGCCGGCGGGGTGCCGCTGGCGGTGGTGACCCTGGCCCGGCAGGCGGCCGCGCAGCGGGCGGCCGGAGCACCCCGACCCGGCGGCACCGGCGAGCGGCGTCCGGAGCCGGTGCCGGCGGACCGCGACGCCGACCAGGTCGGCTACGCGGTGGCGGCGGCGCTGGCCGATCTCACCCGGCCGGCGCGCACCACGATGGCCGCGCTCGGGCTGCTCGGCCGGCCGGCACCGGCGGGGGTGCTCGGTGCCGGGGTCGACGAACTGCACGCCGCCGGCCTGGTCACCGTCGAGCAGGGCGGCGCCGCGCTGGTCGCCCCGGTCTCGCCGTACGTCGCCGAGGTCGCCGCCGGGCTGCTCGACGAGACCGGCCGGCAGGCGCTGCACCGGCGTCTGGCCGAGCTGGTACCACCGGCCGAGGCGGTCCGGCACCTGGCGGCGGCCGGTGACGGCGCGGCGGCGTACCGGCGGGCGCTGGACGTGGCGGCCGACGCCGACACCGCCGGTCTCCGCGCCGAGCTGTTGCTGCTCGCCTGCGCGCTGCCCGGCGTCGAGCCGGAACCGGCGGTCCGGGTCGACGCCGCCCGGGCCGCGCTGGCCTGCGGCCGACCCCGGGCCGCCGCCCGGGTGCTGGGCACCGGCACACCGCTCGGCGTCGACCCGGACCTGCTGCGGGCGGAGGCACTGGTCCAGCTCGCCGACCTGGCCGGCGCCCGGTCGGCGGTGGCCCGGGTACCGGACTCGGCCACCCCCGAGCAGCTCGCCGCCCGGGACCGGATCATGCTCCTCGCCCAGCTCGACGCCGACCCGGCCGAGGCGACCCGGGCGGCGGCCCGGATCACCGCCCTGCACGGCCCGGAACCGGCGCACCCGGGCCTGCGGGCCGCGCTGGCGGCGGTACGCGCCGCGAACCGAGCCCCGGGCTGGGAGTCGACGCTGGCCTCCGCCGCCGCGGCGGCGGGTACGGCCGGTGATCCGCTCTCCGCCCGGTGGAGTGCCTGGCTGCTGGTCGAGACGCTGCTCGCCGACGGCCGGCCCGGCGAGGCCGGGCAGGCCGCCGAGGCGGCCGAACACGCCTGCGCGGCCGACCTCGCCTACAGCTGGCAGACCCGGTTCCTGGCCGCCCGGCTGTGGTGCGCGGCGCTGCGCGGCGGGCTGCCCGCACTCGACTCCGGGACGGCACTCGACTCCGACGAGGCGCTGCGCCGGGCGGCCGACCTGACCGACCGGACGCTGCCCCGGCTGGCCCGGGGCTACGCGGTGGCCGCCGCCAGCCTGGTCGAGGCCGACGGTGGCCTGCTCGGCCCGGCCCGGTCCCGGCTGGCGGCCGCCACCGGCGGCTCCACCGGCGCCGACGCGCTGCTCGACTGGGTGAGCCGGGAGGCGGCCTGGCTGGACGGTCAGCCGGACCGGGCCGGCGGAGCATCCTCCGGCGGCCCGCCGCTGATCGACGGGCTGCGCCGGATCACCGCCCGCTGGGCGGCGTACGACGGCGCGGATGCCGGCCCCGGTCCGGGGCTGCCCGGCGGTGCGGTGACCGGCGTTCCGCCGGCGCCGGCGCCGGTGTGGCAGACCCTCGCCGCCTGGGACACCCCGGGCGGCGACCCGGCCGGCTTCACCCGGGCCGCCGACGGCTGGCGGGACCTGGCGGTCCGCGAGGAGGTGCGCTGCCTGCTCGCCGCCGGGCTGCACGAACCGGACCCGGCCCGGAGCGTCCCGCTGCTGCTGACCGCCGAGGAACGCGCCGAACGCGCCGGGCTGGTCGTACTGCTCGGCCGGATCCGCCGGGCGCTGCGCCGGCACGCGGTACGCCGAGACATCCGGGGTGCCCGCGCGGACGGCGACCTCACCGACCGGGAACGTGGGGTGCTCCGGCTGGTCGCGGCCGGCGAACCGACCCGACGTATCGCCGGTCAACTGGGTATATCCGCGGAGACGGTGGAGACCCACGTCCGGTCCGGGATGCGCAAGCTGGGCGCCCGCACCCGTACCGAGGCCGCAGCCCTCGCCCTGGAGGCGCTGTGACTGGTGCTGGAGGTGAGCGATGACCGAACCGCCGCGCTACGTCGTACCGTCGGCGACCGACGCGACCACGGTGCTGCGCCGACTGGCCCGGGACGGGTGGTCGACCCGGGAGGGGTTCGCCGTCGCCGAGCCCGGCTGGGACCTGGCCGCCGCCCGGCTGGTGCTGTTCGGCCGGGTACCGGACGCCGACACGGTCCGGCTGGCGGTACTGGCCGCGGCCCGTGGCGCCGGGGTGGTGGCCATCGTGGACCCGGCCGGCGAGGTCGGCCGGGCACTCGTCGACGACCTGAGCCGGCTCGGGCCGGTGCACCGGGATCCGGACGAGGTGCCGGAGTCCGACACCGAGTCGGTGGTGAGCCGGCTGATCCCCGAGCAGCGGGCGCTGCTGGAGCGGCTCGCCGACGGCGAGACCATCGCCGCCGCGGCGGCGGCGGAGTTCCTGTCGCTGCGGACCGCGAACCGGCGGATCGCCCAGGCCCGCGAGGCGCTCGGAGTGCGGACCACCCGGGAGGCCGTCCTCGCCTACCTGCGACAGCGCCGCTCCGGCTGACGGGCGCAGGGTTCGGAGTTCGGGTCCCGGATGGCGGGCCGGTGAAACTCAGGCGCAGCCCCAGCGCTCCTGGACCTGGATCGTGACCGGGACGCGCTGCGTCTGCAGCCCGTCCGACGCCGTCAGCACCGGCTGGTACACCCCGAACGGTAGCGGCGGCAGGGTCATCGCGATCAGATTGAGCGCGGTGTGACCATCGCTCGATCCGGGCGGGATCGGCGCGTGCGGCAGGCTGGTGGTCGTGCCGGCAGGCAGGTTGCGGGCTCCGACCTCGATGGGGGTCGACCACTCTCCGTCGATGGTGATCCAGAAGTACGTCCACCAGGACTCGCCGGCCGGAATGCAGATGCGCTGGCCGATGTTCGTCAGCTGCCAGCCGCCCTCCGACGTGGAGGTACCCGCCGCGGCGGCCGGCTGGCCGGCGATCAGCGCCAGGGTCAGAGCGGTGACCAGCCCGAGCGCCAACCGAGCGGCGCCGAAGGTCGATCGCAACATCGAAACCTCCCAAAGCTCGTTCGACGGGCGGCTCACACCCAGCATCGTCGTCACTCGTATCGCCGCCCTGAACCCGGCAGCCTACGGTTGTCGTCTCAGAGAGACATCAGAAGCAGCCGAAGCCGCCGAGAAGTCGCCTGTTGATAGTTTTCGCGACATGACACAGGGACGTGGATTCTTACTCAAGAAAGCGGCCTTCGCGCTGGCCTTTGCCGCTGCGTTTTCTGCCGGAGTGGCGGTGAACGCGGTCCCGGCGCTGGCCCAGCCGGCTCCGGGCCTGGCCGAGCAGGCTCGGGCTGCGGTGGTGGAGCCGCTCGTCACCGGATGCAACGGGAATCTACCGAGCGGATGGCAGTACCGGTCGTCGTTCCGGTACTGCGCGGAGTGCAGGTTCGCCGGCGAGGCATGGGAATACACCGGAAACTACCTGGCCCACTGCCAGACGTACGGGGATGGTTATCGGCTGTGGACGTTCTGCACCGCCTGCCGGAGCGACGAGTCGACACCGGGTTGGCGGCCGGTCCCGTCGGCGCAGTACGAGCACCGGTCCCACCACCGCACCGGACATTCTCAGCAAGGGTGAGCGACACGGCTTGCTGAGAGCACCGTCGACCTGCTCCGGATCCGCGTGACCGGCGCGGTTCGCTTCCCGCTCGCCGATGCCTAAATGGCTGGCCGGGAATTGCCGCGCTGCGTACCGTTTTCGATCACCAGGTTGGTCGTCGTCGGGGGTGGATCATGCGGGTGCCGTACCCTCGCACCCCGCACCTGCCCTGGTCGCCCGGGGTGGCCGCCGACGACCTGCGGGTCGGGGACCTGTCCGGCCTGCGTGGCCGGGAGGTGGTGGTGACCGAGAAACTCGACGGCGAGAACACCACCCTCTACCGGGACGGCCTGCACGCCCGCTCGCTGGACTCGGCGCACCATCCGTCCCGGGCCTGGTTGAAGGCACTGCACGGCCGGATCGCCGCCGGGTTGCCGGCCGGGTGGCGGATCTGCGGGGAGAACGTCTACGCCCGGCACTCGATCGGCTACCAGGATCTGGCGAGCTGGTTCTACGCCTTCTCGGTCTGGGCCGGTGACCACTGCCTGGACTGGGACCGGACGGTCCGGTTCACCCGGCGGCTCGGCCTGCCGGTGCCGCCGGTGCTGTGGCGGGGCACCTTCGACGAGCGGGCCCTGCGTACGCTGCGGCTCGACCCGGCCCGGCAGGAGGGTTACGTGGTCCGGACCGTCGACGGCTTTCCCCGCGCCGAGTTCGCCGCCCGGGTCGTGAAGTGGGTACGCCGGGACCACGTACGCACCGACGCGCACTGGATGCTGGCTCCGGTGGTGCCCAACGGGCTCGGCCCGCACGCCCCGCTCTGGGAGGTGCGGTCGGGCGGCCCGGCGGACGTACCCGCGCTGCTCGCCGCCACCCTCGGCGTCACCGGCACCGCAAACGACGGCACCGCCGGTGACGGCGGGACGGCCGAGCGGGCCGAGGAGGTCGTCGCCGACGTCCTGGCCCGGCTCGACCTGCTGGGCCGCTGCGGTGACCCGCGCCTGGCCGGGGTGCTGGCCGCCCTCTTCGCCCAGACCCGCCGGCCGGGGCTGGCGGCCCGCCTGGTCGCTCCGCTCGGCATGCCGCTGGCGCGCCGAATCAACGACCTGGTGGAGCTGCACACCGGCCCGCACCGGCCGTTTCCCGACGAGGCGCGCCGGGCCGGCCTGGTCCGGCTCGCCGACGCGGTCGACGTCGGCGTGCTGCACGCCGTCGCCGCCGCGGTGCTGACCGGCCGCGACGATGCCGGCAGCGCCGACGCACGGGAGCAGGTCGCCTGGTCGGAACTGCACGCCGACGAGGCCGGCCTGCTCGCCGAGGCGCCGCTGCGTCCGCTGCGGGCCGAACTGCGTACGGCGCTGCGCGGGTGCGACCCGGAGGCGGCGGACCGGTGCTGGGCCGAGGCCCGCCGGGCGTACGCGGACGGCCGGATCGGCACGCCGGAGCAGGCACCGGCGGCGACCTGGCGGTGGCGGTCGGGGCGCTTTCCCCGGCTCGTGCTGACGGTCGGGCCGGCCGGCAGCGGCAAGAGCAGCTTCGCGCAGCGCCTGCCGGGCGTGGCCGGGATCGTCTCCCTCGACGAGCTGCGCCAGGCCCGGGGGTCCCGCGCCGACCAGCGGGCGAACGCCGAGGTGTTGCGTGCCGGCCTGGACCGGCTCGACACCCTGCTGGCCGCCGGCGGGACGGTCGTCTGGGACGCGACCGCGCTGAACCGGCAGCAGCGGTCCCTGGTGCACGCCGTGGCCCGCCGCCGCGACGCACTGACCACGCACGCGGTGCTGCTGGTTCCGGACGACGTGCTGGCCCGGCGCAACGCCGACCGGGCGTACCCGGTGCCGCCGGAGGTACTCGCCGGCCAGCTCCGCCGGTTCCGGCCGCCGCTGCCGGGGGAGGCGCACCGCACCTGGTACGTCGGGCCGGACGGCACGGTCGGCGACGTCGCCGGCAGCCTCGCCGACGAGGAGCCGGAGAACCCGGCCGACGGTGCGCCGGTGCGCGACGGTGCGCCCGTGTTCGGCGAGGTGGGTTGAGCATGCGGACCAGCGAGGAGATCTACCACCGGATCCGCTGGGATCCGCGTTTCGACCCGGCCCGGTTCGTGCTCGGGGTCAACGTCCGGGGCACCGACCCGAAACGGGTGCCGTTGCCCGCGTTCACACCGGGCGGCGACATCCCGTGGCACCGGGTGCTGTTCATCGAGGCGGACGGCGAGGTGGTCTGGGACCGGGCCGCCGGCCTGGACCGGATCGACTCGGCTCCGGTGGGCCGCAGCCGGCGACCCCGGCTGCTCCGGGCGCCGTCTTTCGCCGCCGGCACGCCGTTCCGCTGGTCGGCCGGACCGGGTGACCGGACCGGCGTACCGGCCGCCGGCTGGCGTGCCGCGCCCGCGCCGGCCGGCACCGCACCGCTGCCCGGCCCGGCCCGGCTGCGGGTGCTGACCTGGAACACCCTCTGGGACCGGTACGACAGCGACCGGATCGACACCGCCCGGCGCCGGCCGCTGCTGCTGGCCGCGCTCGAAGACGCCGACGCGGACGTGATCGCCCTGCAGGAGGTCGAAGCCGGGCTGCTGCACCTGCTGCTGAGCGCCCCCTGGGTCCGCGCCGGCTACACCCTGGGCACCGACCCGACCGGTCGGGACGTCGACGACACCGGGCTGCTGCTGCTCAGCCGGCTGCCGGTCCGGGAGGCGGGCCGGCACCCGCTCGGCCCGCACAAGGCGGTCGCGGCGATCACCGTGGAGTCGGCCGCCGGGCCGGTGGTGGTGGCCGGTACCCACCTGACCAGCGACCACGCCGACGGCGGGGCGGCCCGACGGCAGGTCGAACTGGCCCGGCTCGCCGAGGCGCTGGCCGGGATCGACGGACCGGTGGTGCTGGTCGGCGACTTCAACGACGGCGGACGTGGCCCCGGCGTCCTGCCCGAGGTACGGGACGCCTGGTCCGAGCTGCACGGGCCCGCCGACCGGACGCCGACCTTCGACCCGCAGGTCAACCCGTTGGCGGCCGTCTCGTCGCTGTCCGGCCGGGCGGGCCGGCTCGACCGGGTACTGCTGCGCGGCACCGGACTGCGGGCCGAGGCCGCCGCCCTGCTCGGCACCGCCCCGGCCTCCGTCGACGGCCTGTTCGTCTCGGACCACTACGGCGTCACCGTGGACGTCGTAGTGGACGGCTCGACCGACCCGGCCGGCGTACCCGGCGAGCCGGCCCGACCCACCGGGGTCGAGGACGCGGCGGGAGCCGCCCCGGAGCCGACCCCGCGTTGTTGTCGCCACCGCCGCTGCACCGCCGGCACGCCGCCTGGGCGGTGCTGACCGTACGGGCGGTCCGGGGCGAGGCGTTCAGCGTGACGCTCGGCCGGGTCCGGGGCCGGGTTCGGGCCCTGCTCACCGCCGTGGAGCGGGCCGGGGCAGCGGAGCCGCACGCCTGGCCGCGCCCGTTCGAGCGGACTCCGGAGCTGGCCCGGTACGTGATCGGCCTCAGCCCGACGCCACCGGATCCGGTCCGGCTCGCCGAGGCGGCCGCGCCCTGGACGGCGGGACTGCCCGGTGCCACCGTCGACTGGCTGCCCGGCGGCGACGTGCCGACCCTGCGGTGAGCCGCGCACCGAACCCGGGCACGATGCTCCCGCCGCCGGGAACACCGTGCCCGGGTCAGCCGCCGGCTGCGTCGTCGAGGCGGGGACGGCGGTGCTGGCGCCGGGCTTCGGTGGGCCGGGTCGGGTCGACGTACCGGGGCCGGTCGGGTTCGTCTGGGCGCAGCGGTGCCAGGGCGACGGTGAGCGCCTCGATGATCGCGTCGGTGGCCCGGGCGGCGGCGCCGGGGCTGGTCGGGTCGATCCCGGTCAGGTCGACGGGCGGGCCGAAGTGCACCCGGATCACCGGCCGGCGGAGCATCGCCCGGCCGACCGCCCGGAGCATGCCGGCCGGTGCGGCGTACGGCAGCACCTCGTGCGCGCCCCACTGGGCGACGGGCACCACCGTGGCGCCACTGGCGAAGGCGAGCCGAGCGGTGCCGGTCTTGCCCCGCTCGGGCCACATGCCGGGGTCGAGCCCCATCCGCCCCTCCGGATAGACGAGCACCACCGAGCCCTGGGCGACGGCCGACGCCGCGTGCTCCAGGGCGAGTCCGACGGTCGGGGTACGCCGGTCGACCCGGATGTGTCCGCTGGCCCGCATCGCGGAGCCGACGATCGGGGCCCGGAAGACACCGCCGGTGGCCATGATCCGAGGCGCGATCCGGCGTACCCGGCAGGCGGCGGTCAGCACCACCGGGTCGAACGGGTTGAGGTGGTTGGCGGCCAGGATCAGCGGGCCATGCCGCAGGTCGTCGGGCACGTCGCCGGTGACCCGCAGCCGGGCGAGCAGCCCGACCACGCCCCGGGCGAGGACCTGGAGGAAGAGCCAGAAGCGAGGGGCGCGCCAGGGTGCGGCGGTGGTGGTCTCCATCAGCGGTCGATCGTCGCACGCGCCGGCCGTCCGGGAGGCCCGGGGCCGGGGGTGTCGCGCCGGCCGGGACGCGGTGTGCCGCCGCCGGTTGCACGAGTCCGGCGACCCGGCGGTGGCGTCGGAGGCGCCCGGCGGACGTGATCGACCTCCCAGCGCCACCGTCTACGACGACGGGTAGTATTTACTACGTCCGGTAGTAAATACCTGGGGGTTTGCCGTGGACGCGCTCGACGTCGCCCGGTGGCAGTTCGGTGTCACCACCGTCTACCACTTCCTCTTCGTACCGCTGACCATCGGGCTGTCGGTGCTCGTGGCGATCCTGCAGACCCGCTGGCATCGCACCGGGGAGCTGCGCTACCTGCGGTTGACCAAGTTCTACGGCAAGCTCTTCCTGATCAACTTCGCGATGGGTGTGGTCACCGGCATCGTGCAGGAGTTCCAGTTCGGGATGAACTGGAGCGACTACTCCCGCTTCGTCGGCGACGTCTTCGGCGCCCCGCTGGCGATCGAGGCGCTGCTCGCGTTCTTCCTCGAATCCACCTTCCTCGGCCTGTGGATCTTCGGCTGGGACCGGCTGCCCCGACGGATCCACCTGGCCACCATCTGGGCCGCCGCGCTCGGCTCGACGCTGAGCGCGTACTTCATCCTGGCCGCGAACTCCTGGATGCAGAACCCGGTCGGCTACCGGATCAACCCCGACACCGGCCGGGCCGAACTCACCGACATCGTCGCCGTACTCACCAACAAGGTCACCCTGGTCACCTTCCCGCACACCCTCGCCGGCTGCTTCCTGGTCGCCGGGGCACTGATGGTCTCGATCGCCCTCTGGCACCTGCGCCGCCCGACCGGCAAGGCCGGCAAGCAGGCCGCCGAGCGGCAGAGCCCGGCGGCGGGGGAGGACCGGGCCGCGTTCCGGTTCGCCGCCCGGTTCGGCGCCTGGGTCACCCTCGCCGCCGCGGTCGCCGTCGTGATCACCGGCGACCTGCAAGGCAAGATCATGACGCAGGTGCAGCCGATGAAGATGGCCGCCGCCGAGGCGCTCTACACCACCGAGGCGCCCGCCTCGTTCTCCGTACTCACCGTCGGCAGCCTGGACGGCAGCCGGGAACTCTTCGCCATCAAGATCCCGTACCTGCTCTCCGTGCTCGGCACCGGCGACCCGAACGGGCAGGTCCGGGGAATCAACGACCTCCAGGCCCAGTACGTCGCCCAGTACGGCCCCGGCAGCTACACCCCGGTCATCCCGGTCACCTACTGGAGCTTCCGATTCATGATCGGCTTCGGGTTGGCCGCCGCCGCGATCGCCGCCTGGGTGCTCTGGGCGCAGCGCCGCGGCCGTACCCCGAACTCCCGCTGGCTGGTCCGGGCCGGCCTGGTCATGCCGGTCCTGCCGCTTGCCGCGAACTGCTTCGGCTGGATCTTCACCGAGATGGGCCGGCAGCCGTGGGTCGTCTTCGGCGAGATGCTCACCCGCGACGGCGTCTCCCGCAGCGTCTCGCTGGCCGAGGTCCTCACCTCGTTCACCGCCTTCACCCTGGTCTACGCCACCCTCGCCGTCGTCGAGGTCCGGCTGCTGATCCGGTACGCCCGCGCCGGCCTGCCGGACACCGCACCGCCCGCCGAACCCGATCCCGACACCGACGACGAGAACCGCCCCCTCGCCTTCGCCTACTGACCCGGCGCCGCCCGCCGCACCCGCAGCCCGCCCACGACCGACCCGACCGGAGTCCACGATGGACCTGTCCACCTTCTGGTTCCTGCTCATCGCCGTGCTCTTCACCGGCTACTTCATCCTGGAGGGCTTCGACTTCGGCGTCGGCATCCTGCTGCCCGTGCTCGGCCGCGACGACCGGGAACGCCGGGTGCTGATCAACACCATCGGGCCGGTCTGGGACGGCAACGAGGTCTGGCTGATCACCGCCGCCGGTGGCCTCTTCGCCGCCTTCCCCGGCTGGTACGCCAGCCTCTTCTCCGGCTTCTACCTGCCGTTCCTGCTCGTGCTGCTCGCCCTGATCTTCCGAGGCGTCGCCTTCGAGTACCGGCACAAGCGCCCGGAGGCAGCCTGGAAGGCCCGCTGGGATCTCGCCATCTTCCTCGGCTCGCTGATCCCCGCCGCGCTGTGGGGAGTCGTCCTCGGCAACCTGCTGCGCGGCGTACCGCTGGACGCCCGGCACGACTACACCGGCGGACTGCTCGACCTGCTCAACCCGTACGCGCTGCTCGGCGGGGTGACCACGACGGCGCTGTTCGTCACGCACGGCGCCGTCTTCCTGGCGCTCAAGACCACCGGCGAGATCCGGGCCCGGGCCGGCCGGCTCGCCGCCCGGGCGGCCACGGCCACCGCCGCGGTCACGGCCGTGTTCCTGGCCGTCGGCCTGACCATCCGGCACACCCCGGCCGCTGTCGGGCTCGCCGTGGCCGCCGCGCTCGCCCTGGCCGGGGCGCTGGCCGCCACCCGGGCACGGCGGGAGGGCTGGGCCTTCGTCGGCACCGCCGCCGCGATCGGGCTGACCGTCGCCGCCCTGTTCGCCGCGCTGTTCCCGACCGTGCTGCCGTCCACCACCGACCCGGCCGGCACCCTCACCGTCGACAACGCCGCCTCCAGCGCCTACACCCTGAAGGTGATGACCTGGGTGGCCGCCCTCTTCGCCCCCGTCGTCGTCGCCTACCAGGGCTGGACCTACTGGGTCTTCCGCAAGCGGATCGGGGTCGCCAACATCCCCCGCTGACCATCCCGCCCCGCCATCCGGAGTTGTACCGGCGATTTGAGACTTGAACGGCCGCCAACCGGCACACCCCGCGCCCACACGCACGCCAAGCCTCAAAGAGGACTTCAATGAAACAATTGAAGCGAAAGGCTCGTACAGGGCATCGACCTTCCGCAACTCCGGAGGCCCCCGATGGCACAACTCCCGATCCGGTACATCCGGGTCGCCGACGTCACCCGGATCACCCCGAAAATGGCCCGGATCACCTTCACCGGCGACGACCTCGCCGACCTGCACCTCGACGGCCCCGACCAGCAGGTGAAGCTCTACTTCCCGAGACCGGGCCAGCACCGCCCCCGACTACCCGACCCCGACCCCGACCTCTGGCGCTGGTACGCCGGCTTCGCCGACATCCCCGCACCCGTTCGCCCCTGGACCCGCAGCTACACCATCCGATCCCACCACCCGCACGGCAACCTGATCGACATCGACTTCACCCTGCACGAGCACGCCGGGCCCGCCACCCGATGGGCCGAATCCGCCACCCCCGGCGACACCCTCGGCATGTTCGGCCCATCACCGGTCTTCGCCCGGCCTGTCCCGATCGGCAGCACCGACTGGATGCTGCTCGCCGGCGACGAGTCGGCGCTGCCGGCGATCGGCACCATCGTCGAGGCGCTCCCCGCCGGCACCCGCGCGCACGCCTTCGTCGAGATCCCCGACCGGGCCGAGGAGCAGCACCTCGACACCCCGGCCGACCTCACCCTGCACTGGCTGCACCGCGGCGACCCGCTGGCCGCACACGGCAGCCGCCTGCTCGACGCCGTACGCGCCGCGACCTTCCCGGCCGGCTCGGTCTTCGCCTGGCTGGCCGGCGAGGCCGGCACCGTACGCGCCCTGCGGCGACACCTCGTCGACGACCGTGGCCTACCGAAACAGTCGATCGACTTCACCGGCTACTGGCGGCGCAACCTCACCCAGGACGACGACCCGACCGACGAGGACCTCGCCGAGGCACGCGAACGCCGCGCCGACGCCGAGGACACCACCCGGACCCGGTGACCCGCACGGCGGGCGCCGGCAGCCACCCCGGCGCCCGCCCGGCAGACCCGACCCGCTGGGCGGAACCGGCACCCGTCCGGGCGGCGCCACGCGAGTCTCGCATCCACCCTCCCGGTCCCGTCGCCTCCATAGACGCCGCGGGAAGCCGCGAGGGTTACCGCCACCACCACCGAACTCGACCCGGCTCCGACCCCGCCACCCACCATGCTCGGCCCGGACCGGCCACCGTCAGCCGAGATCGACCACCGGATACAGCGGATAACCTGCCAGCAGCTCCGCGGCCTGCCCCGCCACCCGCTCGGCAACCGCCCGATCCAACACGTACCGGGCCTTCGACGGCGCACCGTCCGGCCCGACCCCCGGCCGGGTCTGCGTCAACACGGTGTGCAGCAACCCGGCGACCTCGTCCATCTCGGCCACCCCCAGCCCCCGACTGGTCAACGCCGGCGTACCGAGCCGCACCCCCGACGTGTACCAGGCGCCGAACGGATCACGCGGCACCGAATTCCGGTTCGTCACGATGCCGGCATCCAACAACGCCGCCTCGGCCTGCCGCCCCGTCAACCCGTACCCCGACACGTCCACCAGCAGCAGATGATTGTCCGTACCACCGGTCACCAGCTTGGCCCCCCGCCGCACCAACCCCTCCGCCAGCGCCACCGCGTTCTCCACCACCCGGCCCGCGTAGGCCGCGAACTCCGGCCGCCGCGCCTCCGCCAACGCGACCGCCTTCCCGGCCATCACATGCGGCAGCGGGCCGCCGAGCACCATCGGGCAGCCCCGGTCCACCTGGTCGGCCAGCTCCGGCCCGCACAGCACCATGCCGCCGCGCGGGCCCCGCAACGACTTGTGCGTCGTCGTGGTCACCAGATGCGCGTACGGGACCGGATCGAAGTCACCGGTGAACACCTTCCCGGCGACCAGCCCGGCGAAGTGCGCCATGTCGACCAGCAGCGTCGCACCGACCTCGTCGGCGATCTCCCGCATCAGCCGGAAGTTCACCCGCCGCGGGTACGCCGAATAGCCGGCCATCAGGATCAGCGGCCGGAACTCCCGGGCGACCCGGCGCAGCTCGTCGTAATCCAGCAGCCCGGTCTCCGGATCTGTGCCGTAACTACGCTGGTCGAACATCTTGCCGGAGATGTTCGGCCGGAAACCGTGCGTCAGATGCCCACCCGCGTCCAACGACATGCCCAACATCCGCTGGTCACCCAGCTCCCGCCGCAACACCGCCCAGTCCTGGTCGGTCAGCTCGTTCACGTGCCGGACCCCGGCCCGCCGCAACGCCGGCGACTCCACCCGGTCGGCCAGCACCGCCCAGAACGCCACCAGGTTCGCGTCGATCCCCGAATGCGGCTGCACGTACGCGTGCGCCGCCCCGAACAACTCCCGGGCATGCTCCGCCGCGACCGACTCCACCGTGTCGACGTTGCGGCAGCCGGCGTAGAACCGGCGGCCGATCGTGCCCTCCGCGTACTTGTCGCTGAGCCAGTTACCCATCGCCAGCAGCACCGCCGGGGACGCGTAGTTCTCCGAGGCGATCAACTTCAACGACTCGCGCTGGTCGGCCAGCTCCGCTCCGATCGCGTCGGCGATCCGGGGCTCGACCGCACGCACCACGTCCAACGCCGCGCCGAACGCGACAGACTCCGTGGACCTCGTGCCGAGTGGGGACACCTGGTTGGCCATGAAAACCTCCTGGGCAGGGAAGATTGGCCCAGGCGCACGGCACACGTCACTCGACGGGACCGCTTCCCGATGGTTGACCCCATCCCAGCACGCCAGTCACGGTCCGGGTCGAGCGTACCAACCCGCCCGGCCCGCATCGACCAACCACGCCGACCCGCCGACCCGATCCGACCGCCAGCCCCGGCCGGCGCCGCGAGCACGACCAGCCGGGGCTCCGCGTCGCCCAGATCTCCAGGGTGGACGCGTGGACGCGACGCGACGGCTCAGCCCGCGTCGCGCAGCTCCGCCAACCGCGCCTCGATCTCCGCCAGCTCGGCCCGCAACTTCTCCGCCTGCTGCTCGGCCTCCCGCCGCTCCACCGCCATGATCTGCTCCACCGCCTCGTGCACCCCGGGGACATCGATCAGCGCCACCATCTTCAACGCCTCGGCCGGCTTGATCACGTACGGCTTCGCCAGCGACTTCGTGCCCTGCGTCGCCGCCAGCGTCCACTCGCCGTCCGCGTACGTCAGGGTGACCGTCAACCCCGCCGGACCCTTCGGCTTCACCGCCTTCGTCGCCCGACGGGTCGGCTTCGCCTCACCCTCACCCTCGCCCTCGCCGTCCGCCGGACGGGCCGGGGGAGTGTCCACTGCGGTCACTGTCGCCTCCTTGCGGGGTGCCGGGACCGGCTCCCTGACAATCTTGAACTCTGGTTCGGTGGCCGGCTCGGGCTCCGGCTCCGGCTTCACCGCTGTCCGTCGGGTCGCGCCCTTCGGAGCAACGGCCAGATCGGTGGGGGAGAAGGGCAACTCGTCCCGGCCGAACCGGACCACCACCCACTCCTCGGACACCTCCGGATCGGTCAACTCCACCACCTGACCGAGCTGACCGGCGATCTGCCCCGCCGCCTCGGTGAACACCACCTTCGGCTTGCGACCACCCGCCAACGCGTCCCTGATCTGCTGCAACTCCTCGGTGGACAACCCCTGTTCGGCGGTACGCGCGGCAGCCATCGGATCCCTCTTCCGTACACCTGTTTGATTCATGACTTACTACCAGGCCGGCCCGACAACGTCGAGACGGACACACCGGTCCGAGATCAACAAAACCGCCGCCCGGTCCCGGCCACCTCCGCCGCGCCCACACCTGGCAGGATCGCCGACTACCGGACCCGCGCGGCCAACCCGCGACAACCACACCCCCGCGCCCCGGCACACCCCCGGCCCCGACCCGGCAGCCGGGAACGGCGACAACCGAGGGGAGAGGCCCATGACGCCGCTGACGGTGGTGACCGGCGGCAGCCGGGGCATCGGCGCCGCGACCGTACGACAACTCGCCACCGCCGGACACGACGTCGTCTTCTGCTACCGCCGCGACACCGAAGCCGCCGACGCCGTACTCCGGGACATCACCGCCGCCGGACGCCAGGGCCTGGCCGTCCGCGCCGACACCACCGACCCCGACCAGGTGCTACGACTCTTCGACGAGGCCGGGAAACTCGGCGAACCCACCGGCCTGGTCAACAACGCCGGAGTGACCAGCCCGATCGGCCCGTTCCAGGACCTGACCGTCACCGACCTGCGCCGCGTCGTCGACGTCAACCTCATCGGCTACGTCCTCTGCGCCCAGCAGGCCGCCCGCCGGTTCGGCACCGGCGGGGCGATCGTCAACGTCTCCTCGGCGGCGGCCACCCTCGGCAGCCCCGGCGAATACGTGCACTACGCCGCCGTCAAAGCCGCCACCGACACCCTCACCGTCGGGCTCGCCAAGGAACTCGCCCCGCGAGGCATCCGGGTCAACGCCGTCTCACCCGGCATCATCGACACCGAGATCCACACCATCTCCGGAGTACCCGACCGGGCCCAGCAGGCTGCCGGCCGGGTACCGCTCGGCCGCGCCGGCCGCGCCGACGAGGTCGCCGCCGCGATCGTCTGGCTGCTCGGCGACGCCGCCTCCTACACCACCGGCGCGGTACTCCGGGTCGCCGGCGGCATGTAGCTCCCCGTCCCGCCCCCTCCGGGAGGGCCGTCTCGGCAAGACGTCCTGGTGGGGCGCCAGCCGTGCTGGGCAAAGTCGGCCGCTTATGGCACGATTTCGCAGGTGAGCAGCACACCCGCCGAGGCACAGCACCTCCGCGACCTGGTGCGGCTGCGTCGGGTCCGCGACAGGATCGACCGGGAGCACGCGCAGCCGCTGGACGTCGAGGCGCTCGCCCGCGGCGTGAACATGTCCGCCGGGCACCTCAGCCGACAGTTCCGGCTCGCCTACGGCGAGTCGCCGTACGCCTATCTGATGACCCGGCGCATCGAGCGCGCCATGGCACTGCTGCGTCGCGGCGACCTCACCGTCACCGAAGTCTGTTTCGCGGTCGGCTGCCAGTCGCTGGGCACCTTCAGCACCCGGTTCACCGAGCTGGTCGGTGTACCGCCGAGCACCTACCGGGCCCAGACGGCTCAAGCGACCGCGGAGATGCCACCGTGCATCGCGAAACAGGTGACCAGACCGATCAGGAATCGAGAAGCGCGGGCCGGGCAGCCGCAACTAGCGTGCTGGCCATGAACATCAGCATTCACGCGGCCTTCCTCCCGCACACCGACCCGGACGCCGCGCTGGCCTTCTACCGCGACACCCTCGGCTTCGAGGTCCGCAACGACGTCGGATACCAGGGGATGCGCTGGATCACGGTCGGCCCCGTCAAACAGCCCGAGACCTCCATCGTCCTGCACCCGCCGGCCGCCGACCCCGGCATCACCGACGACGAGCGGCGCACCGTCCTCGAGATGATCGCCAAGGGCACCTACACCGCCATCACCCTCGCCACCGACGACCTCGACGGCGTCTTCGACAGACTCCAGGCCAGCGGTGCCGACGTCGTCCAGGAGCCGACCGAGCAGCCGTACGGGGTCCGTGACTGCGCCTTCCGCGACCCCGCCGGCAACCTGATCCGGATCAACCAGCTCCGCTGACCCGGCCGGCCGTCGCTCGGCCGGGTCAGCCCCGCACCTGAGCACCGGTCAGGTCACGGGTCAGGTGGCCAGCCCCGGGCCGGCGCCCCGGCGGTGCCTCCGGCCGGGGCGGACCACGTAACGTTGTCGCGACCACGGATCAGAGAGAACCAGACAGACGACTCCAAACCGGTCAGACGGTGCCAGGCGACGCCGCCGAAGACCGCGAGGCGGCCCGCCCACGAAGGGAAGACACGGAAGCATGGCCACGAGCACGGACACCCCACCGCCCGCGCCACACATCGCCGACAGCCACGACCTGATCCGCGTGCACGGTGCCCGCGAGAACAACCTCAAGGACGTCAGCGTCGAGATCCCGAAACGCCGGCTGACGGTCTTCACCGGCGTCTCCGGCTCCGGCAAGAGCTCACTGGTGTTCAGCACCATCGCCGCAGAGTCGCAGCGCATGATCAACGAGACGTACAGCGCCTTCGTGCAGGGCTTCATGCCCACACTGGCCCGGCCCGAGGTCGACGTACTCGACGGGCTGACCACCGCGATCATCGTCGACCAGGAACGGATGGGCGCCGACCCCCGCTCCACCGTCGGCACCGCCACCGACGCCAACGCCATGCTCCGAATCCTCTTCAGCCGGCTGGGGGAGCCGCACATCGGCTCGCCCAGCGCCTTCTCCTTCAACGTCGCCTCCGTCCGTGCAAGCGGTGCGATCACGGTCGCCGGCAAGACCACGAAACAGACCTACACCCGCACCGGCGGCATGTGTCCCCGCTGCGAAGGCCGAGGCAGGGTCTCCGACATCGACCTCACCCAGCTCTACGACGACTCCAAGTCGATCGCCGAGGGCGCCTTCACCATCCCCGGCTGGAAGTCGGACAGCTGGTGGACCGTACGCACCTACGCCGAGTCAGGCTTCCTCGACCCGCACAAACCAATCCGCGAGTTCACCAAGCGGGAAATGCAGGACTTCCTCTACCGGGAGCCGACCAAGGTGAAGGTCGAAGGCGCCAACCTCACCTACGAGGGGCTGATCCCCAAAATCCAGAAATCCTTCCTCTCCAAGGACCGGGAGGGGATGCAACCGCACATCCGGGCGTTCGTGGACCGCGCCGTCACCTTCACCACCTGCCCCGAATGCAGCGGCACCCGGCTCAGCGAGGCCGCCCGGTCGTCCCGGATCAAGGGCGTGAACATCGCCGAGGCGTGCGCGATGCAGATCAGCGACCTGGCCCAGTGGATCCGCGACCTCGACGAACCGTCGGTGGCGCCGCTGCTCGCCTCGCTACGGCAGACCCTCGACTCGTTCGTGGAGATCGGGCTCGGCTACCTCTCGCTCGACCGGCCGTCCGGCACCCTGTCCGGCGGCGAGGCGCAGCGCACCAAGATGATCCGCCACCTCGGCTCCTCGCTCACCGACGTCACCTACGTCTTCGACGAGCCCACCATCGGTCTGCACCCGCACGACATCCAGCGGATGAACAACCTGCTGCTACGGCTACGTGACAAGGGCAACACCGTACTCGTCGTGGAACACAAGCCGGAGACCATCGCCATCGCCGACCACGTCGTCGACCTCGGCCCCGGCGCCGGAACGGCGGGCGGCGCCGTCTGCTTCGAGGGCACCGTCGAGGGACTACGGGCCAGCGGCACCATCACCGGCCGCCATCTCGACGACCGGGCCGCCCTCAAGGAGACGGTCCGGAAGCCCACCGGCCAACTTCCGATCCGCGGCGCCACCGCCAACAACCTGCGCGACATCGACGTCGACATCCCGCTCGGAGTGCTGGTCGTCGTCACCGGCGTCGCCGGCTCCGGCAAGAGCACCCTCGTACACGGGTCGATCCCGGCCGGCGCGGGCGTGGTCTCGATCGACCAGGGGGCGATCCGCGGTTCGCGACGGAGCAACCCGGCGACCTACACCGGGCTGCTCGACCCGATCCGCAAAGCGTTCGCGAAGGCCAACGGGGTGAAGCCGGCGCTGTTCAGCGCCAACTCCGAAGGCGCCTGCCCCAACTGCAACGGCGCCGGCGTCATCTACACCGACCTGGCCATGATGGCCGGCGTCGCCACCACCTGCGAGGAGTGCGAAGGAAAGCGGTTCGAGGCATCGGTACTCGAATACCACCTCGGCGGCCGCGACATCAGCGAGGTGCTCGCGATGTCGGTGACCGAGGCCGAGGAGTTCTTCGGCACCGGCGAGGCGCGTACCCCGGCCGCGCACGCCATCCTGCACCGGCTCGCCGACGTCGGGCTCGGCTACCTCAGCCTCGGCCAGCCGCTCACCACGCTCTCCGGTGGCGAGCGGCAGCGGCTCAAGCTGGCCACCCACATGGCGGAGAAGGGCGGCGTCTACGTCCTCGACGAGCCGACCGCCGGCCTCCACCTCGCCGACGTCGAGCAACTGCTCGGCCTGCTCGACCGGCTCGTCGACTCCGGCAAGTCGGTCATCGTCGTGGAGCACCACCAGGCGGTCATGGCACACGCCGACTGGATCATCGACCTCGGCCCCGGAGCCGGCCACGACGGCGGCCGGATCGTCTTCGAGGGCACACCCGCCGACCTCGTCACCGCCCGCTCCACCCTCACCGGACAGCACCTCGCGGCCTACGTCGGCCGCTGACCGAACCCCCTGCGGACACCGCGAGCGGAGCGGGGACAAGCTCCGGAGCTGCGCAATCTCTGGAATGGGCCGGCGTCGATGCCTACGGCGACGCCGGCCCGGAGACTCCGCACCGGCCGTCGACGCGTGAGGCGCGATCCGCAGGGGAGGGACCTCGGACGTCTCGGCGACAACGGTCGGGGACGCCTGCGGCTGGGTGCGGCCGGCGCTGCTGGTGGTCGACTGCTCGACGCTGGTCGTGCGCTCGACCGGCGAGCCGGACCCACGTGGCCCGGGGCGGCGCACGGCCAGGCGACCAATCGGCCGTACGCCGAACGGTTTGGCTGAGAGGCCTGCGCGCGGGCCCAGGGACGAGTTCAAAGGCCCACTTCTCCCGCCCCTGGTCGAGGTCGATAAGATACATTATGTCAACTAATCGTTTCCGGGCCCCTCCGCCGGGAGTGGCGGAGCCTGGAAATCCGGCATGCGGGCGCCGGGCGCCGCTGGCTACCTGGTACGCGACCCGATCACGAACCCAGCCCAGCCGAACTCGCCTTGACGCGAGGTTGGCTGGGCTGCGGCTGGCCAGGCGCTGGAGCGACTGGCGACGTACTTCCGTCGACGGCGAGAGCCGCGACCACGTCTCGATCCGGCATAAGACGGCAGCAGAACATGTCCGGGCCGAACGTGCCGCTCCTCGTCCCCTCTCCCAGTTCGGTGCGCCGACTTCGAGCGGCTCGGGAGCAGCGTCTGCCAAGATCGCCGACTGGCCGGATTGTCAGAAATCATGCATAATATTCGTTATGCAGGACAAAGAGGACTTTCTGCTACTCCCCCTGGTCGAGCAGTTCCTGACCTCCCGCGCCACCCGCAAGCCCTCCCCGCACACGCTGGCGGCGTACCGCCGGGACCTGCTGGCAATCGCCCGGCTGGTCGCCGACCACCACACCACTCCCCTCCCCCTGGCGGCCCTGCCGATCCGTGCCCTGACCGCGCGGTCGCTGCGGGCGGCCTTCGCCCGGTTCGCCGCTCCCCGGGCCGCCGCCTCGATCTACCGGGCCTGGTCGACCTGGAACGGCTTCTTCGACTTCCTGGTCGCCGAGCAGGTGGTGGCCGGCAATCCGATGCCCGCCGTGGACAAGCCTCGGGTGCCTCCCGCCCCGCCGAAGCCGCTGCGCGGCGAGCGTACGCCGGAGCAGTTGCTGGCCGGAGTCGTCCGGCCAGACCAGCGGCAGCGTGATCCGTGGCCGGAGCGGGACCTCGCGGTACTGGCCCTGGCGCTCTGTGCGGGGCTACGCCTGGCCGAGTTGCTGGCGCTGCGGGCGGGTTCGCTGGTCGGCCGGGACGGTGAGCGCCGGGTCGAGGTGAACGGCAAGGGCAGCCGGTCCCGGTTGATTCCGGTGGAGCCGGAGCTCGACCGGGTGATCGTGGACTATCTGGAGAGTCGACGCCGCCGGTTCGGCTCCCGTACGGTCGGGCCGGACTCGGCGCTGCTGGTCGACCGGCAGGGTGCGCCGCTGCGCCGGGGTGGCCTGCAGTATCTGGTGGAGTCCTGCTACCGGCGGGCGGGGATCGCCGACCGGGTGCCGCCGGGAGCGCGACTGCACGCGCTGCGGCACACCTTCGCGACCCGGTTGGCCGAGGACGGGGCGAGTGCCCCGGAGATCATGCGGCTGCTGGGGCACGCGAGCCTGGCGACGAGTCAGAGTTACATCGAGGTGACCGCCGAGCAGGAGCGGGCGGCGGTGCGGTCGAACCGGACCAACCGTTCGCTGGGCACGCTGTTGTCGGAGTGGTCGGGCGTGGGCGGTTCCGCTTAGCGGGGTGCGGCGGTGGGCAGGCCGGAGACGTTGAGGACGAGGGTCCGGCGGTCGGCGGTGACGACTCCGACCAGGTGGTCGTCAATCGCCACCTGTTCGGGTCTCTTCTCGCCGACGGCGAACCGGTTGGTGCCCTGCCCGACGGTGGTGTCCTCGACCTGTAGGTGCCAGCGCGGTGGTGAGCCGCCGACGGTGCTGAGCAGCAGTCGGCCGTCGGCGGTGGCCTCGAGGCTGGCAGACTCGGGGAGTTCAGGTTTCTGTGCGTCGCCGCTGGTGCCGTTGACGAGTCGGGGGTCGCTGATCGTATCGAAGGTGCCGCGTCCGGTGACCAGCATGTCGCCGTGGGCGTACCAGTTCTCGTCGGAGTGCTCGACGGTGGCGCTCCAGCGCTGTTTGCCGGTGCCGGTGTCGAGGGCGATGACCCGGTGGTCGACGCTGTTGGTGATGGCGACGCAGACGAGCTTGGACGCGCAGGGTTTGATCCGTTCGACGCGGTCGCCGGCGGCGAGCGGCACCTTCCATTTGAACCTGAGGGTGGGTACGGCGTAGGCGGCGAGGACGTGGTCGTCACCGGTGGTCTTGCCGATGACCGCGTTGTCGTGGGCGGTCCAGAGGTCGGCTTCGAGTGGTAGTTTGCCGCTCCCCCGGACTTTTCCGGTCTTGGCGTCGAGTACGTAGCCGCGGTCGTTGGCGGAGTCGAGTTCGACGATGGTGCTGCTGCCGCCGGGTGCGTCGTTGAGGGTGCCGGCGACGGCGGGCAGGGCGCCCGGGGCGGGTGTGCCGGGTGTGGTCCACTGCCGTACCGGTTCGGCCCGGTGTTCGCCGGAGGTGAGCAGGTCGGGTTCACCGGCCTTGCTCCACAGTTGCCGGCCGGTACGCAGGTTGATGCGGCTGATCGCGACGTCGTCGGAACTGCCGAGGGTTTCGACGACGGCGTCGGTGCCGTAGTAGGCGACGTCGATGCGGTCGGGCCAGACACGTTGCCAGAGCACTTTGCCGTCTTTGCCGGAGAGTACGGCGCGGACGTTCTCGCCACCGTTGGTGACGGAGTCCTCGCCGTCGACGATGATCAGGTCTTCGACGGCGGTGAGTCGCAGGTCGGTGGGTTCGATCGGCAGGGTTGTCGTCCACCGGGGTGGGCCGGCGGAGGCTGTCAGGGCCACGACTTCGGTGCTGCGGTTGCCGGCGACGGCGGAGATCACGTCGGTGCCGCGTACGGTGACGGCGGCCGTGCCCCGGCGGGTGCTGGCGTGTGCGTTGACCTGGTCGAGGGTTCCGGCGGGTGTGGAGCTGGGGCCGAGGATGCCGAGGCCGGTGATCTGGTTGTTCAGCCATTCACCGCCGACGACGACGGTGCTGACGCAGCCGGCGACGGCGAGGAAGGCGGTGGTGGTGACCAGGAGGCGGCGGATCCGTCGGCGGCGCGGGTTGGCCGGCGGCGCGGGTCGGGGGGTGGCCGGTCGCGGTGCCGGGGCGGGTGGCTGTGCGAGTCGCCCCGCGGGCGGCACGGGTGACGGAACGGGGCGCGGTGGGACGGGGGCGCCGCTGGTCGGATATCCGGGTGGACCGCTGGTCGGGTGTCCGGGTGGGGTGGCCGGGTGTCGCGGTTCGGGTCCGGTGTGGTGGACGGCCCCGTACGCGACGGGGAGTTCGGGTTGTTCGGGGACGGTGGGGGCGATGCCGAGCCGGGCGTGCAGGCGGCTGGCGACCAGGGGCAGCCGGCTGGATCCGCCGACGAGCAGCAGGCTGTTGAGGTGTCGGGCCTCGATGCCGGCCCGGTCGAGGGTACGGCGGGTCTCGTCGACGGCGCGGGCGACGAGTGGTCCGGCGATCCGGTCGAGTTCGTCGCGGGTGAGGTGCAGTGGGTCGTCGCGGCCGGGCACCTGGACGGGGGCGCTGGCGGTGCGGGAGAGCATCTCCTTGGCGGCGCGGACCTCGGCCCAGAATGCCTGCCGGTCGCGGCGTTCGGCGGGGGTTTCGGGGTGGCGTAGTCGTCGCCACTGTTCGGGGTCGCGGAGTTCGACGAGCTGGCCGAGGTGGGCGACGAGGGCGTCGTCGATGTCGAGGCCGCCGAGGTCGTCGAGGCCGCCGGTGGCGAGGACGCGCAGGCCGGTGGGGTCGCGGCGGACGACGGCGACGTCGAGGGTGCCGCCGCCGAAGTCGAAGATGCCGATGCTGCCGCCGACGGGGATCTGCTGGTGGAGGATCTGGGCGCAGTAGGTGGCGGCGGCGACGGGTTCGTCGAGGAGTCGGACGGTGCCGAGGCCGGCGTCGGCGGCGGCGGTGCGTAGCAGGGTGCGGCGGGGTTGGCCCCAGTCGGCGGGACAGGTGAGGACGGTGGCGCCGGTGGGGTCGATTCCGGCCGTACGGGCTTCGTCGGCGACCCGGCGCAGGGTGGCGGTGAGGAGTCGTTCGACGGGTACCTCGTCGGTGCCGAGCAGCAGGGTGCCGTCGTCGACCCGGCGTTTCGGGTGTGGTTCGTACCGTTGTGGGTCGGTGCCGCCGAGCCGGACGGCGTCGCGTCCGGTGTGTACGGTGCCGTCGGGGGTGAGGTGGCCGGCGGAGGCGAGTAGCGGGGTGCCGTCGAAGATGAGGGCCCGGGCCGGTTGGTGGTGGTCGCGGCGGACCACGGCGACGGTGTGGGTGGTGCCGAGGTCTATGGCGAGCCGGACCGGCTGGTCCACCGAGGTCACCTCCGGGTGCGGCGGGTGCGGCGGGGTGGGCGCGCCGCGTGCGGATGCTACTTCCCGCCGTGCTGCTGGCGGGGCGGGGGTGTCGCCGGTCCGGGGGTGTGGGAGGCGTTCGGCCGGTTCGGTGTGTCCGGGGCCGACGGTGTCGGGGCGGGCGGCCGGAACCCGCCCCCGGGCGCGCGGGTGGGTGTCGCCGGCAGGACGGATACCACGGTCACCGTCGTCGACGCGGCCGGGTTGGGAGGGCGGGCCTTCTGGAGCCTTGTCGTGCAGGGTTAGGCTTCGGCGCATGCCGAGGTGGCGATGGCACGGCCGGGCGGCGGGCGCGGCCCTGCCGCTGGTGGTCGCCCTGGTCGGCGTCGTCGGTCTGGCGGTGCAGTCGGCGGGTGTCGACGCCGCCGTCGACTGGGTGGCGCTGCTGGCGGTGCTGGCCTCCTCCGGTGCGTTGTACGTCCGCCGCCGCTATCCGGTGCCGGTGGCCGTGGTGGCGCTGTTCGCGGTCGGTGTGTACGGGGAGTTGCTGCAGCGGCCCGGTCCGATCATGTTGGTGTTCGTCGTGGCGCTCTACACCGTCGTCGACGAGGGGCATCTCGCGGTTGCGATCGGGCTCGGTCTCGCCTCGGTGGTTGCTTTCGCCGTGGCGGACAGTTACCACCGGTCGGCCGGCGGTGGTAACGGGGCGACGTTGCTGCACGCCGGTTGGCTGGTCGCGGTCATCGTCGGGGTGACTCGTAACCGTCGGGCCTATGTCGCGGAGGCGCGGGCCCGGGTGCTCGCCGCCGAGCAGGGCAAGGAGGAGGAGGCTCGGCGTCGGGCCACCGAGGAGCGGTTGCGTATCGCCCGGGAGTTGCACGACGTGCTGGGCCACCATCTGTCGCTGATCAACGTGCAGGCCAGTGCGGCGCTGCACCGCCCGGATCCCGCGCGGTCCACCGAGGCGCTCGCTGCGATCAAGCAGACGAGCAGGGAGATGTTGGGTGAGTTGCGTACGACGCTGGGGGTTCTGCGGCAGGAGGGCGGGGCGCCGTCCGTGCCCGGTCTGGACCGTCTCGGCGATCTGGTGCTGACGGCCGGGCGGTCCGGGTTGGCGGTTCGTACCGAGCTGGCTGCGGTCCGGCCGCTGCCGCCGGAGGTCGATCTGGCGGCGTACCGGATCGTGCAGGAGGCGCTCACCAACGTGACCCGGCACGCGGGCGCGACCGCTGCGGTGGTGCGGGTGCGGTCCGACCGCGACGGGGTGCTGGTGGAGGTGGAGGACGACGGCACCGGTGGGCCGGGGGTGCCCGGTAACGGGATTCTGGGCATGGGTGAGCGGGCTCGGGCGTTGGGCGGGTCGCTGACCGCCGGCCGTGGGCCGGACGGCGGCTTCCGGGTGTGCGCCCGGCTGCCGTTGCGGCCCGGTCCGGTGCCGGCGGGCCCGCCCGGGCTGGGGTCGGGTCCGGGAGCTGCGGCATGATCCGGTTGCTGCTCGCCGACGACCAGACCCTGGTACGCGCCGGGTTCCGGTCCATCTTGGACGGCGAGGACGGTTTCGAGGTGGTCGGTGAGGCCGCCGACGGTGCTGGGGCGGTGCGGCTCGCCCGGCAGTTGCGGCCGGATGTCGCCCTGATGGATATCCGGATGCCCGGGTTGGACGGGCTGGCGGCGACCCGGGAGATCGTCGGGAGTTCCGATGTCCGGGTGATCATCCTGACCACGTTCGATCTGGACGACTACGTCTATGGCGCGTTGCGGGCCGGTGCGAGCGGTTTTCTGGTGAAGGACACCGAGCCGGCGGAGCTGATCCACGGGGTGCGGGTGGTGGCCCGGGGTGACGCGCTGATCGCGCCGTCGATCACCCGTCGGCTGATCTCCGAGTTCGCCGCCCGGGTCAGGCATCCGGATCCGGGGCCGCGGCTGCGTGCGCTGACCGAGCGGGAGCGGGAGGTGATGGTGCTGGTCGCCGCCGGCCTGTCCAATGACGAGATCGCGGCGCGGCTGGTGGTGAGCCCGGCGACCGCGAAGACGCACGTCAGCCGGATCATGACCAAGACCCAGGTCCGGGACCGGGCCCAGTTGGTGATCCTCGCGTACGAGTCCGGGCTGAGCATCCCCGGCTGGCTCGCCCGCTCCTGACCGCAGCCTCGGGGTACGCCGCCGCCGAGCGGGCCTGTACCGGCCAAGTGGGCTCTGCTCGCCGGGACGCGTGTGGCTGGGATGGGGCCGGCGCACGGCACTGACCCGGCACGGCGGCCGGGTCAGTGGGTCTCGGGAGTCAGCCGGTGCGGCGGGAGCGGGTCAGCGCCAGCCCGCCGAGGGCCATGCTGACCAGTCCGAGCGCCACGGCGACGATGGCCCCGCCGAGCCCGTTGCCGGTGCCGATGTTCCCGTTGGAGGTGGCCGCCACCACCCCGCCGATGACCACCCCGACGATTCCGAGCGCCAGGGCGACCATGGCCCCGCGGCGCCCGGAGCCGGTGCCGATGCGTCCGGCGGCGCGGGCCCGGGCGAGTCCGCCGACGACGACGCCGGCCAGCCCCAGCAGTCCGGCCACGATGGAACCGATCCGGCCGGAGCTGATGGTGTAGACGGTGGCGGCGGCGGGCTGGCCGGCGACGTGCGCGGCCGCCGGTGCGGCGAGCCAGAGCCCTCCGAGCAGGGCGGCTGTGGCGGTGGCAAGCAGGTGACGGACGGACATCGGGGATTTCCTTCCCTCGCACGACGGGTACCTGCCGGCAGCGTAGGTACCGGCGTGGTCACGGGTCGTCATGCCGGGGTTGCCGGTGGGCGTACCACCCGGGTCGTACGTGCGTCCGGGGTCGTGCCGCCGGGGCGGTATGCACCGGCGTCCGGGGTGCTCCGGGTCGGCTCGGGGGACGGGTCTACCGGATGGCCGGGCCGGTCGGGGTCTCTGTCAGGCGAGGTCGACGACGAGCGGCCGGTGGTCGGAGATGGTGGTGATCGGGGCGTTGACGGCGGTGACCGCGGGCAGCGGGTGCCCGCCGCGCGGGTCGGCGAGGATGTGGTCGAGTTGGACCCGCGGTTGCCTGGCCGGGTAGGTGGGGCGGCGGGCCAGTGAGCGCCAGCCGGAGGCGAGGGTGGCGAGTCCGGCCGGCAGGTTGAGGTCGCCGAGCAGGATCCGGGGCGGGGGCAGGGTACGCAGGGCGCGGACGACCTGGCGCAGTTGCCGGATGTTCCAGCCGGGTACGAAGGAGAGGTGGGTGGCGGCGGCGGTGATCGGCCCGTACGGGGTGTCGAGGATGGCGGTGAGGACGACTCGGGGTTCGTCGCGGAGCAGGACGATGCGGCCGTGTGGGCCTGGGTCGATCACCGGGGAGCGTAGGGGTATCGGGGCGAGGCGGGTGACCTGCCAGGAGCGGACCGGGTAGCGGCTGATCAGCCCGATGCCGTAGAGGGGCTCACCGTGGCCGTCGTCGTCGTGGGTCAGTGGCCGGAGTTGTTCGCCGGGGGTGCCGACGATGGCGGCGGCAAACCGGTGTTCGGGGGCGTTCATCGCGCTCGCGGCGATGGCGGTGAGGTCGAGGTGGTTGCTGCGGGACTGGTCCCGGTCGACCTCCTGGAGGGCCAGGATGTCGGCGTCGAGGGTGGCGACCGCGGTGGCGAGCCGGGTCTCGTCGACGAGGCCGTCGTGTGGGGATCGGCCATGCAGCACGTTGAAGGTTGCCAGGCGCACCTGCACACCTTACGGCGGGATGTGCGACAGTTTCGGCGTGATCTTCAAAGCGCTGTGTTGTTCCGCGCTGGTGTTCGTGGCGCTGGGCGCGGCCGGCATCTGGTTGCGGCGGCGGCGGGACCGCTGACGGTCACCGGTCGGGGGTGGCGAACCGTCCGGCGCGGATTTCCCGGAGGGCGCGGCGTCGGGTGTCGCCGCGCAGGGTGTCGACGTAGAGGCGGCCGGCGAGGTGGTCGGTCTCGTGCTGGAGGGCCCGGGCGAGGAAGCCGCTGCCGGTGATGGTGACGGGTTCGCCGTACTGGTCGAAGCCGTGTGCGGTGGCGTGCATGGCGCGCGGGGTCGGGAAGTAGAGGCCGGGGACGGAGAGGCAGCCCTCGTCGTCGTTCTGCGTTTCGGCGGAGAGTTCGAGGGTGGGGTTGACCAGGTGGCCGCGGTGCGCGTCGGCGTCGTAGACGAAGACCTGGGCGCTGATGCCGATCTGCGGTGCGGCGACTCCGGCTCGGCCGGGTGCGCCGAGGAGGGTGTCCATCAGGTCGGTGACCAGGTCGCGTAGTTCGGCGTCGAAGCTGGTGACCGGTTCGGACGGGGTGCGGAGCACGGGGTCTCCGATGATCCGGATGGGCCGCATCGTCATGACCGGAACCCTATCGGTTCGTTACCCGCCCGGCCGCTCGGCGCGCTCTGCGGCGGCGTGGCCGGGCGGTCCGGGGTGCGGGCGGATGCGGCCCGAAGGGTTTCCCGTACGCCATACGGTATAATGGCCGGGCCTCGTGAGCGGGAGGCGCCCCGCCAGGGGGCGGTGGTTCCGGGTCGGGGCGGCTGGCGGACGAGGGGGCAGGACCGGAGATGCGGCCGAACGCGACGTCGGAATCCGGGAGCGTGTCCCGCACCCAGCGGTCCCGGGACACGCGTCTCGCGGGCACGGACGACCGGTGGCCGGCGGGCTGCGCGGTGGTGTTCGAGCCGGCCGATCCGCCCCGCACCGGTGTGCTGGCGTTCTGGCGGCCGGACGGCGGTCCGCTGCCGGACGACTGCCCGGGTCGGGGCGGTGAGCTGACGGTCGCCGTGTCGGACGGGGCCGGAGTGCGGGCCCGGGTGGTGCCGGCGCGCCGGCTGCCGGTCGGCGACGCGCTGCCGCTGCTGCTGGCCGATCCTGCCCCGGCCGATCCAGCCCTGGCGTACTGGGCGGCGGCGACCGTGCTGGCCCTGCACCTGGTGGCCCGGCGCCGGATCCTGCCGACGGTGTCACCGGCCGGTTTCGACGCCTGGACGGTCGGGGCGCTGGACGCGGCCGACGCGGGCCGGATCGGGGAACTCGCGGCGGCGATGCCCGCCCGGGCGCGGGCGAATCCGGCCCTGGCGGACGGGGCGACACCGGACGGCCCGATCCTGCCGGACGCGGCCGGCCTGCTGCGCGGGTTCCTCGACGCGGTCGCCGACACCCTGCCCCGGTCCCCCGCCGCCCGGCACGCCGCCGGCACCGACGCGTTCGCCGCGACGGCGCCGCAGCCGGTACCCCGGCTGCGCGGCTGGGCGGAGGAGGTCCGCGCCGGTCTCGACTCCGGGGTACGCGTCGCGGTGCGCCTGGAGCCGATCGACGGCGACTTCACCCGGCCCGGACTGCGGGCGGTGGTGCAGGTGCACAGCCTCGTCGACCCGGCGCTGGTGGTCGACGCCGCCGTGCTGTGGCAGGGCGACGTCGCCGGGTTCGGGCCCCGGGCCCGGCTCGACACCACGCTGGCGATCCGCCGCGCCGCCGGAGTCTGGCCGCCGCTGCGGCACCTGCTCGACACCGCCGTCCCGGACGAACTCCTGCTCACCGACGAGGAGGTCACCGAACTGGTCGACGCCGCCGGTCGGCTCGGCGCGGTCGGGGTGGCGGTGCACTGGCCCCGGGAGCTGACCGCCGGGCTGACCTCCCGGGCGGTGCTCGGCGCCGCCGACGAGCCGCCGTCGGACCTGGCCGCCTTCTTCGGCGGTGACGGGCTGCTCCAGGTCGACTGGCAGCTCGCCCTCGGCGGGCGGCCACTGACCGCCGACGAGCTGGACCTGCTCGCCGAGGCGCACCGGCCGGTGGTCCGGCTGCGCGACCAGTGGGTACTCGTCGACCCGGAGCTGGCCGCCCGGGCCCGCAAGCCGGGACTGCCGCCGGTCGGCGCGATCGAGGCGCTCGGCGCCGCGCTGACCGGGACGGTCGAGGTCGACGGGCGGCCGGTGGAGGTCGACGCCACCGGCTGGCTGGCCGGGCTGCGGCTCCGGATCGCCGACCCGGAGCCGGCCGCCGGGGCCGACCCGGCGCGGGTCGGGGTGCCGGCCGGGCTGACCGGCACGCTCCGGGACTACCAGTTGCGCGGGCTGCGCTGGCTGGCCCGGATGACGGAGCTGGGGCTGGGCGGCTGTCTCGCCGACGACATGGGGCTCGGCAAGACGGTCACGCTGATCGCGCTGCACCTGCACCGGCAGGTGGATCCGGCGACCGCCGGCCCGACCCTGGTGGTCTGCCCCGCCTCGCTGCTGGGCAACTGGGAGCGCGAGATCGGCCGGTTCGCCCCCGGCACCCCGGTACGCCGTTTCCACGGCGGCCGGCGCAGCCTGGACGCGCTGACCGACGGGTTCCTGCTCACCACGTACGGGACGATGCGCTCCGACGTCGACCGGCTCGCCGCCGTGCGGTGGGGCCTGGTCGTCGCCGACGAGGCGCAGCACGTGAAGAACCGCGCCTCGGGTACCGCCCGGGCGCTGCGCCGGATCCCGGCCGCCGCCCGGGTCGCCCTCACCGGTACCCCGGTGGAGAACAACCTGACCGAGCTGTGGGCGATCCTGGACTGGACCACCCCCGGGCTGCTCGGCCCGCTGCCCCGGTTCCGGGCCCGGTGGGCGGCGCCGATCGAGTCCGGTCGGGATCCGGCGGCGGCGGGACGGCTGGCCCGGCTGATCGCGCCGTTCCTGCTGCGCCGCCGCAAGTCGGATCCGGGGATCGCGCCGGAGCTGCCGCCGAAGACCGAGACCGACCATCCGGTCGGGTTGACCGGCGAGCAGGCCGGCCTCTACGAGGCGGTCGTCCGCGAGACGTTGGCGCGGATCCGGGACAGCACCGGGATGGCGCGCCGGGGCCTGGTGCTGGAGCTGCTGACCTCGTTGAAGCAGGTCTGCAACCATCCGGCGCACTACCTGCGGGAGACACGGCCCCGGCTGGCCGGCCGCTCCGGCAAGCTGGAGCTGCTCGACGAGCTGGTCGACACGATCCTCGCCGAGCACGGCGCGGTGCTGGTCTTCACCCAGTACGTTGCGATGGCCCGGCTGATCGAGCGGCACCTCGCCGCCCGGGGCGTACCGGCCCAACTACTGCACGGCGGCACCCCGGTGACCCGCCGCGACGAGCAGGTACGCCGGTTCCAGGCCGGCGAGGTGCCGGTCTTCCTGCTGTCGCTGCGGGCGGCCGGGACGGGGCTGAACCTGACCCGGGCCGACCACGTGGTGCACTACGACCGGTGGTGGAACCCGGCCGTCGAGGAGCAGGCCACCGACCGGGCGTACCGGATCGGGCAGACCCGGCCGGTGCAGGTGCACCGGCTGGTCACCGAGGGGACGGTCGAGGACCGGATCGCCGCCCTGCTCGCCGTCAAGCGGAACCTCGCCGACGCGGTGCTCACCGGTGGCGAGGCGGCGTTGACCGAACTCTCCGACGCCGAACTGGCGTCCCTGGTCGAGTTGCGCGGGCCGGCATGACCGGGATCGTCGACCGGGCGCGGTACGACGGCTTCGGGCCGGCTGGGAAGGGTGGGGGCCGATGAGCGGCGACGACCGGGTCCGGGGCTTTCCGGCGTTCCCGCCGGGGCGGCGTGCCCGGAGCAGCCGCTCCTGGTGGGGGGATGCCTGGATCCGCGCCCTGGAGGACACCTCGCTGGACCAGACCCTGCTGCGCCGGGGGCGGCGGTCGGCGTCGGCCGGGCACGTCGGCTCGATCACCGTCAGCCCGGGCCGGATCGCGGCCGAGGTGCACGACGGGGTGCGGGACCTGCCGTACCGGACCCGGGTCTTCGTGGAGCCGATGACCGACGCGCAGTGGTCCCGGTTCTCCGACCAGGTGGCGGCGAAGGCCGGGCACATCGCCGCGCTGCTGGACGGGGAGATGCCGCGCGACCTGGCGTCGGCGGCCGACGATGCCGGGATCGCCCTGCTGCCCGGACTCGGCGACCTGCAGCCGGAGTGCGACTGCCCGGAGTGGGCCGCGGCGGCGTGCCGGCACGCCGCCGCGCTCTGCTACCAGGTGGCCTGGCTGCTCGACGCCGACCCGTTCCTGCTGCTGCTGATCCGGGGCCGGGGCGCCCGGGAGGTTCTCGCCGAGCTGCGCCGCCGGGTCCACCGGCCGGCCGCGGAGGCGCCGTCGGCGGTGCCGGCCGGTCGACCCGGCGCCGGGGTGCCGGCCGTGCGGGCGTACGCCCGGCCGGATCCGCCGCTGCCCGCCCCGCCGCCACCGCCGGAGTCCGGGGTGTCCGGGCCCGCGCTGCCGGACGGGCCGGGGATCGCGGCGGAGGTGCTGCGCGGGCTGGTCGACAACGCCGCCGTCCGGGCCGCCGCGCTGCTTCGGGCCGCCCCGGACGGCGACGGGCCGCTGCCGGAGCGGGTGGACGCCGTCCGGCTCGCCGTCGGGGCCGGCGGTCCGGTGCTGGCCCGGCTGCGGCAGGCCGGCGCCCGTACCGCCCGGGAGTTCAGCCGGGCGGTACGGGCCTGGGAGTACGGCGGCCACGCCGGTCTTTCGGTGCTGGACGAGCCGTGGACCCCGCCGCCGGTACGGGTGGCCCGGGCCCGGGCCGACCTGACCGCAGGCTGGGCCGGTGACGACCCGCCGGAGCCGCAGGTGTGGCGCAACCGGTGGACGTTTCCCCGGCACCGGGCCCAGTTGCGGTACGGCCGCGACGGCCGCTGGTACCCGTACCGGGAGCGGGCCGACGGCGACTGGTGGCCGGCCGGGGTACCCCGCGACGACCCGGCCGACGCGCTGGCCGACCTGCTCGGCGACTGACCGACCCGCCGGTCGCCCGGGATCGGCCTGCCGCCGCCGGACGGGGGGACGCCGCCGCCTCCGGCGAGGCAGGACGGGGGATGCCACCGGTGCTGACGACCTCGGACGGCGGCGGTCGGCGGAGCCGACGCGGGACGGGGACCTCGCCGGCCCCGTCGTGGGCGCCCGTGCCGGGGTGGTCAGCGGGGCCGGTGGTGGCCGGCCAGGATGGCCCGGACCGGGCCGGACTTGGCGGCCGCCTCGGCGACCTCGGCCGCCGGGTCGCTGCCCCAGGTGATGCCGCCGCCGGCCCAGACGTGCACCCGGTCGGCGTCGACCGCGACGGTCCGGATGGTCAGCCCCAGGTCGATCCGGTCCGGGCCGATCCAGCCCAACCCGCCCATGCCGGCGCCCCGGCCGACCGGTTCGAGGGCGGCGATCTGGGCCAGCGCGGCGAGCTTGGGCGCGCCGGTGACCGACCCGCCGGGGCAGACCGCGCGGAGCAGGTCGGCCAGGCCCCGCCCGTCGGCAAGGGTGGCCGAGACGGTCGACTCGGCCTGCCACAGGTCGGACCAGCGCCGGATGGCGTAGAGCTGGTCGACCCGAACGGTGCCGGTACGGGCGATCCGGGCCAGGTCGTTGCGCTCCAGGTCGACGATCATCACGTGCTCGGCGCGTTCCTTGGCGGACTCCAGCAGCTCCCGCCGCCCGGGGCCGGTCGCCGGCCGGGTGCCCTTGATCGGCCGGGTGTGCACCGTACCGTCGGTCACCTCGACCAGGGTTTCCGGTGAGGCGCAGCCGATCGCCCAGCCGGCGCCGGTGAGCACGCCGCCGTACCGGGCGCCGGGCAGCCGGGCCAACCGGTGCAACGCCGGCAGCGGGTCTCCGGCGTACCGGGCCCAGCCGTGTCCGACGACGTTGACCTGGTAGATGTCGCCGGCCGCGATGGCTTCCCGGGCCTGCCGTACCGCGTCGGCGTGCCGCTGCGGGGTCCAGCTCTCGGTCCACGGGCCGAGCTGCCAGTCGTCGGCCCGGTGCCGCCGGAGCGGACCGCCGGCCGGGACGGTGCCGTGCCGGTAGACCACCGCGACCAGGTCGGGGACGGCGGGTGCCGGGCTGGCCGGGCCGGTCGCCGCGCCGACCATCCGGGCTCCGGCGGCGGCGGAGACGAAGACGGCGGCGCCGCAGACGGTGCCGGCCGGGCCCTCCGGCGGATGGACGCCGGGGCGGGTCAGGTCGCGGACCGGGAGGCCGTGTCCGGCGAGGAACTCCTCCAGCAGTGTGGCGGGGTCGTCCGGGCCGTCGGCCCGGCATTGAAACCGGTCGTGCTCTACGAGCCGGGGTACGCAGCCCGCCGGCGCTCCCGGCGGCGCGAATGGGAGCGCTTCCACGACGTACGGGTGGATCTGCCTCATCCGAAAAGTGGATTTCCTCGGTCAGAGACGGATACCCGCTCGTCATCACTGGGCGTAAGGGGGTACCGTCCGTCACTGGTCATGTGAACCATGCCACAGCGCCCCCATAGTCCGGAGAACCCGATGTGCCAGCACGAACCGACCTGCCCCTCCGCTGAAGCAACCGACCGGGAAGCGGCCCGCGTCCTCGCCTGCTTCCGTGAGCAGGGGTGGAGCCTGCTCTGCAATGGCGTCATCCTCTTCGAGGACACCGGCGAACTGCTGCCCGACGGCAGCACCATAGCGCCGCACCGCGGTCCGGCCCGGCACGCCCTGGTCGGCTGATCTATCACTTACAGTGATCGGCCGGCGCCGGATTCGCCGGCCGATCACCCGTTGTCAGTTCTCGAACGCGTCCGGCGGGGGGCAGGCGCAGACCAGATTGCGGTCTCCGTAGGCGCCGTCGATCCGGCGTACCGGCGGCCAGTACTTCGCCCGCCGGTCGACCCCGCCCGGATAGCTGGCCACCGACCGCGGGTACGGATGCGGCCACTCGTCGCCGGTCACCATCGCCGCGGTGTGCGGCGCGTTGGCGAGCGGGTTGTCCCCCTTCGGCCAGTCCCCCGCACCGACCTTGTCGATCTCCGCCCGGATCGCGATCATCGCATCGCAGAACCGGTCGAGTTCGGCCAGGTCCTCGCTCTCGGTCGGCTCCACCATCAGGGTGCCGGCGACCGGGAACGACATCGTCGGGGCGTGGAAGCCGTAGTCGATCAGCCGCTTCGCCACGTCGTCCACGCTGACCCCGGTCGCCTTGGTCAGCGGCCGCAGGTCGAGGATGCACTCGTGCGCGACCAGGCCCTTGTTGCCGGCGTACAGCACCGGGTAGTGCCCGCGCAGCCGGGCCGCGACGTAGTTGGCGGCCAGTACCGCCACCCCGGTGGCCCGGCGCAGCCCGTCCGGCCCCATCAGCCGCAGGTACGCCCACGGGATCGGCAGAATCCCGGCCGAGCCGTACCGGGCCGCCGAGACCGCCGGCCGGCCCGCCCCGGCGGAGCCGAGCGGGTCGCCGGGCAGGTACGCCGCCAGGTGTGCCCGGACCGCCACCGGGCCGACCCCGGGCCCGCCGCCGCCGTGCGGAATGCAGAACGTCTTGTGCAGGTTCAGGTGTGACACGTCGGCGCCGAATCGGCCCGGCTTGGCGTACCCGAGCAGGGCGTTGAGGTTGGCGCCGTCGACGTACACCTGGCCGCCGGCGTCGTGCACCCTCGCGCAGAGCGCGGCGATGCCGCCCTCGTACACCCCGTGGGTGGACGGGTAGGTGACCATGATCGCGGCGAGGGTGTCCCGGTGCGCCTCGATCTTGCGGTCCAGGTCGGCCAGGTCGATGTCGCCGTCGGCGTCGCAGCCGACCACCACCACCCGCATTCCGGCCATCACCGCGCTGGCCGCGTTGGTGCCGTGCGCCGAGGACGGGATCAGGCAGACGTCCCGGTGCGCCTCGCCCCGGTCGCGGTGGTAGGCGCGGATCGCCAGCAGTCCGGCGAGTTCGCCCTGCGAGCCGGCGTTCGGCTGGACGCTGACCGCGTCGTAGCCGGTCACCTCGGCGAGCCAGCCCTCCAGGGCGGCGACCAGGTCGCGGTAGCCGGCGGTCTGCTCGTCCGGGGCGAACGGGTGCACATCGGCGAACTCCGGCCAGCTCACCGGCTCCATCTCGGTGGTGGCGTTCAGCTTCATGGTGCAGGAGCCGAGCGGGATCATGCCCCGGTCCAGCGCGTAGTCGAGGTCGGCGAGCCGGCGCAGGTAGCGCAGCATCGCCGTCTCGGAGTGGTGCGACCGGAAGACCGGGTGGGTCAGGTATTCGCTGGCCCGGGTGAGGCCGGCCGGCAACGCGGACGCCGGCTGCCCGGTGGCCGGGGCCACGGTCTGGCCGGCGACGGCGCCGAAGGCGTCCCGGACGGTCGCCAGGTGCGCCTCGGTGGTGGTCTCGTCGCAGGCGATCCCGACCTGGTCGGCGTCGACCAGCCGCAGGTTGACCCCGCGGCGCCGGGCCTCGGCGACCACCTCGGCGGCCCGGCCCGGGAACCGGGCCAGCACGGTGTCGAAGAACGCCTCGTGCACCACCTCGACGGCGTCGAGGGTGCGCAGCCCGGCGGCCAGGGTGGCGGCCCGCCGGTGGGTCCGTTCGGCGATCGCCCGCAGTCCGGCCGGGCCGTGGTAGACGGCGTACATGCTGGCCATCACGGCGAGCAGCACCTGTGCGGTGCAGATGTTGCTGGTCGCCTTCTCCCGGCGGATGTGCTGTTCCCGGGTCTGCAACGCCAGCCGGTAGGCGGGGTCGCCGGCCGCGTCCCGGGAGACTCCGACCAGCCGGCCGGGCAGCATCCGCTCCAGGCCGGCCCGGACCGCCAGGTAGCCGGCGTGCGGGCCACCGAAGCCCATCGGTACGCCGAACCGCTGGGTGGTGCCGGCGGCGATGTCGGCGCCGATCTCGCCGGGTGCGCGGAGCAGGGTCAGCGCGAGCAGGTCGGCGGCGACCGTCACCAGTGCCCCGGCGCCGTGCGCGGCCTCGACCAGCCCGGTGTGCTCGCGGACCGAGCCGGAGGCGCCCGGGTACTGCAGGTGCAGGCCGAAGAACTCCGCCGGCAGCGGCTCGGTGGAAAGGTCGAGCACGCGTACCTCGATGCCGAGCGGCTCGGCCCGGGTGGCCAGTACGGCGAGGGTCTGCGGCAGGGTGTCGGCGTCGACGACGTACACCTGGCTCTTGTTCTTGCCGGCGCGGCGGGCGAGGGTCATCGCCTCGGCCGCGGCGGTGCCCTCGTCGAGCATGGAGGCGTTCGCGGTGGCCAGCCCGGTCAGGTCGGTGACCATGGTCTGGAAGTTCAGCAGCGCTTCGAGGCGGCCCTGGCTGATCTCCGGCTGGTACGGCGTGTACGCGGTGTACCAGGCCGGGTTCTCCAGCACGTTGCGGCGGATCACCGCCGGGGTGTGGGTGCCGGAGTAGCCCAGGCCGATCATGGAGACGGCGGCGGTGTTCCGGGCGGCCAGCGCGCGCAGTTCGGCGGCCACCTCCTCCTCGGTGGCGGCCGGCGGCAGGTCGAGGTTGCCGGTCCAGCGGATCACCTCGGGGATCGCGGCGTCCATCAGGTCGTCGACCGAGTGGTAGCCGACGGTCTCCAGCATCCGGCGCTCGGCGTCGGCGTCGGGGCCGATGTGCCGGTCGGCGAACTGCCCGCCGTCACGGGTGGGGTACTGCGCTGTGGTCATGGGGGACACTCCCGGGCGAGGTCGACGCTGCAACCTCCCCCTCTGTCACGCTCCGCGACGTCGCGGGCGCTCCACAGTCGCCTGCCCGCGGGCTCCTTTTGCCTGAGAGGTTCCGGGGAGGATTTGCCCCTTCGGCGCCGCCCCAGCCTGCCGGGCGGTCTCTCGCTCGCGAGTGTTGTCGGCGTTGGCAACGGTACCAGTGACCGGATTTCCTCCGGGTTTCGGCCGTTCCTCGTTGACCACCGTCAGCGCCGGCCGACCTGGCGGGGCGGTCGCCGCTCTTCCGGTCCGCCGGCATCGGCAGAACCGGTTAAGTGGCGCTGCACCGCCCACCGTTCCGGCCGCTTTCAGCTCTCGCCGTGCATGCCCGGCCCGCCGTTCCGGTACCCGATGGAATCGCTTTCCATCTATTGACTCTGAACCGGTTCGGTGTTGTCATCGATCTCACCTGCCCCGGACACCAGGTGGCAACCCGTCCGAAATCCCTCGACCCGGGAGGCAACGATGCGCCCCATCCTCGCGCGCCGGCTGCTCGCCGCGCTGGCCACGGCGACGCTGGCCGTCGGTGTGACCGCCGGTTGCGGCGACGACGGCGACCGGTCCACCGACACTGAGGGCAAGATCATCAATGTCTTCTCCGGGGCGAACGCCGGGTTCGTGCCCAACTTCAACCCGTTCTCCCAGAACAGCGTCGCCGGCACGATGAGCGTGCTCTACGAGTCGCTGCTCTACTTCAACGCCGCCCGCGCCGACGACGTGCAACCACAGCTCGCCACCGGCTACGAGTTCGCCGACGACGGCCGGCGGCTGAACTTCACCATCCGGGAGGGGGTGACGTGGAGCGACGGGAAGCCGTTCTCGGCCGAGGACGTGGCGTTCACCTTCAACCTGATCCGGGACAACCCGAAGCTCAACCAGAACGGCCTGCCGATCGTCGAGGCGGTCGCCGCCGACCCCACGCACGTCTCGGTCACGTTCAGCCAGGGCGTCTACACCCGGCTCAACCTGATCGCCGGCCGGACCTGGATCGTGCCCAAGCACCTCTGGTCGAGCATCGCCGACCCGTCCGCCTTCACCAACGAGAAGCCGGTCGGCACCGGCGCGTTCACGCTGGCCTCGTTCAGCCAGCAGAACTACGTCTTCGAGCGTAACCCCAGCTACTGGGAGGCCGGCAAGCCGAAGATCAAGGGGATGCGGTTCCACCAGTTCGCCAGCGCGGACAGCGCGATCGCGGCGCTCGCCGCCGGGCAGCTCGACTGGGCCGGGTCGTTCATCGCCGACATCGAGAAGCAGTACGTGAGCAAGGACCCGGAGCACAACAAGTACCTCAACGAGTCGCAGCTCTACCTGACCAACCTGATCCCGAACCTGGACCGGGCACCGTTCGACAGCGCCGCGGTGCGCAAGGCGGTCAGCCTGGCCCTGGACCGCGACCAGATCATCCGGCTGGCCTTCTCCGGGTACGGCAAGCAGGCCAGCCCGGCCCAGCTGCCCCGGCCGCTCTGGGACGACTACATCAAACCGGAGTACAAGGACCGCAAGCTGGAGTTCGACCCGGCCCGGGCCGAGCAGACCCTCCAGGCCGACGGCTGGGCCAAGGGCGCCGACGGGGTCTACGCCAAGGCCGGCCGGCGACTGTCCTTCACCGTCAAGGTGGTGCAGGGCTACAACGACTACATCTCCGCGCTCCAGATCATGACCCAGTCGCTGAAGTCGGTCGGGATCGAGATGAAGACCCAGGAGGTGTCGTTCACCGCCTTCTCCACCGACCAGCAGACCGGCGACTTCGACGTGATCATCACCAATCTCTACAGCGAGGGCACCGCGTACTCCTGGTACAGCCGGGCGTTCTCCAGCAAGCGGACCGCCCCGTTGGGCCAGCAGGCCGGCTCCAACTACGGCCGGTTCCGCAACGCGGCGGTCGACGCCGCCCTGCTGGTGATGGAGACCACCCCGCCGGACCAGCGGGACGCGATCAGGGAACAACTGTTCAAGATCCAGGATGTGATCGTCGAGGAGCTGCCGTACATCCCGATCCAGCAGTCCGCCTCGCTGATCGAATACCGCACCGAGAACCTCGGCAACTTCCCCACCGAGCAGAACCACTACGCGCTGACCACCCCGTACAACGGGCCGGACATGGGGATCGTGGCCAAGAACCTCACCCCGGCCGGCTGAGCCGCCCGATGCGCTACCTGCGGCGCAAGGCGCTGTTCTATCTGGTCGCGGTCTGGGCGGCGGTCACCCTCAACTTCCTGATCCCCCGGCTGATCAAGGGCAACCCGGTCGACGCCGTACTGGCCAAAACCCAGAACATGACCCCGATGTCGCCGGAGGCCCGCCGCGCCCTGGAGTTGCAGTTCGGGGTCTCCGACGACCCGCTGTGGCAGCAGTACCTCGGCTATCTCGGCAACCTGCTGCGTGGCGAGTTCGGGCTCTCCGTCGCCTACTACCCGACCCCGGTGTCCAAGGTGCTCAGCCAGAGCCTGCCGTGGACGGTGGTGATGGTCGGCATCGCCACCGTGCTCAGCGTGCTGCTCGGGATCACCCTCGGCACCCTCGCCGGCTGGCGCCGCGGCACCTGGCTGGACGCGCTGGTGCCGACCACCACCTTCCTGGCCGCCATCCCGTACTTCTGGCTCGCCCTGGTGCTGCTCTACCTGCTCGGCGGGGTCCTCGGCTGGTTTCCACTCAACAGCGGCTACAGCTACGAGACCACCATCGGGTTCAACTGGCCGTTCCTGCGCAGCGCGATCTACCACGGCATCCTGCCGGCAGCCTCGATCGTGCTCGCCTCGGTCGCCGGCTGGCTGCTCGGGATGCGCAACATGATGGTCTCCACCATGGCCGAGGACTACGTGCTGACCGCCGAGGCCAAGGGGCTGCGTCCGCGCCGGATCATGATCCAGTACGCGGCACGCAACGCCGTACTGCCCAGCGTCGCCGGGTTCGCCATCACCCTCGGCTTCGTGGTCAGCGGCTCCATCGCCACCGAGATCGTCTTCTCCTATCCCGGCGTCGGGATGAGCCTGGTCGCCGCGGTCGCCAACGCCGACTATCCACTGCTGCAGGGCATCTTCCTGGTCATCTCGCTGGCGGTGCTCGGCGCCAACTTCGTCGTCGACCTGCTCTACGCGGTGATCGACCCCCGTACCCGGCAGGCCGGCTGATGGCGACCATCGAAACCCAGCGCGACGTGACCGGCGAGGTCGTCCCCGGGGTGGTGGTGCCGACCCGGCGGCCCCGCTGGCGTGGCCTGCTGCGGTCCCGCAAACTCGCCGCCGGGCTGGCCATCGTCGGCTTCTTCGCCCTGGTCGCCGTGGTCGGCCCGCTGCTGGTCGACGACCCGAACCTGGTCAGCGACGACCGGCTGCTCGCCCCCTCCGCCGAACACCTGCTCGGCACCACCACCACCGGCCAGGACGTGTTCCGGCAACTCGTCGCCGCCACCCGCGGCTCGATGCTGGTCGGCCTGGTCGTCGGGCTGCTCGCCACCGTCGTCTCGGTGCTGGTCGGCGTCCTCGGCGGTTACACCGGCGGGCACGCCGACGAGAGCCTCTCGCTGGTCAGCAACGTCTTCCTGGTGCTGCCCGGCCTGCCACTGGTGGTCCTGATCACCGACTACGTGCAGACCCGGGGCGCCCTCGCGATCGCCCTGATCGTCTCGATCACCGCCTGGGCCGGCTCCGCCAGGGTGCTGCGGGCGCAGACCCTGTCGCTGCGCTCCCGCGACTACGTCGACGCCGCCCGGGTCAGCGGCGAACCCGGCTGGCGGATCGTCACCTTCGAGATCCTGCCCAACCTGCTGCCGCTGATCGCCGCCCAGTTCGTCTTCGCGGTCATCGGCGGCATCCTCACCGAGGCCGCGCTGGCCTTCCTCGGCCTCGGCGGCGCCGGCTCGTGGGGCACGATGCTCTACTTCGCGCAGAACTCGCAGGCGCTGTCCCAGGGCGCCTGGTGGTGGTTCGTGCCGCCCGGGCTCTGCATCGCACTGGTCGGCGCCGGACTCGCACTGATCAACTTCAGTCTCGACGAACTGATCAACCCGAGGCTGCGGGTCACCCGCCGCCCCCGACGGACCGGACCGGCATGACCCTCGACACCACAGACCCACCGGCGGTCACCGGCACCGACGTGGTGCTCTCGGTCCGCGACCTGAGCGTCGTCTACGACGGCGCCGACCCGGTCCGGGCGGTCCGCGACGTCAGCTTCGACCTCGCCCGCGGCGAAGTGCTCGGCATCGCCGGCGAGAGCGGCTGCGGCAAGTCCACCCTCGCGTACGCGATCACCCGGCTGCTGAAGCCACCTGGCCGACTCGCCTCCGGCGAGGTCGTCTTCCACCCCGCCGACGGCCCGCCGGTCGACCTGTCGACGCTGCACGGCGAGGCGCTGCGCCGGTTCCGCTGGAACCGGGTCGCGATGGTGTTCCAGGGGGCGATGAACGCACTCAACCCGGTGCTGTCGGTACGCCGGCAACTCGCCGACGTCTTCACCGCGCACCGCCCCGAACTGCGCCGCGCCGACCGGGAACAGCGCTGCCGGGAACTGCTCGACCTGGTCGGGATCGGCCCGGAACGGCTCTCGGCGTACCCGCACGAACTCTCCGGCGGGATGCGCCAGCGGGTGCTGATCGCGATGGCGATGGCGTTGCGCCCGGACGTGGTGGTGATGGACGAGCCGACCACCGCGCTGGACGTGGTGGTGCAGCGCGACATCCTGGAGGAGATCGACCGGCTACGGGCCCGGTTCGGCTTCGCGGTCGTCTTCATCACCCACGACCTCTCCCTGCTGCTGGAGATCAGCGACCGGCTCGCCGTCATGTACGGCGGCCGGATCGTCGAGTACGGCCCCGCCGCCGACCTGCACGCCGCGCCGGCCCACCCGTACACGGTCGGGCTGCTGCGCTCCTTCCCGAGCCTGCGGGGCGACCGGGCGGTGCTGCACGGCATCCCCGGCAGCCCGCCCGACCTGTCCCGCCCGCTCGCCGGCTGCGCGTTCACCGCCCGCTGCCCGTACGTCTTCGACGCCTGCCACCGCACCGACCCGCCGCTGAAGGTCGCCGGCACCACCCGGGCCGCCTGCCTGCACTACGACCCGGTACTGCGCCCGGCCGGCCCACCGGCGGCGCTGCGGGCCGGCCGGTTCGACCCCGACGCCCCGGCGCCGGACCCCGGGCCGCCGTCCCACCCCGACGCCCCGGCGCCGGTCGAGAATCGCGGTGCGCTGCCGCCGGTCGAGGAGGACGGGACGCCGGGGACCGGACCGGAGCCGTCGACCGGAGGGGGCGGCCGGTGACCACGCTGACGGTCAGCCACCTGAGCAAGCACTTCCCGCTGCGGGACGGGCGGCACCGCCGCACCCTGCGGGCGGTCGACGACGTCTCCTTCGAACTGCGCTCCGGGCAGACGGTGGCGCTGGTCGGCGAGAGCGGCAGCGGCAAGTCGACGATCGCCCGGATGCTGGTCCGGCTGACCCGGCCGACCGCCGGGGAGATCCGCCTCGACGGCACCCCGCTGGCCGCCGACCGCCGGGCGGTGCGCCGCTACCGTCGGGACGTGCAGATGGTGTTCCAGGACCCGTTCGGGTCGCTGAACCCGGCACACACCGTCGGATACCACCTGGGCCGGCCGCTGCGGCTGCACGGGGTCGCCCGGTCCGGCGGCGACGTCCGGGCGGCCGTGCGCGATCTGCTCACCCGGGTCAACCTCACCCCGGCCGACCAGGTCGCCCGCCGGCTGCCGCACGAACTGTCCGGCGGGCAGCGGCAGCGGGTCGCGATCGCCCGCGCCCTGGCGCCCCGGCCCCGGATCCTGCTCGCCGACGAGCCGGTGTCGATGCTCGACGTGTCGATCCGGCTGGAGATCCTCAATCTGATCGACCGGCTCAAGCGGGAGGAGGAACTGGCCGTCCTGTACGTCACCCACGACCTCGCCACCGCCCGCTACTTCGCCTCGTCGATCATGGTGTTGTACCGGGGGCAGGTGGTGGAGTCCGGCCCCAGCGACGAGGTGATCCTGCGCCCCGCGCACCCGTACACCCAACTGCTGGCGTCGGCGGCGCCGGACCCGGGCCGCCCGCGTACCGCCGCCCCGGGCGGGATGCGGGCGCTGCGCGGCGGGCAGCAGACCGCCACCGACCGCGGCGGCTGCCTGTTCCGGGACCGCTGCCCGGCCGCGATGGAGGTCTGCCGCACCGGGGTGCCGGAGTTCCCGGTCGCCGCCGGGCACATGGCCCGGTGCTGGCTGCGCCGGCCCGACGCGGGTTAGGGCCGACGGTTCCTAGCCGCCGGTCGGGGCGGCGCCGGGCACCGTCACCGACACCCGGCCGTCGGCGAGCTGGTAGAACATGCCGACCACGTCGCACCGGCCGGCGGCGACCGCGTCGGAGAGTTCGGTACCCGAACGGGTGATCAGCTCGACGGTGTGCCGGGTGTGCAACGCGGCGATCCCGGCGTCGTCGGTGATTTGTCGCGCCTGGGCGGCCTCGATGCTCGGGGTGACCCGTTCGACGATGGCGCCCAGCTCCCGGCCCGGCAGCCGGGCACCGTCCCGGGCTGCCCGGGTGGCCTGGATCGCCCCGCACGAGTCGTGGCCCAGGACGACGACCAGCGGCGCCCCGAGCACCACCACCCCGTACTCGATGCTGGCGGTCACCTCCGGGCCGACGATGTGCCCGGCGGTGCGGACCACGAACAGGTCGCCGAGCCCCCGGTCGAAGATGATCTCGGCGGCGAGGCGGGAGTCGGAACAGCCGAACACCACCGCGAACGGCCGCTGCGCCGCCGCGACCACCGCCCGGTGCTCGGCGTCCTGGTGCGGATGGATCCGGGTACCCGCGACGAACCGCTCGTTACCGGCGAGCAGCTCGTCGAGCGCCTCACCGGGAGTGGCCGGCCGGTGGTCCAGGTATGCCATGACGTCCCCTTTCGACGGCACCACCACAGGTGGTGAAGCGAGGTCGGCGCCTTCGGCGACCTGATGCGTACCGATCAGATATCACGGAGCACCTCACCGGCCCACCCGAACCTGGCCAAACGGTGATCTACGGAACAACGGCCGGTGTTCCGTACCGGGCAAGCCCGGGTACGAACAGGCTACGGCCCGTCCCCCGCCCCGACCGGCCGCCACGCGGCCCGCGCGCGGTCCCTCTCGGCCACGGGTGAGGCGCCGGGCGTGACCTCCGCGCGGTCCAGCCGGACCCAGGTTCAATAGGGTGGCAGGCGTGACCTACCTTGCCGCGGACGACCGCTACGACTCGATGACCTACCGCCGGACCGGCCGCAGCGGCCTGCGACTGCCCGCCATCTCGCTCGGCCTCTGGCACAACTTCGGTGACGAACGGCCGTGGCAGCAGCAGCGGGAGATCTGCCGCCGGGCGTTCGACCTCGGGGTGACCCACTTCGACCTGGCCAACAACTACGGCCCGCCACCCGGCTCCGCCGAGGAGAACTTCGGCCGGACCCTCGCCGCCGACCTCGCCCCGTACCGCGACGAGTTGGTCATCTCCACCAAGGCCGGCTACCACATGTGGCCCGGCCCGTACGGCGAATGGGGCTCCCGCAAGTACCTGGTCTCGTCACTGGACCAGTCGCTGCGCCGGATGGGCCTCGACTACGTCGACATCTTCTACCACCACCGGCCTGACCCGGACACCCCGCTGGAGGAGACGATGGCGGCGCTGGACGCCGTCGTCCGGGCCGGCAAGGCCCTCTACGTCGGGCTGTCGAACTACACCTCCGAGCAGACCCGGCAGGCCGCCGCGATCCTGGAACGGCTCGGTACGCCGCTGCTGATCTCCCAGCCGTCGTACTCGATGATCAACCGGTGGATCGAGGCCGACCGGCTGCTCGACACCCTGGAGGAGGCCGGCGCCGGCTGCATCGCCTACAGCCCGCTCGCCCAGGGCGTACTCACCGACCGCTACCTGGACGGCATCCCGGCCGACTCACGGATCCGCACCAGCGTCTTCCTCAACGAGAGCGACCTGGACGACACCACGATGGCGACCGTACGGGGGCTGCACGCCATCGCCGAGCGGCGCGACCAGTCCCTGGCCCAGCTCGCGCTCGCCTGGGCGCTGCGGGATCCCCGGATGACCAGCCTGATCATCGGCGCGAGCAGCGTCGGCCAGCTCGAGACGAACGTGGCCGCGCTGGACAACCTGACCCTCACCGACAGCGAACTCGCCGAGATCGGCGGTCACCTGACCGTCGGTTGAGCGCACCTCACGGCACAGTCCGGCCGGGGACGGCGGGAACTACCCAACGGTCGCCCCCGGACCGGACCGATCTACGACATCGGGGTCCCCGCCGGCAGTGTTGTGTCAACCGGATCCGGCCCGGCCCCCGGACACCCCGTACACCGACAACCGCTCGGGAGTCATGTGCGCGGCGGACCGACCGTCCGGTCGAGGGTGTGGCTGCACGGCAGCAGGACCTGCCGCTCGTACTCACCGGCCGGATCGGTGAGCAGTGCGGTGAGCAGGCGTACGGCCCAGGCACCCATCGCGTTCCGTGGGATGTGCATGGCGGCCCACGGCTGGCCGCCCACCTCGCCGTTGGGATCGTCGACCAGCAGGACGACCGAGACGTCCTCGGGGATGCGCAGGCCGCGGAGGCTGATGATGGCGTGCAGCACCCGCAGCAGGCTGACCGATTCGACGAGGATGGCGGTGGTGGCGGCGGCGAGGGAGTCGTCGAGCCACTGCGCGGTGAGCTCGTCCGGGTTGACGTATGCCGGGGTGGGCACGGGCAGCCCGAACCGGTCCAGGGCGGCGGCGAAGCCGTCCCACCGGTCGGCCTGCGGTTCGTACCGGGAGCTTTCGCCGAGGTACCCGAACGACCGGTGGCCGAGGGCGACCAGGTCGTCGACGATCCGGCCGGTCGCGGCGCGGTAGTCGCCACCGACGTAACAGATCTCGACGCCGGGGACCTCCCGGTGTCCGATGTAGACGAACTGGTGGCCGTCGGCGGCGAGCCGGGCGAGGTCGTCGAGGTGTGCCCGGTGGCCGAGGATCAGGCTGCCGGCCGCCTGGCCGAGTCCGTTCACCCCGTTGCGGTAGATCCGGCGGATCCCGCCCTCGTCCCGGGCCGCGGTGAAGAGCACCAGGTTGCAGCTCTCGATGCCGGCCTGCTCCTCGATGCCCTGGAGGAACTCGAAGTAGTAGTCGCCGATGCTGGTGGGGAAGATCGGTTCGAAGGTGTGTACGCCCAGCAGTAGCGGGGCGTTGCGGCTCTGTGCGGCGACGCGCTGCTGCGGGCTGGTGGTGTAGCGCAGCCGGCGGGCGGCGGTCAGCACCCGGCGCTGCGTTTCCGGAGAAATGCGGCTCAGGTCACCCGCGCCGCGCAGCACCTGGGAGACGGTGGACTGGGAGACACCGGCCTCGCGGGCGATGTCGGCCTGCCGCGAGCCCTGTCCGCGTCTCATGCCCGTACCTCCTGCTCGGGTGGCCAGGTGAGCACCGAGCCGGTCCGCACGAGTTCCTTGCGCAGTGCCTCGTAGTCGACGTCCCGTACGCCGCCCCGCGCGCCGACCGCCTGGGCGGCGGCGCAGCCGGCGGCCTCGCCGATCATCATGAGGACCGGCTCCATCCGGACCGAGGCGAAGGCCACGTGCGACGCGGAGACCGCCGAGGCGACGAGGAGATTCTCGCACTCGCCGGCCCTCGGCACGATCGACCGGTACGGGATGCCGAACGGCGCGGTGAGTGGATGCTGGACATTGCCCTCGTTGCGCGGCTGCCCGTCGACGACGACCCGCTTGGCGTTGTGCGAGTCCATCACGTACGAGGCGAGCGCGATCGGATCGGCGGGCCGGGACCGTCCGGCGGCGTCGTGCTGGGTGACGACGTAGTCGGCGACCATCCGGCGGGCCTCGCGGATGTAGAGCTGGTGCGGCCAGTGTCCGGTGCTGGTGAACTCGGCCGGGGACAGCCCGTACGCCCGGGTGGCCGCCCGGATCGGCGCCGGCAGTCGCGGGTCGTTGGCCAGGAAGTACAGCAGGCCGGCCTGGTAGCGGACGTGGTCCTGGAAGATCTCCTCCCGACGGCTGTAGTCCGCACTCGGCCAGTCGGTGTTGGCGCCGATGTGGTCCGAGGAGACCGCACCGTGGTTGTTCATGTCGTGGACGTCGCCGCGTACCGGGGTGGTGCGTCCGTAGAGCTCGAAGACGCCGGTTTCGACGTACCGGCGCAGCAGTTCGTACCGGTCCGGGTGGTAGCCGTCGGGGCGGGGGTAGCGGACCCGGCCGGCGCTGGTCGTCACGTGCAGCCGGAAGTTGTACGCCTGGAGGCGCCGGTCGCCGGCGCCGATCTCGCCGTGGTCGTCCTGGCTGATGCCGGGCAGCAGCCCGCTGTCCGGGTGGCCCGGCCGCAGGTAGGGGTCGACGGGGCGGCTGAACTGGTGGTTGGTGCTGGGCTGCACGCCGGCGAGGGGTTCGCGGTAGGCGGTCCACGCCTCGCGGCCGATGGTGTGGGTGACCTGGGCGGCCGCCATCAGGTCGCCCTCGTAGGAGGCGTCGACGTAGATCCGGGCGCGGTGCCGCCCACCGTCGTCGGTACGCAGTTCGACGATCCGGCCGGATCCCACGACGACGTCGCGCAGGTGCTGGCGGCGGCGGATCCGCACGCCGGTGTCGGCGAGCCAGCGTTCGAAGATCTCCTCGGCCACCCGGGCCTCGACCCGCCAGTGCGGGTCGGGCGCGTGGTAGGCGTCGGCGACGTCGGCGTAGAAGGCCCTGGCCAGCCCGCCGACGGTTTCCGGCCGGCCGACGTCGGTCTCGCCGAGGCCACCGGCGGACATGCCGCCGACATGGTCGTCGAAGGCGAGCAGGAGCACCGTCATGCCGTCCCGGGCCGCGCGCACCGCCGCCGTGACGCCGCCGGAGGTCGCACCGTAGACGACCACGTCGGCCTCGGTCGGCACGCCCTCGGCGGGCGGCGCGGGCAGGTGGTAGCGCAGGCCGGGCAGCGCTGGTGCTGCTGTCATGACTGGGTTTCTAACAGCTCGATCGGAGATCGCAAACAGCTAATATTTGCTAATTTGAAGATGCCGAACCGTCATCGAAACAGCAGCTCAGCAACGATTGACATCCACCTGACGGAGAGATGTAACGTAGCCGCAATCTTCACGGCGGTGATTGTCGCAAATATATTAGCAGCGCCGCCGCAGACGCGTACCCCATCGGAAGGGAAGCGGGCGAGCATGAGCAAGACGACCGGGCTGGAAACCGATCTCCTGGTGGTCGGCGGCGGCCTCGGCGGCGTCGCGGCGGCACTGACCGCCGCCCGACTGGGCCGCCGGGTCATCCTCACCGAGGAGACGGACTGGCTGGGCGGACAGCTCACGGCGCAGGCCGTGCCGTCCGACGAGCATCCGTGGATCGAGACCGGGCACATCTCGCCCGGCTACCGACAGCTGCGCGACGGCATCCGCGCCTACTACAAGCGGAACTACCCGCTGCGCCCGGAAGCGCTCGCCGACCCGACCCTCAACCCGGGGCTGGGTAACGTGAGCCGGCTCTGCCACGAGCCCCGGGTCGGCGTCGCCGTCATCGACGAGTTGCTCGCCGGCTACCGATCCGCCGGCCGGATCACCGTGCTCTACGAGCACGAGCCGGTCTCGGCGGCCACCGACGGCGACCGGATCACCGCGGTGACCCTGCGCGACCGGCGCAGCGGCGACCTGCGGACCGTCACCGCCGCCCTGGTCGCCGACGCCACCGAACTCGGCGACCTGCTGGAACTGGCCGGCGTCGAGCACGTGCTGGGCGCCGAGGCACAGGACGAGACCGGCGAGCCGTTCGCCGCGCCCGAGGCGGACTGGACCGACCAGCAGGCGATCACCTGGTGCTTTCCGCTCGAATACCGGCCCGGCGAGGAGCACGTCGTCGACCGTCCGGCCTCGTACGACCACTGGAAGACCCACGTCGACCCGTTCTGGCCGGGCCCGCAGCTCTCCTGGATGAAAATCGACATCCACACGAACGCGGGCAAGGAGAACCGCATCTTCGAGGGCGACCTGGACGCCGTACGCGTGCCGGACCTGTGGCACTTCCGCCGCATCCGGGCCCGCAGCCAGTTCCGCCCCGACCTCGTCGACACCGACATCAGCCTGGTGAACTGGCCCAATGTCGACTACTGGGAGGCGCCGCTGGTCGGTCCCGGCATCGACGGGCACGCCCGCGAGCGGGCCCTGCAACGCTGCCGGGAACTCTCCCTGTCCTACCTGCACTGGATGCAGACCGAGGCGCCCCGCCCGGACGGCGGGCAGGGCTACCCCGGCCTCAAGCTGCGGCCCGACCTCACCGGCACCGCCGACGGACTGGCCAAGACGGTCTACATCCGCGAGTCCCGCCGCATCCGGGCCCGGTTCACCGTGCTCGAACAGCACGTCGCGGTCGTGGACCGGCCGGAGGACGCCGGGGCCGTCCAGTTCGCCGACGCGGTCGGCGTAGGGCACTACAACATCGACCTGCACCCCAGCACCGCCGGCGTCAACTACGTCAACCTGGAGTGCTATCCGTTCCAGATCCCGCTCGGCGCGCTCGTCCCGGTCCGGATGCGCAACCTCCTGCCCGCCTGCAAGAACATCGGCACCACGCACATCACCAACGGCTGCTACCGGCTGCACCCGGTCGAGTGGAGCATCGGCGAGGCGGTCGGGGCGCTGGCGGCGTACTGCCTGTCCCGGGACACCGAGCCGCACGCCGTGCACGACTCCACCGAGCTGACCGAGGACTACCAGGCACTGCTCACCCAGACCCTGGGCATCGCGATCGCCTGGCCGGACGACATCCGGCGGACCCGCCCGTCGCAGGCCGCCCGCAGCGCCACACCGCTGCTCGCGTTACCCGAACGCCGGGTGAAGAAGGCGGCGACCCAGGCAGCGGACCCGGTGGCGGCGCAGCGGCCGGGTTCGGCGGGCCAGGCCGCCGCGTCGGCCACCCCGGCGGGACGGTGACGGTCATGCGGGTACCCGACACCGCCACCGCTACCCCCACCGCTCCGGTTCCGGCCGACATCGTGATCTACGGCGCCACCCTGGCCGGCGTCATGGCCGCCCTGCGGCTGCGCCTGCGGGGCCTGTCCAGCGTGATCCTCGAACCGACCGGGCACGTCGGCGGCATCGTCGCCGGCGGCCTGGTCAAGACCGACGCCCCCAACGTGACCGAGGCGCTCGGCGGGCTGACGTCGAGCCGGTTCTTCGCCGCGATCGGCGCCGCCTACGGCGACGACGGGTCCCGGTACCGGTACCGGTTCGAGCCGAAGGTGGCCGAGCGGGTCGCCCGGGACCTGCTCGCCGAGGCACGGGCCACGGTCCTGGTGCACCACCGGCTGCACGGGCCGGCCGACGTCGAGGTCTCCGGCCGGCGACTGCGGGCGGTGCGTACCGCGCAGGGCTGGCAGCGCGCCAACTTCTTCATCGACGCCTCCTACGAGGGTGACCTGATGGCGGCCGCGGGCGTGCCCTACACCGTCGGGCGGGAGCCGAGGGCCCGGTACGACGAGCCGCTGGCCGGGTTCCAGCCGGTGCAGGCGTACCGGCGGCGCAGCTTCCGGCCGAACGACCGCTACCCGGTCGGCCCGGCGCCGAAGCTGCACGCCGGTGACGGCGACGAGAAGACCCAGGCGTACAACTTCCGCGGCGTGCTGTCGACCAACGCCGATCGGCTGCCGTTCCCGAAGCCCGCCGGCTACGACCCCGAGCACTACCGCTACCTGGGGCAACTGCTGCGCCAGCGCGGCATCCCCGGGCTGTCGTCGATCGTCACCGAGACCGCGCTGCTGCCCGGCGGCAAGTACCAGACCAACCAGGCGCTCTTCATCGGCTTCGATCTGCCCGGCGCGTCCTGGGACTATCCGGACGGCAGCTGGCGGCGGCGGGACGAGATCATCGCCGAGCAGGTGCGCTGGCACCAGGGGATGCTCTACTGGCTCACCAACGACCCGTCGCTGCCGGAGAGTTTCCGCGCCGACGCCCGCCGCTTCGGCCTGCCGCCGGACGAGTTCACCGACAGCCCGCACGGTACCGGCTTCCCGCACGCCCTCTACGTCCGCGAGGCGCGCCGGATGGTCGGCGCACACGTGCTGACCCAGCACGACCTGGTCAGCCCGAACAACACCAAGGCGACCCCGGTGTGCTGCTGGAAGTACGGCATGGACAGCCACATCGTGCAGTACTACGCCGAGGGCGACGACACCATCGTCGGCGAGGGCACCCTGAGCGGTACCGAGTTCAACCCGCCGGTGGACCTGTACCAGATGCCGGCGGAGGTGCTGTTCCCGGCGCGCGGCGGGCTGGAGAACATCGCCGTACCGCTCTGCTTCTCGGCCAGCCACGTGGGCTACACCTCGCCCCGGATGGAACCGAACTACGGCATGCTCGGCGAGGCCAGCGGCGAACTGGCGGCGCAGTCGCTGCGCACCGGCCGGTCGGTGCAGGACTACGACCACTCCGACCTCGCCGCCGCGCTACGGGAGCACGGCAGCGTGTTGACCCTGCCCGGACTGGAGCCGGAAACATGCTCCCGCTGACCATCGCCACCCCCGGCGTCGAGCTGCCGGCGTTCCAGCCCGGCCCGCTCAACGCGTCGACCGGCTGGCGGGGGCACCGGGTCGAGCTGCCGCTGCGGATCGAGCCCGGCGAGGTTCCGGCGTACGGCGCCGTGCTGCGCCTGGCGTTCGCCGCCGGCCACGGGCCCTGCCCCGACCTCCTGCTGGAACTCGACGGTACGCACCGTGGCCTGTTCCACCCCCTGGTCCGCCGCGACGACCGGTCGGAGGTCTACCGGCACGGCCCGATCGCCGGCGACGTCCTGCTCGAGGTGCCGCTGCCGGCGGCCTGGCTCACCCCCGGCGACCACCTCCTGGCGATCACCACCACCCTCGACGGGCCGGCCGCCACCGGACCCGTACCGGCCGACACCGACCGGCCCCGCCATCGCGAGCAGTTCGGCAACCACTTCGGCAGCGGCATCACCTGGCACGAGCTGACCCTCGTCCCGGCCACGGCGCCCGCACTCGATGCGCTCGGCGTGGCGCTCGACGCGACCCCGCTCTACGTCGCGCGCGACGGCGCCCTGCACGAGCTGCTCGACGTCACCGTCACCGTCCCGCCCGGCTCGACCTGGCCGGCCCGGGCCGAGGTACGGCTCGCCGGGCGGACCCACGAACTGGACCTGACCCGCGCCGGGCGGACCTTCGGGCAGGTACGGGTGCGCTTCCCGGTACCGGAGTTCACCGGTCCCGCACCGGCCACGGTCGCCGTCGACGACGGGCCGGAGGCGCGGGTCGTGCTGCACCCGGCCCGCAGGTGGACCCTGCACCTCATTCCGCACGTCCACCTGGACGTCGGCTACACCGACGTGCAGGGCAAGGTCCTGGAGCTGCACAGCCGCAACCTGGACCGGGCGGTCGAGGTGCTGGACCGGGACCCCGACTTCGCCTTCTCCGTCGACGGCTCCCTGATCGTGACGCAGTACCTGGCCACCCGCTCACCCCAGCGGGCGCAGCGGGTGCTGGCGGCGCTGCGCTCGGAACGGCTCGCCGTGAACGCCTTCCACAGCCTGTTCCTGTCCGGAGTGGCCAGTTTGGAGGAGATCTACCGGGCCGCGTACGCCGCCGGACGGCTGCGCGACGAGCACGGCGTCCCGGTCCGGTACGCCAACCTCACCGACGTCCCCTCGTACAGCGCGGCGCTGCCGTCGATCCTGACGGCGCTGCGCATCGAGGCGTTCGTCGGCATCGAGAACCACCACCGGGGCGGCAACGCCGCCAGCGACGAGCAGCACCTGGCCAGCCCGGTGATGTGGGAGGGCGTCGACGGATCCCGGGTGCTCACCCACTTCTCCGACACGTACTCCCAGCTCCGGTTCATGGCCGGCGATCCGCAGACGGTTCCCGGCGCCGCGCACGCGTTCTGCCGGCTGCTGGCCCGCTACGAGCGGACCGACTACCTGCCGCACGACCTGGCGGTGATCGGCACCCACGCGGACAACGAGGACCTGGCCGACGGCGACGCCGGCTTCGCCGCCCGCTGGAACGCGCGGTACGCGTACCCCCGGATGCGGGTCTCCACGATGGCCGGCTATCTCGCGGCGGTCCGCCCGCTCGCCGACCGGCTCCCGGTGTGGCGCGGGGACGGGGGCAGCTACTGGGAGGACGGTGTCGGTACCGGAGCCACGGTCAGCGCCGAGCACCGCCGGGCCCAGACGGCGCTGCCCGCGGCCGAGGGGCTGGCCGCGCTGGTCGCGCTCGCCGACCCCGGCTACCGGCCGCACCGGGCGGCGCTGGACGCCGCCTGGGAGGGCGCACTGATCGGCTGCGAACACACCTGGACCTGGGCGCACGCCAACGCCCACCCGCACGGACACCAGGTCGGCGACCAGCTCGACTGGAAGCGGCACCAGGTGCACACCGCCCACCGCACCGCCGTCGACGAGGCCAACCGGGCGCTCAGCCAGCTCGGCGAGCTGGTCGGCACGCGCGGACCCACCCTGCTCGTGCACAACCCGCTGGGCTGGCGGCGCGACGTGGAGGTCGAGGTGGAAACCCTGCACGGGCCGCCGACGCTGCCCGGCGGTGAGCCCCTCGGGGCAGAACCGCTCGCCGACTGCAACGGGCTGCGACGGCTGCGGGTCACCGTGCCGGAGGTACCCGGATTCGGCTACCGGGCGGTGCCGCTGGGCGGTGCGCGGACGCTCGCCCCGGGCGAAGAAGACGGTGCGGCGGCCGGTGGTACCGCCGGGACCGGCGAGTCGCCGGACTGGGGGCCGGTACCGGCCACGCTGGTGGCCGACCGGTGGCTGGTCACCCTCGATCCGGCCACCGGCGCGGTCCTCGGCCTGGTCCACCGGCCCAGTGGACGCGACCTGCTGGACCGGGCCGGGCCGTGGCGGTTGGGTCAGGTGCTCTACGCGCTCGACGGTCCGGTCGAACTGACCCGCGGCGACGTCGACCGGCCGGGCGAGCGGTCACCGCTGCCGCGGCTTGAGGGCAGCGGCCCGGACAGCCTGTGGCACAGCGGCAGCCCGGACAGCGGCCCGTGGCACAGCGGCAGCCCGCACCGGCACGAGCCGCAACCGCGCAGCTCGCTGCTCGGGCGGCGACCGAAGGCGGATCCGCCGGCGCTGGTCGTGCACGCCGCCGAGATGCGGCCGGTCGGGCTGCGCCGAACCTACGACGGGTGGCGGTTGCGGACCGTCGGCCGGGCGCCGAGCCTGCCGCGGGTCGAGGTCGACGTGCTGCTGCGCGACGGCGACGACCGCGTCGACGTCACCGTCTCGTTCGACAAGGAGCCGGTGCTGGCCAAGGAGGCGGTCTACGTCGCCTTCCCGTTCGTGGCCGCCGACCCGGTCTTCCGGTACGACCGGCAGCAGGGCTGGATCAACCCGGCGGTCGACCATGCGCCGGGCGCCTGCCACGACTGGTTCACCAGCCAGTACGGCGTCGTGGTGGCCGACGGCGCCGGGCCGGCCGTTGCCTGGTCCTCGGCCGACGCGCCGCTCTGGACCGCCGGGGACATCGTCCGGGGCGCCTGGTTCGAGCGCTTCGCACCCGCCTCGGCCGCGATCTTCTCCTGGGTGCTGAACAACTACTGGCCCACCAACACACCACCGCAGCAGGAGGGAAACCTGACCCTGCGGTACGCCTTCACACCGCTGCCGGAGTTCGACCCGGTTGCCGCCGGCCGGTTCGGCCGGGAGGTCCGGGCTGCGGCGGTCGCCACCGGGATCACCTGGCTGGACAAGTTCGACCTCGACCCGAGGCCGCTGGCCGAACCGGCCGGTGCGCTGCTCGACCTGGACCTGCCGGAGACCGTACACGCCACCGTGGCCCAGCCCCGGTCCGGCGACGGGCTGCTGGTCCGCCTCCAGGACCTCAGCGGCCGGGCCCGCACCGTACGGCTGCGGAACCCGGCGGGTGGGCGCGGCGAGGCCATGCTCTGCCACGCCGACGAGCGGCCGGTGGCCACCCTGCCCCCGGATGCCGACGGTCGCTTCGCGGTACGCCTCGATGCGTGGCAGGTCGCCACGCTGACCCTCCCCGGCGGTGCTCCCCCGACCGCCGGCCTCCACGACGCCGCTGCACCCCCGAAGGAGTAACCATGCGCAACCTCCAGCTGAGCCGGCGCCGGTTCCTGGCGATGACCGGCGGCGCGGCCGCCGTGGCGGCCGGGTCCGGCCTGCTCGCGGCCTGCGGCAGCTCGACCACGCCGACCACCGGCGGTGCCGGCAGTGTCACGTTCCCGGACTACCTCCCCTATGCCGGCGTCCGGGCGGATCTGCCCGCCACCGCCGACGGGGTGATGGCCGGTTTCTACCGGTACCCGACCGACCTCGTCACCGCGTTCCCCGGCAAGCCGGGCGAGGGCGCGGGCACCGTGTCGGTGCTGACCAACATCCTGACGCCGGTGCCGCCGGCCGCCGGGTCCAACGCCTACTGGCAGGAGCTCGACAACCGGCTCGGCGCCACCCTCGACATCACGATGACCCGGCAGGTCGACTACCTCAGCAAGCTCTCCACCGTCATCGCGGGCGGGGACCTGCCCGACATGACCCTGATCTCCGCCCGGCTGGCGAACCGGGCCGACGTGCTCACCCGGCTCTGCGCCGACATCTCCGAGTTCGTCTCCGGCCCGGCGATCAAGCAGTACCCGTTCCTGGCCAACATCCCGACCGACGCGTGGCGGGCCACCGCCTACGGCGGCGGGATCTACGCGGTGCCGATCCCGCGCGCCGTCGTCGGGACCATCATGTTCGCCCGGGCCGACCTGATCCGTGACAAGGGCCTCAATGCGAATCCGGCGAGCTACCAGGAGTTCCTGGCGCTGGCCCGGGGGCTGACCGACGCCCGCGCCAACCGCTGGGCGTTCGGCACCGCGAAGCAGGTCGTCACCTTCGTCGGCACCATGCTCGGCGTGCCGAACGTGTGGCGCGAGGAGGGCGGCAGGTTCACCTCCGAGTACGAGACCGAGGAACGCAAGGAGGCCCTCGCCCGGACCGCCGAAATGGTCAAGGGCGGGCTGTTCCACCCGGACGCGATGGGCGGGAAACTGCAACTGCGGGACCTGTTCGGCAACGGCACCCTCGCCTTCAACCCCGACGGGTACGCCGCCTGGGACACCCTCGCCGACACCTACCGGGTCGAGGTCGGCTCGGTGCCGGCGCCCAGGTACGACGGCGGCGGCGTGGCCCGGCACCGGGCGGGTACCACGGCGTTCGCGATCACCGCCTTCAAGCAGGCCGACAAGGGCCGCATCCAGCAACTGCTACGCATCTGCGACTGGCTGGCCGCGCCGGTCGGCACCACCGAGTACATGTTCCGCAAGTTCGGCGTCGAGGGCAGCCACCACACGGTGCAGGACGGCAGGCCGGTCCTCACCGACAAGGGCAAGGTCGAGGTCAAGCTGCCCCTGGAGTACGTCGCGGACGCCCCGCACGTACTCGGCCCCGGCGACCGGACCCGGATCGACGCCCAGCGGGCGTACCAGGAGAAGGTGGTCCCGAGCATCCTGCGCAACCCCGCCGAGGGCCACTATTCGGCCACCGCCGTCGACAAGGCCGGCGCGATGAGCAAGATCATCGACGACGCCGAGCTGGACATCGTCGCCGGCCGCAAGCCGGTCAGCTCCTGGGACGACACGGTTGCCCGGTGGCGACGGGCCGGCGGCGACGCCGCCCGCGCCGAGTACGAGAAGGCGCTGGCCGAGCAGGGCTGACCAGCCGGTCGCGGCAGGAGGAGGAGAGGCGATGGCATCGACCGAGCTTGCCCCGGGTGCGGCGGCTCCGGCCGCCCCCGGCGCGACGGGTCCACCCGGGGCGCCGCCGCCGGACCGGCCACGCCGGCGGCCGTCGGCACGGCAGCGGCTGCGCCGCGACGGCTTCCTGTTCCTGCTCGGCCTGCCCGGGTTGGCGCTGATCCTGCTGTTCCACTACGTCCCGCTCGCCGGCAACGTCATCGCGTTCAAGGACTACCGGCCGTACCTGACGATCTGGGAGGCGCCCTGGGTCGGCCTGGCCAACTTCCAGGTCATCTACACCGCCGATCCGGCGTTCCTCAACGCGCTGACCAACACGCTGATCATCTCGCTGCTCCAGATCATCGTGGTCTTCCCGATCCCGATCGCCGTCGCGTTGCTGCTCAACAGCCTGCTCTCGGAACGGCTCAAGCGCGTCGTGCAGTCGGTGCTGTACCTGCCGCACTTCATGTCCTGGGTCGTGGTCGTCGCCCTGTTCCAGCAGCTCCTCGGCAACGCCGGGCTCTACAACACCTGGGCCCGCACCCACGACCTGCCGCTGCTACAGCTGATCGGCAACCCCGACCTGTTCCTCACCCTGATCACGTCGCAGGCGATCTGGAAGGACGCCGGTTGGGGCACCATCATCTTCCTGGCCGCGATCTCCCGGGTGGACCTGGAACTCTACGAGTCGGTCGCGGTCGACGGCGGTGGACGGCTACGCCAGCTCTGGCACGTCACTCTGCCAGCGATCCGGTCCGTCATCGTCCTGCTGCTCATCCTGAGGCTCGGTGACGTGTTGACCGTCGGCTTCGAGCAGATCATCCTCCAGCAGGCCGCCGTCGGCCAGGACGCTTCCGAGGTGCTCGACACGTACGTCTACAACCGCGGCATCATCGACGGTGACTTCGGCATGGCGGCGGCGGTCGGCCTGGTCAAGGGCGTGGTCGGGCTCGCGCTGGTGCTCGCCGCCAACAAGATCGCGCACCTGTTCGGGGAGAGGGGGATCTACTCCCGATGGTGACCACAACCGCCGCCCGCGGCCGTCGCCGGATGGTCAACGGCATGGCACCTCCGCATCCCGCCGTACGCGGCCTCAAGGGCATCGTGCTGGCGCTGTGCTGCGCCGTGGTGATCGTCCCGTTCCTCAGTGTCGTCGCCACCTCTCTCGCCGACCAGGAACAGATCACCCGGGCCGGCGGCTACGTCCTGTGGCCGCAGGACCCGACGTTCGACGCCTACGCCGCGATCTTCCGGGGCGGGGTGGTCACCCGCGCCACCCTCGTCTCGATCGGTGTCACCCTGGTCGGGTCGCTGCTGTCGGTGGCCGTGGTGGCGCTGCTGGCGTACTCGCTGTCCCGGCCGGGCAGCTTCGGCAGCCGTCCGGTGCTGATGCTCGTGCTGGTCACCCTGCTCTTCAACGCGGGCATGATCCCCAACTACCTGCTGATCAAGCAGCTCGGCCTGATCGACTCGTGGTGGGCGCTGATCCTGCCGCCACTGGTCTCGGCGTTCCAGGTGATCATCGTGCGCGCGTTCTTCCTGGAGGTGCCGAAGGAGATCGTCGACGCCGCCCGCATCGACGGCGCGGGCGAGCTGCAGATCCTCACCCGGATCATGCTGCCGCTGTCCAAGGCGGTGCTCGCGGTGGTGGCGCTGTTCCAGGCCGTGGCCTACTGGAGCGCCTTCTTCAACGCGCTGCTGTACCTCAACTCCACCGAGAAGTGGCCGCTGCAACTGGTGCTGCGTACCTACGTGGTGGACAACGCCGCGATCGGCACCGACCTGCCGGGCGAGGTGGTCCCACCGCAGCAGTCCCTGCAGATGGCCATCCTGGTCGTCTCGCTCGTCCCGATCCTGCTCGTCTACCCGTTCCTGCAGAAGCATTTCGCCAAGGGAGTGGTCATCGGAGCCGTCAAGGGCTGACCCCTCCCGCACGTCCCCCACCCGTACCCCGGCCGTGGCCGGCATTGGCGCCGGTCACGCGGTGGTGCGCGCCCGCCGCCCGGGGACCCACGCCGACAACAGGAGGCCCGAGATGCCCGACCGTCCCGACCCGACCGGCACGCCATCCGCCGGTACCCGCCGCCGCGCCCTGGCCACCCTCGGCTTCGCCGGTCTCGCCATGACCGGCGGCCAGGCCGTCGCCACCGCCGCGCACGCCGCACCGCCGAAGCCCTCCCCCGTCACCGGCGACGGCATCGCCAGCGTCGACCAGTTGCGCGGCACGCCCGGCCGGACCGACGGCCAGCAGGTGCGACTGCTCGGCTACCACGCCGACGCGCCCGGCGTCGGCAGCGGCCTGCTGCACTGGGACGCGGACAGCACCGAACCCGACAACGGGGGCACCGTCTTCGCCGTCGCCGGGACCGCCACCGGCCGGTGGAAGCGGCCGCAGACCACCCGCCTCGACCTGGCCTGGTTCGGCTGTACCGGAGCGGGGGTGGACGACGACTCGGCGCGGGTACAGGCCGCCGTCGACACCCTGCGCACGGGCGGCGTCATCGAGGCCGGTCCCGGAAAGATCCGCCTGGAGCGCACCATCCGGGTACGCGACGTGCCGGTCACCTTCTCCGGCGCCGGCCCGACCGACAACGACGAGTACGCCACCCAGTACGTCGTCGCCACCGGCACCGGGCACGGGTTCCTGCTCACCAACGTCTCCGGCGGCGGGCTGCGCGACCTCGTGGTACGCGGCGACGGCCTGACCGGCGGCAGCCTGGTCGCCACCGAGGCGGTCGACGGCGGCCGCAACTACATGGTGTCGTTCGTCAACGTCCGGTTCAAGAACGGCTACACCGGTACGACCCTGCGCTCCTGCAACACCATCCGATTCCGCAACTGCGTCTGGAACGGGTTCACCGGCCCGTACGTGATCCTGCTCAACGGGGTGGGCAACACGTCCCGGGCCGACCCGGTGGAGTTCGTACAGTGCGGCATCGCCGCCGGCTCCGGCAACACCACCACCGACAACCTGGTCATCGACGGCCTCGGCGGGTCGATCAAGTTCTTCGCGACCGCGGTGCTGTTCGGCCGGCACGGGTTGTGGCTGAAGAACACCACCGGCGGGTCCTACCCGAAGTTCGTCTACTTCGAGGGCGGCGGTTTCGAGAACGGTCACGGCACACCGGTGCTGCTCGACGCCGGCGCGCACGCCCAGTTCACCAACGTCTACATCTCGGCCGACAACGAGCACGACAACGTCCGGATAAATCCTGGCTTCACCGGCATGGCCACCTTCACCGGGTGCGTCATCCGGGGCTGCGGGCGCAACGGCCTGGACATCGCCGCCACCCGGGTCACCGTCACCGGCTGCATCATCGGCAACAACGGCCGTACCGCACACCCCAGCTTCGCCCGTCTGATCAGCGGCATCACGGCAGGCCCCGGAGGCCGGGCCCGGGTCACCACCGCCGTCGAACACGGCTGGGAGACCGGCGACCGGATCACCATCTCCGGCGCGACCGGCAGCACCGAGGCGAACGGCAAATGGCGGATCGAGGTGGTCAGCCCGACCCAGTTCGACCTGCCGGTCACCGTCGAGCACGGGTACGCCGGCGGCGGCAGCGGCTACCGGCACGGTGCCGGCATCAACATCCGCTCCGGCGCCAGCCGGGTCGTCATCGTCGGTAACGCCGTCGGCTCGCTCGCCGACGGCATCAACCGGCAGGACTACGGCGTGGTCGACGGGGCCGCTGACGTGCTGGTCGCCGACAACGACCTCAACGGCAACCTGGTCGGCCCGTATCTGCTCGCCGGGACGTCCACCGGCCAGGCCCGGTTCACCGGCAACAAGGGTGTCGAGCAGATCGACGGTTGGCTGGCGGCCCGGGTGACCGGTCCGGTGGGCGACGGGCTGTACGACTTCGGCAACCTGCTCTATCTTGCCGGGCAGCGCATCCGGGTGGTCAAGGTGACGCGTACGCTCGCCGCCGGCGCCTGCGCCGTACGCCTGGACGCGGACGGGGAGTCCGCGGGCGGTAACGCCGTCGGCGTGACCACTGCCGTACAGACCACCGCACTCGTCGCGCCGTTCACCGTCGACGGCAGCGGCGACGCGCCGCGGCTACAGGTCCGCGTCCTCGACGCGGCCGCCGCCAGCGGCCTGGAGGTGCAGTTCGGGTACCAGTTGATCAGTTGATCCACGGTCTGCTGCCTCCCCGGCCGGGGAGGCAGCAGACCGCCAGTGCCATCAGGTGAGTGGATCGCGATCTCGGTATGGAGTCCCCGGATCAGCACAAAGCGCCAAGATCGTCAGCAGGACGTTCGCTATCAAGGCCCCCCGGCCTGCCCGGGCGGGAGTCGCCAACCAACCCGGGGCAGCCCGTCGCGGCGTCTGAAGTAGACATTGCTTCGCGGCGTGTACAGCATGACAAGACTTACCAGGCAAAGCGCTGCGGCAACCAGACCGCCCGGCCCATACATGACGCTCTCGACCACGCCGGCGATGGTGGCCACGATGCGGGCCAAGCGGCTACCCCGGCACGCCAGGACGATCGCTATGCCGAAGACCAGGCTCCCCATAGCAGGCTTGGCGGGTTCGTAGTACCAGAAGAAGTAGGTGCCCACCAACCACACTGCCGTCGCGGTCAAACCCAGCAGTCCGGCGACCACGACCGGCCACGGGGGACTCGGGCGCGAGGTAGCGACTCGGGTGGGTGGGCCAGAATCCTGCTGCGGATCCGGCATAGTCAGTCTCCCCCATCGCAACGATGCAGCGGTGACGGACTGAGGATATAGGCGACCGTGAAACCTGGCGGCTCGTAGAAGCCCGGCTCGTACGGCTCAGCCATCGTTTCCGGTAGCCGCGTCTCGCCCACGGGTGCACTGGCACCGTCAGGAGGACGTCGGGTCGGGAACGAGGCACTCGTCGTGCTGCCCGTACGCGGCGGCCAGGGCGGGGTTCGCGTCGAGTACCCGGCGCACGCCGGCCGTGTCCCGCTTGAACGTCACGGCCTCGACCTGCGCCAGGCGGAACACCGCCGCCATGCCCTCGGACGGGAACACCTTGGCGTTCTCCACGTACTCCTTCAGTTTGCCGAGGGACTCGTCGAGCGGCGCGAGTTCGACGGCGATCAGGTCGTCACCGCCGGGGACCGGCGCCGGCCGCAGGCCGTCGAGCATGCTCCGCGCCGTCTGGAACCTGTCGCGCAGCGCGGCGAGGTGCCGGACCAGCTCCGGCCGCTCCCGCTGCGAGAAGGCGCTGTTTCCGGTCAGCGAGGTCTCCGGCAGGTTCAGCAGCGAATCGTGGGCGGTGCAGGCCTTGCCGACCCAGTCGAGCACCGCCGGGTCGGCGGCCGAACTCGGCGAGCCCGTCACATCCGGCCCGAACGGACCTTCGGAGCAGCCGGCGAGGGCCACCAGCCCGACCAGCACCGACACCGACACCGTGAGGCTCACCAATCTGAGTCGCCCGAGCATCCGACGCCCCTCTCAATGTTTGCTCGTCAAACTCATTCGGTGTACCACCTCCACGCCGGGACCCCTCCCGGGTCGCCGTAGTTTCGACGACAGTCACCGGTGGGGTTGCGCCCGGCCGGCGACCCCCCACGGTCGCCGGCACACCGCGCAGGCCACTCCACCCGATCACGCCGACGGACCGGGCCAGGGCCGGCACCCTACATCTGCCGCGGCTGCTCCGGACGCGGCGACAGCGCCGGCCGGCCGGCACCCGGCGGCGTCGCACCGCCGATCCCCGCACCCGACTCCCGGGCGATCCGGTCCATGGTGCGGGCCAGATGCTCACTGCCGTCGTCGAGATGCCGGGCCGCCGCCTGCATGTGCGAGATCATCATCTCGCCGAAGATCCGCAGCGCCTCCCGGGTCGCGACCGTGTCGTCGAAACTCGACCCGGCCGACGCCCGATAGTCCTGCACCGCCCGCTCCGCCTCGTTCCGGGCATCCTCGGCCGCCGCCCGCAGATAGTTCTCGTACTGCACCCGGGCGTACTCGGCGACCCGGCGGGCGTAGTCGTGCGCCTGGGCGATGATCTGCTCGGCCTCCCGCTGCGCCGCCGACAGCAGGTTGACCTCCTTCGCCCCCGGCAACTGCGGCCGGTTGCTGGCACTCGGCAGCACCCCGTGCCGGTGCAGCTCCACATGGTCGTGCAGCCGCTGGTTCTCCGCCCGCAGATCCGCCAACTGGGTCGCCAACAGGTCCAACTCGTCGGCCACCTGGTGCCGGAACCGGTCGACGTCCCGGTCGTCGTAGCCGCGCCGGGTGAACGACGACGTGCTGAACTCCCACCGCCGGACCCGGTCCGCGGTCATCCGCACCCGGGGACTCGGACCCGACAGCGCCGTGGCGCGGTCGTACTCGCTGATCGGGCTGGCGCTCACTGCGTACCTCCGTCTGCCGGCCTATGCTCCTGCACCTCGCCGATCCGCCGCCCGGGCGCATACCACTGCCCACCCAGCGCCTCGTAGTGCAGCTGCCCGGCGTGGTAACCCGCCTGCGCCAGTCCGGTGACCGCGCCCGACACCATCGGATCGGACCCGCAGACGAAAACGTGCCGGTTGCGCCAGTCGCCGTCGGCGAGGGCGCGGTCCACCACCTGGACGAACTCTCCGGGCCGTGACGGGTCGGCGTTGACCACGTACGTCACCCGCAACCATGGATACGACGCCACCAGCTTCTCGGTCGCGTCGACGTCGTAGAACTCGGTACGGGACCGGGCGCCGACGTACGCGTCGACCCGCCGACCACCGCCCTCGGCCGCCACCTGCTCCACCAGCGCCTTCAACGGCGCCCAGCCGGTGCCGTTCGCCAGCAGCAGCAGGTCGCCACCGCCGGCCGCCCGGCGCAACGTCAGCCGCTCCCCCACCGGGGCCGCCAGATGCACCTGGTCACCGACGCTGGTGCCGTACACCAGCCGGGAACTCACCGCCCCACCCGGCGCCGCCCGCACGTGCAGCTCGATCGTGCCGTCGGTGCGGGGCGCGTTGCCGGGCGAGTAGTACCGCCACGCCCGGGTCGCCGGACTCGACACCCCGACCGACTGGCCCGCCTCGAACGGCAGCAAATACTGCGGCCGCAGCGTCAGCACCGCGATGTCGAACGTCCGCGGCTCGTGCGCGACGACCTCGCCGACCCACCACGGCGGGCTGACGTTCTCCGCCGCCGTCGCGCCGTCGGTCATCACCTTCGCGACCAGCCCGTACGCCGCCGTCCAGTCCTTGGCCAGATCCTCGGTCCAGTGCTCGCCGAGGAAGTGCGCCAGGGTGGCCAGCAGCGCCTCCCCGACCGCCGGATAGTGCTCCGGCCGGACCGCGAACTTGCGGTGGTCGGCGCCGAGGGAGGAGAGGAAGCCGACGAGCTGGTCCACCTGGTCCACGTTGGACACAATGTGGCCCAGCGCGGTGACCAGCCGATCCCGCTGGCCGGCCATGTTCGTCGGGAACATCTGCCGGACGTCGGGATGCGCCAGGAACAGGGTCGAGTAGAAGTAGAGCGGCACCTGGTCGCCATGTCCGGCGACCAGGTGCCAGCTCTGCTTGAGACGAGCGACGTCCACGGTCAGACGCCCGCGGAGGTGCCGCTCGCCACCACCTGGTCGCGCACCGAACCCAGCGTCGCCCGCACGTCGTCCAGGATGTCGTCCGGCACGCCGAGCCCGGTCAGGGTGTCGATCAGGTGCACACCGACGAGGGCGTAGTGCTCGTCCGGGATCTTCAGCGGCTGGTGCGCCTCGGCCAGGCCCCGGCCGGCGTAGTTGTTCGGCCCGCCGAGCACCACGGTCAGCATCAACACCATGTGCCGCCGCTGCTCCTCCATGTTCACCGAGGTGAAATAGCCGGCCAGCTCCGGGTCGGCGAGCACCCGGTCGTAGAACAGCCGCACGGCCGCCTTGACCGACTCCGCCCCGCCGATCCGGTCGTAGTGCGTCACGCGGGCTGCTGCACCGTTACCGGTGGTCGTGGCGCCGTCCGCGGGGGACGACACGGCGCTGTCATGTGGATCCGTCACGGTCTTCCTTCCGGCGCGAGGGGGATCGCGCGGCGTGTGGGGGCGAAACACCAACAGTGCCGGCCGTCGGGCGGATGGCCGACGGGTGACACTGGGTGGGGACACTACCGCGCCCACCCGTTCTGTGTCATCCAACCCGAATCGGTGTCATCCATACCCAACCGGCTGGGCAATCATCGAGCTCGATCCAATCCGGACCATCATCCCCATCGGACGCCGACCCGGCCACCCCGGTCACGCTGCGCGACGAACCACTCCACCGCACGCACCGTCAGCCGGCCAACGCGTCCCGGACCCCCGGCTCAGCCGGACCCAGGAACACCGGATCCCGCCCGCTGACCACGTCGTAGACCGCCTTCACCGCCGCGAAGTGCTCCCGGAACCCGCCCCACCGCCAGGCCCGCTCGAACCGGCGTACCGAGTCGTCGCCGACACCGACCGCGTCCAGACCGACCCGCCGGCACACCGTGACCGCCCGCTCGATGTGGAAGCTCTGGGTGACCACAATGGTCCGATCGACCCCGAAAACCCGACGGGCCCGCGAACACGAGTCGTAGGTGTCAAAACCGGCATGGTCCTGCACCACCAACCGGGCCGGCACGCCCCGCTCCACCAGCCAGCGGCTCATCGCGCCCGGCTCGTCGTACACCCCGCTCCGGTGGTCGCCGGAGACCAGGATCGCCCGGACCTTGCCCGCCGCCAGCAGCTCCTTCGCCAACTCCAGACGCGCGGCCAGGAACGGCGCCGGGGTGCCGTCCGGATACACCCGGGCACCCAGCACCAACGCGACCGGTGCCGCCGGCACGTCGGCCAGCGCGTACACGTGCTCCCGCGCCGACTGCCGCACCCACACCACGCTGCCGACCACCGAGACCGGCACCAGCAGCAGCACGACCAGGGCCCCGAGCACCAACCGGCGACGCCAGCCGCGCCCGGCGACCCGACGCGGACGGTCGGATCCAGACGACTCCGGCGACGAAGCAGACGGCATACCGCCAAGTATGCGATAACGATCAAGGGGACGGACGGCGGCGACCCGAGCCACGCACCTTGCCGGCGCTGGGCCGGTACACCCCGACAACCCCGACCCGGACGGACCGGCGCCGGGTCAGCCCGCGCGCCGCCGGGCCCGGCGGGCCGCCAACTCGTCGCCGGCCTCCACCACGGCCGGCTCCGGCGTCTCCCCCGCCAACGGCGTCTCCCCGGCCGGCTCCGCCGGCAGATGCGACAGCGAGCCCTGGACCTCCTTGAACGCCCCACCGATGGCGATCCCGAACACCCCCTGCCCACCCTGCAACAGGTCCACGACCTCCTCCGGAGACCGACACTCGTAGACCGTCGTCCCATCCGAGATCAGCGTGATACCGGCCAGGTCCGCCACCCCGCGCGAACGCAGCGCGTCGATCGCCCGCCGGATGTTCTGCAACGAGACCCCCGCGTCCAGCAGCCGCTTGACCACCTTCAGCACCACCAGGTCCCGGAACGAGTAGAGCCGCTGCGTCCCCGACCCCGAGGCATCCCGCACGCTCGGTACCACCAGCGCCGTACGCGCCCAGTAGTCCAACTGCCGGTAGCTGATCCCGACGGCGTGGCACGCCGTCACACCCCGATAGCCGACCGAACCGTCCTCCACCGACGCCCCGCCGGCCGGGTGATCCTCCGCCACCCCAGGAGGCCCCTCGACGTGCCGCTGATCCATACCCTGGGGATTCGACCTACCCGGATCAGGGTCCTGTGGCTCATGCATCGGACAACCTCCCCGCCCGTGCGGTGACACGTCGTTTCCGGGACGTGCACCCCTCGACAGGCCCAACCCTATAGCCCGGCTGGAGGGTTGCCCCGCAGGAAATGCCGCGACACGCCGCACACGGGGATCACCGCAGGGTTACCCCAGGACGAATCGATCGTTACCCGACCGGCAGAAGCACGACCCGCCGTCCGCGCCGTCACCACGGCGCCGCAGTCAGCCGGCGAAGTCCTCCGGGCGGACCTGCTCCAGGAACTCCCGGAACTTCTCCACCTCGTCCTCCTGCTCATCCGGGATGATGATCCCGGCCTCGGTGAGCACCTGCTCCGCACAGCGGATCGGCGCACCCACCCGCAACGCCAACGCGATCGAGTCCGACGGCCGGGCCGACACCCGCAGACCGTCCCCGATCAGCAGGTCGGCGTAGAAGACGTTCTCCTTCAACTCCACGATCTCCACCGCCCGCAGCGGCGCCTGCAACGCGGAGAGGATGTCCCGCAGCAGGTCGTGGGTCAGCGGCCGGGCCGGCTTGACCCCCTGCTGCTCGTAGGCGATCGCGGTAGCCTCCACCGCCCCGATCCAGATCGGCAGATAGCGGTCGCCCTCGACCTCTCTGAGCAGGACGATCGGCTGGTTGGTGGGCAGCTCCACCCGAACCCCGACCACGCTCAGCTCGCGCACCGCCGCCTCCGTGTCGCCGTCGTCTCTTCCCCACCACCGTCCTGCGGCGGCCGATGCTACCCGCCGCCGGGGCCGGTATGCCCCTTCCCTGCACGGTACACGGGCTCGGATAACACCGCCCCACCCGCAACCGCCGCACCGCACCGGTTACCCCGGGAAGCGTACGCCACGCCCGCCGCCGCAGATCTTTCCTACCGGCCGAGTGCGCCAGGCCACACCCGGCAAGCCACCGGACAACCACCCCAGGGCGGCACATCCGCCGCCCTGGGGAGTCACCTGCCCAACGTTCCGCGCAGCCCCACCCGGACCAGCGCCGCGTGCAGCCGCTGCGACAGGCCAACCAGCTCCCGCGCCGCCTCCGCCGCCCGCGCCCGGGCCGCCGGATCGTTCTGCCGGGCCAACGGCGACACCAACTGGGCGAACAACCCCACCTCGCGATCCGCCGCCGTCCGGTAACCCCGCAGATGCCGGGGCTCCAACCCGTACGCCGCCAACCCCGCCACCGCCTGCGCGACCACCAGCGCGTCCGCGTCGTACCAGCCGGGCGGCTGCGACACCACCAGACCCATCCGCTCCAACTCGGCCAGCAACGCCTCACCGAGCCCGCTACGGGACAGCAACTCGGTCCGGTCCAGCCGGGTCTCCGCCGACTCACCGACCGGAGCGGCCGGCTCCCGACCCGGCACCTCGCCGTCCGGCCCCACCGCCACCAGCGACGGCCGATGGCGCTCCGGACCCGACAACCCGTCCCGACCCGCCTCCGCGAGCTGCTCCCGGATCACCCGCAACGGCAGGTACTGGTCACGCTGAGCGGTCAACACGAACCGCAACCGCGCCACGTCGTCCCAGCTGTACTTGCGGTAACCCGCCGGCGTGCGTTGCGGCTCGACCAGACCCTCGGACTCGAGAAAGCGCAGCTTGGAGATCGTCGTGTCGGGAAACTCCACCCGAAGCTGCGCCAGTACTTCACCGATACTCATCAGCGAACCTTGCTCAACCTCCCCCTGCGGTCCGTCGTGGCCGCGGGTGGAAGTCGAAGGGCGCGCGCCGCGCAATTCAGGTGAAAAAAGGTTCGGTGGCTGGCCCCGAGCGGCCGCCCCCGGCCCGGGAACAGCCGCCGCCGCACGCTCGCTCACCCCCGGACGGCCCCCTCCTCCGGACGCGGACCGGCGATGAAGACCAGCCGGAACTTCCCGACCTGGACCTCGTCGCCGTTGCTCAGCGTCGCTGCCTCCACCCGCTCCCGGTTCACGTACGTCCCGTTCAGGCTGCCCACGTCCCGGACGGTGAACGTGCCACCGTCCCGGTGGAACTCGGCGTGCCGCCGGGACACCGTGACGTCGTCCAGGAAGATGTCACTGTCCGGGTGCCGGCCACTCGTCGTCACATCGTGATCCAGCAGGAACCGGGCGCCGGCATTCGGACCACGCCGAACCACCAGCAACGCCATACCCGGAGGCAGCGAACCTGACATCCGGCTCGGCACGACGTCGGTCTCGGGCCCCTCCAACATCTCGTCGAGAGAACCAAGGTTCAGCGTCGATGTGACGTCGAGTGGGGGGAACTCGTCGTCTGGGCGCGTCATTGGGACCACCTCACGGATCTGTTCGGTCGGCGTCGGGTGTTACGGGTCTGGCCGCCGGGCGCCCTCAGGGCCCAGCGGCTGGCTCCCCCGTGCCCGGGAAGGCATTTCCGCAACGCGCAACTATTGGTTCTCGGTCGACTGGGCGAGCCTAGCCAGCGCCGAAATACAGGGCAACCAGACGCGCGGACACAACCACGCGACGGCGTCACCACGATCAGCTCTCGGTCAGTTCCCGATAAGCCTCGGCGGTCAACAAACCAGCCACCGCCGACGCCTCACTGGGCGCGATCTCGACCAGCCAACCCGAGCCGTACGGGTCGGTGTTGATCACCTCAGGGGTATCCGTGAGCTGCTCGTTCCGCGCCACCACCGTACCGGTCAACGGGGCGTAGATCTCTGAGACGCTCTTGGTCGACTCGACCTCGCCGAACGATTCGCCGGCCTGCACCGTCGCACCCTCGTCGGGAAGCTGGACATAAACGATGTCGCCCAGCGCGTCCTGCGCGAAGTGGGTGATGCCCACCCGCACCGGTCCGCTGCCGTCGCCAGCCACCCACTCGTGCTCGGCGGTGTACCGCAGGTCCTCAGGAATCACCAGACGCGTCCTTCTTCGTCGCACCAGCCAATAACCGGGACGCCGTGTCGCCGCCCCGACCACGCCCGGTCAGGAGACCGGACGCGCATGTTGCAGATCCTTCGGCGGGCTGAGGGCCGTCACGTCGACCACCTCCCGCTCCTGGATCGCCACGTTACCGCCGTCCCCGCTGACCGATGCCACCACCCCGCCCGGGATGTTCAGTGCGGTTTGCATCGTCTTCGGATCGCCGATCACCGAGATCATGTACGGTCCGGTCAACCGCCGTCCACTCACCGAGATACCGCCGTCCGCGTCGAGGAAGTACGTCGACGCGATGATCCGCACCGTGGCACCGTCTCCGCCGGAGATCTGCATCGCCTCCGCCCCCGCGCCCCGCAGCTCCTGCACCGCGTCCAACACCCGCGACGCCGCGATCGGCTTGCTCACCGGCATGAAGCTGACCGTCAACCCCGGCCCCCGGGCCGGCAACGTCCCCGCCAGGATGCCCAACTCGTCGGCCCGCCGGGTCGCCTCGTCCAACGCCGCCTGCCGCCCCTCGGCACCGGAGTTCAACTGCCGCTGACTCTCCTCCAGCGCCGCGATGTCCTGCCGGACCCGCTCCTCCTGCGCGTCCAGGTCCGACAGGATCCGCACCAGGTCCTCCTGGCGGGTCGTCTCCAGCGACGCGTCCGTGGAGTTGGTCCGCAACTGCACCGCCAGGGTGAACCCCAGCAGCGCCAGCAACACCCCGATCATCGCGTTCGCCGCGGTCAGCCGGGGCAGCAGCCGGCGAACCGCCGACACCGGCCCGACCCGCTCCGGCGGCTCCGGGGCCGGGATCGGCACCGTCTCGTCGTCCCCCGGCAACGGCACCGTCGGCCCGTCGTCCGCCGACAGCCGCACCGTCGGCCCGTCGTCCGCCGGGACCGTACCCCGATCGGCATCCGGCTCCGCGCCACCGGCCGGCTCCGCCGCAGCCGGCCCGTTCGCGGCGGCGTCCGGCGACTCCGACGTACCCGGGGGCTGGTCCGCCGACGAACCACCCGGCACCGGACCCACGGCCGCCCCGTCCGGACTGCTCTGCTCGCTCGCTCCCGCCATCGCCTACGCCCGGAACAGGTGCCGGCGAATGGCCGCCACGTTGCCGAAGATCCGGACCCCGAGCACCACCACGACGCCGGTGGACAACTGCCCACCGACGCCGAGCTGGTCACCCAGGTAGACGATGAGCCCGGCGACCAGCACGTTCGAGATGAACGAGATCACGAACTGCTTGTCGTCGAAAATGCCGTCGAGCTTGGCCCGCACCCCGCCGAACACCGCGTCCAAGGCCGCCACCACGGCGATCGGCAGGTACGGCTGGAGCGCCGACGGAACCGTCGGATCCAGCCAGACGCCGAGCAACACCCCGGCGAGCAATGCGAGCACAGCGATCATCGGCCGCCTCCCTGCGGACTCGGGGACGCCCCGCCACCCACCGACGACCCGGACGGCGTCGGGGTGGGCTCGGGCGAGGGTGTGGCATAGCGCAGCCGCGGCTCCGTCGCGGCCGGCAGAGTCAGATCGTCGACCCTACGGAACTCGAACGACATCCCGTGCTCCTCGGAGACGCTGTCCAGCAACCGCGCCGCCGCGCTGTCCCGGAACCGCCGCTCCAACTGGCCGGGACCGATCGCGGACACCTCGTACGGGCCGATCACCGGTTTGAAGTCGACCAGGATCGCGCCACCCGCAGCCCGGATCGTCGAGGTGGCGGTCAGCCGCTGCCCGTTGATCGAGACCGCCTCCGCCCCGCCGCTCCACAACGCGTTCGCGATGTCCTGGAGGTCCCGGTCGAGCACCCGGCCGAGATTCGTCCCACCGGCACCGGTGACCGCGTCCGGCTCCTCGGGCGCGTCCGCGACCCGCACCACCAGACCGTCACCCCGCACCCGGCCCAGCCCGGTGGCCGCCTCCAGATTCCGCAGGTTCGCCGCCGCACTGCCGGACAGCGCCGCGTCCCGCTGCCGGAGCACCTCGGCACGCAGCCGGTCGGCCCGCTCGGTCAGCGCGGCGGTCTCGGCCTCCCGCTGCTTGATCTGGCTCACCAGGCCGGCCCGCGCCTTGCTGCGACTCGGCTCCGCCGCCACCGTCTGGCGGTAGGCCATCGCGAGCAGCAGCCCCAGCACGACCAGGGTCACCAGGGTCACCGCCCGGGGCGTCGACCGCCGCCACCCGGTCGCCGGAGCCGAGCGCCGGCGCCGCTCGGCCGCGTCGGCGTAACCGGGGTCGAGCGGGTTCTGGAACAGCTCGGTGAGGAAGTCGGCCGCGTACGTCCGCTTGCCCTGCCCGGTCATCCCACCTCCGCCCGTGCCGCCCGGATCAGCCGGCCCGCCTGGATCAGGTAGAGCCCGCCGGCCAGCCAGTACAGGCCCAGTCCCCACAGTGCCAGCCCCCAGCCGATCGCCCCGGCGGCGGTAGCCGCCCCGGGCACCGTAGCCGCGAGCAGCAGTACCGGAAAAGCGGCCAGTAGGACGAACGTCGCCGTCTTACCCAGATAGTGCACCGGCGGCGGACGGAAGCCGAAGTAGCGCAGCACGCCCAGATTGGCGGTCATCACGACATCCCGGGCCAGCAGCGCGACGGTGAACTGCCACGGCACCACGTCGCGTACGGTCAGCGCGACCAGGGTGGCCAGGATGTAGAGCCGGTCGGCGACCGGGTCGAGCAGCTCACCGAGCCGGCTGACCTGGCGCAGTCGCCGGGCGACGAAGCCGTCCACCCAGTCGCTCATGCCACCGACGCCGAGGACGACCACGGCGGCCGCGTCGGCCTCGGCGACCAGGTAGAGGTAGAGGAAGAGCGGTACGCCGAGCAGCCGGACGAAACTGATCAGGTTGGGGACGGTGAGGATCCGCCCCGTCGAGCCGGCAGGCCCGGCGGCGGCGTCACCGGTTGGCTGGGCGTCATGCGCCCGCGCCGGCCGACGCGACACCGAACCTCCCTCTGCGCCACGGCCCGGCGTCCGCACGATGACGGAGGACGGTCCAGAACCGGTGCGCGCTCCGGCCGACCTCTCCCCCGGGAACGGTGACGCATTCCGGACGAGTGACGGCACCTGACGCAGCCCCGGTTACGGCACATTCGGCTCCCGTGGCTGCTCAATTGCCGTGCCACTATATCCGGCCCGATTTTGGCGCGGCCGTCCGTGTCCGGTGTCCTCCGTTTCTGTCGATCTGCTGTGACGGGTCGTACACCCCGTAAGGCGTCCTAGGACGCTAGCTCGGGGGTGAAGCCGGCCGGATCGGACGACAACAGGCGGGCGCGGGCGCGGCCAAGCGAGATCGGAGACGGCGCAGAGGTGAGCGGCTGCTCAGCCGCTCAGGCCGGCCCGGCCGAAGAGTACGGCGTACCCGGACGGGAGCTGGGTCAGCACGTCGTTGAGCTCACCGCCGGAGATGGCCTCGGCCACGGTGCACAGCACCGCGCTGGCGTCCCACTCGGCGGTCCGGGCGGTCGCCCCTGCCCCGGTGGCGACCCGGCCCAGGAACTCCCGTGCGCCGAACGCACCTGCGGCACCCTGCCCGGCCGAGATCAGGGTCGCGGCCAGCGGGCCGGGCAACTGGGCGGCCAGATCCTCCGCCTCGTCCGGGTGCAGCCGCTGGGCGAGGATGCCGAGCACCAGGTGGGTGACCCGTTCCGCCTCCGCCGAATCGGCGTACTCGCCGCGGTCGCGCACCTTGGCGACGAACTCGTCGTACCGCACTGCCCCGCCCCCTTAGCCAGCCTCCGGTACGCCGATACCCGCCGGCACGCCGTTGATGCGTTCCGGCGGGTATCGGCGACAGAGTCGGTACGGGTCAGACCCGGGTGACCCGTACCGCGTCGGCGATCACGTACCCGGTGGCGCCGCTCCACCGGCTCACCCCGACCACGTTCTTGTCCCCGGCGGTCAGCGTGAAGGTGCCCAGCGAGCGCCACGTCCCGCCGCCGGTGCTCTGGTCCACCACGACCGTCTGGTTGCCGCTCTTGGCCAGCACGATGTACGGGGTGGCGGTGTTGTAGCCGGCGATGCCCGGGTACCAGGCGTCGACCCGGTACGTCCCCTCGGCCGGGATGTTCACCTTGTAGTACGCCACGTCGCTGATCGCGGCCGGGTCGGCGTACCGGTAGTCCGCACCGTACCGCTCGGTGGAGTAGGACGAGGTCAGCCAGTTGGCGCTGGCGGTGAACCGGCCGCCGGTGGTGTTGTCGACGATCGCGCTGAAGGCCGGCGGCGGGGTGGTGCCGCCGTCGAGCGCGTCGGCGACGTCGGCGCGCAGTTGCGGAAGCATGCCGTAGAGCACGTTGCCGGGGCAGGCGGTCGCCACGTAGTCCCGGTGGCCGTAGATCCGGGACGCGGCGATGCCGTACTGGTCGCAGATGTACGCGCAGAACTGCACCAGGCTGTCGTAGAGCGCGGCCGTCGGGGTGGCGCTGGTGTAGGTGCCCTCGTTCTCGATCCCGATGCCCTTGTCGTTCTGGCCCGGGCAGTGCGCGCCGACCACCATGCCGCTGCCGGCACGCAGCCGGGACAGGCTGTTGTGCCGGCCCTCCATGATGTAGCCGCCACGGCTGATGGTGAAGTGCTGTCCCGAGTCGGACCAGCCGTTGCCGTCCATGTGGAAGTTCTGGATGCTGCGGGCCATCGCGTACGCGTGCGCCTGGGTGTAGTTGGTGGTGTTCGAGCCGGCGGTGTGGTGGATCACGATCTTGTCCGGCGAGGACGAGATCACGCTGAGCGAGCCCGGCGACCGGGCCCCCCAGGTGGCGCAGCTGGCGATGGTGGGTACGGGCACCGCGAGCGCGTCGACCTCGTCGGGCGCGGCCAGCGCCGGTGGCGCGCCGGCGATCGACAGGCCGCCGGTCGCGGCGCCGACACCGAGGAAGACCGCGCCGCGTACGACGTCACGGCGGGACAGGGGGTTGCCGGTCACGTGGACCTCCAGGTGAACGGGGGTTGAAGGTTTCTTTGATGACGGCGGGGGAGATTGAAGGAATTCTTACCAGAGGATCGACGTTCGCCGCTAGACCTGTCTCTTCGCGGTATCCGCGATCCGTCGCCCGGCGCGCGGACGGCGTCTCGCGCCCGTCCCTCCCCCGCGGCGCCCGGCGGGCCGGAATCAGCCGACCGGGGCGGCCTCGTCGGATGCGGGCACCTCGTGGTGGATCCGGCCGGACAGTGCCGACAGCGGGCTGCCGGTGCCACCCCAGCGGCCGGCGACCACCTCGGCGGCGATGCTCACCGCGGTCTCCTCCGGGGTACGCGCGCCCAGGTCGAGCCCGAGCGGAGAGGAGAGCCGCCCCAGTTCCTCCGGGGAGAGACCGACCGCCCGCAGCCGGCCCAACCGGTCGTCGTGGGTCCGCCGGGAGCCCATCGCGCCGACGTAGCCGAGCGGCAGCCGCAGTGCCACCTCCAGCACCGGCACGTCGAACTTCGGGTCGTGGGTCAGCACGCAGACCACGGTCCGCCCGTCCAGCCGGCCGGCCTCCGCCTCGGCCCGCAGGTAGCGGTGCGGCCAGTCCACCACCACCTCATGCGCGTCCGGCAGCCGGCGGGAGGTGGCGAAGACCGGCCGGGCGTCACAGACCGTCACCCGGTAGCCGAGGAACGCGCCGATCCGGGCCAGCGCGGCGGCGAAGTCGATCGCGCCGAACACGATCATGCGGGGCGGGGCGGCGTACGCCGCGACGAAGAGCAGCAGGTCGTCGCCGCGACGCTGGCCGTGGTAGCCGTACCGGAGCGTGCCGGTGCGGCCGGTGGCGAGCAGGCCCCGGCTGTCGTCGGTGGCCGCCGCGTCCAGCCGGTCGGTGCCGAGCGAGCCGGCGGTGCGGTCCGGCCAGACCACCAGCCGCCGGCCGAGTCGCCCGGCCGAATCGGACTCGCCGGCCGATACGCAGGTGACCACCGCGACCGGCGCACCGGTGCGGATCGAGGCCGCCACCTCGGCGAACTCGCCGAACCCGGCCGGGTCTACCCGCTCGACGTAGACGTCCAGGAGGCCCCCGCAGGTCAGGCCCACCGCGAACGCGTCGTCGTCGGTCACGCCGTAGCGTTGCAGGGCCGGTTGACCGGTGGCGGTCACCTGCCGGGTCAACTCGTAGACCGCGCCCTCGACACAGCCGCCGGAGACGCTGCCGACCGCGGCGCCGTCCGGGCCGACCAGCATGGTGGCGCCGGCCTGCCGGGGCGCGGAACGCCAGGTCGCGACGACCGTCGCCATCCCGACCGGCTCACCCGCCCGCCACCACCGGTCCAGTTCGTCCAGCACGTCGCGCATGACCCGCTCACCCGTACCCGTTCCGCCTGCTCCGTTGGCCGGCAACGACCCACCTGCGGTGCTCCCGCACGCTTACCGGGCAACCCGGCACCATCCGTCGATCGTCCCATATGTCCGATCACCTGCGCCGGCCCATCCCGGACCGCGACTGCGAGACTACGCGGGCGCCGGGCAAGCCCCCCGGTACGTCACTCTCCGTGAATGGCCCGGACCCGGGCGGGTAGACCAGCCGGGACGGCGCCGACACGACGGGAGGCACCCCATGCCAGGACCACGACCGGGCAGCAACGCGTACGACCTGGAGCGCGCGCGGCTGCGCAAGCGGATCGACGACTCCGGCCGCCGGACCAACGACGGCAAGGCCGACGACACCGCGAACCGGTATCTCCAGGAGGATCGCGGGCGGCGGGGATTCGTCCGGGGTGAGCGGGGGCTCGGCCCGAAGGGTGAACGCGGCCCGGGCGAGCCGAAGTGACCGGGCAGCACGCCCTCGCCGGCCTGCTGGATCGGCCGGCGAGGGGTGGTCCGGTGACCGATGCGGTGGACGGGGCGATCGCCGGTGCGGTCGGCAGTGTGGCGCTGAACGTCGTCACGTACCTCGACATGGCCCTGCGGGGCCGGCCGGCCAGCAGCAGCCCGGAGGAGATCGCCCAGCGGCTGGCCGAGATGCTGCACATCGGTCTGGGGCCCGAGGACCGGGCGGCGAACCGCCGCTCGGGCCTCGGGCCCCTGCTCGGCTACGCGACCGGTGTACTCTCCGGGGCCGCGCTCACCGTTATCGGGCTGCGCCGTCTTCCCGGACCGGTGGCGGCCGGGCTCTTCGGCGCCGGCGTGATGCTGGCGTCGGACGGTACGTTGACGGCCCTGGGCATCACCGATCCGCGCCGGTGGAGCCGGGCGGACTGGCTGACCGACACGGTGCCGCACCTGGCGTACGGGCTGGCCGCCGTCGCGACGCTCGGGCAGCTACGGCACGCCCGGTGCCGAGGGTGACACCGCTGTGCGGGATCCCGCACCCGGTCCCCCGCCGTCCGGGTCACTCGACCGGGCGTGCCTCGCTGCGGCCCGCGGCCTTCCGGTCGGGATCCTCGGCAACGGGCCGGGCCGACGGCCCGTACGGAGACACCTGCTCGGGCGGAATCCGCCGGCCGTCGCCACCCCGGACCCGGGTCGGGTCACCCGGGCGCGGACCCTTGCTGTCCTGCACCGTCGGGTTCAGTTCGTTGCGGCGCATCTCCGGCTGCTGCACGTTCGTCATCGCCGTCCCCTTCCGCCGTCGTACTCCCTCGATGGTGGGCGCCGGCCGGCGGTGGTCGCCGACCGGCGGGGTGCCCCGGGGGTTCGCAACCGCCCGTTCGGCGAGCGCGTCACGCACACCCGGGTACCCGACGTGGGGTTACCCGGTGCGGGTGGCGCCATTCGGTCGGCCGCGCCGGTGCATGGACCCGCTGCGTGGGTAACCGGACGGAATGAACCGTGACCGCGCACTGGTGCGGGTGCTGCTGGACCGGCAGGGCCGCACGTACGCCGAGGAGGCGGGCATCCGGCTGGCCGACCGGCCCGGCCCGCTCTACCAGTTGTTGGTGCTGACCACGCTGCTCAGCACCCGGATCCGGGCGGGTGTGGCGGTCGCCGCCGCCCGCGAACTCTTCGCCGCCGGCTGCCGTACCCCACAGGGCACGGACGCGCTGAGCTGGCAGGACCGGGTGGACGCGCTGGGCCGGGGGCACTACCGCCGCTACGACGAGCGGACCGCGACGATGCTGGGCAACGGGGCACGGCTGTGTCTGGAACGCTGGAACGGCGACCTGCGCCGGTTGCACCGGGAGGCCGGTGGTGACCCGAGCGCGCTCCGCCGCGAACTGACCCGGTTTCCCGGAATCGGGCCGACCGGGGCGGACATCTTCCTCCGGGAGGCGCAGGCGGTCTGGCCGGACGTCCGCCCGTACGCCGACCGCCGGGCGGTGAACGCGGCCGGTCGGCTCGGTTTGCCGTCCACACCGGACAAGCTGGCCAGACTGGCCGGCGGCGCCGACTTTCCGCGGCTGGCCTCCGCACTGGTCCGGGTCTCGCTCGGTCAGCAGTCGATCGGCGAGCTGACCAGGGCGGCCGCCGGCCGCTGACCGGACCCGCTCGGCAGGCGGTGGTCTGGCGGTCAGCTCACCGGTTTGCCCGAGGTGGGTCTGGTCAGATACCACACGGTCAGTCCGGCTGCGACCGCCAGCAGCAGGACGGTGTTGGTGACCCTGCCTTCCTCCTCCCCGGTGCTGCCGAAGTAGATGACGGCGAGCGCGGCGCCGACCGACAACAGGGTCCGCAGTCCCTTGTTTTTCACGCAAATCATACTAATTACGGCAGAGCCTTCTCTTCCGGGAATCGGCCAACGACCCCGATCCGGTGACCCCGCCGGATCGCCCGGCCGGGTACCGGCTGCGACGTCGGTCGGGCAGGGCCGAGACATCCGCGCTGACCGATGGACGTACAGTTCCGCCGTGACCGAAATCCGGACCACCGTCGAGCTGCGCCATCCCCCGGAGCGGGTCTGGCGGGCCCTCACCGACCGCGAGCTGCTGCCGAAGTGGTTCGCCTCGATCGAACCACGACCCACGTCGATCAGCCGGTTCGAGTTGCGCCCCGTGGACCTGCCCGAACTCGACGAGCTGATCGTCATCGAGCTGATCGAGGTCGACCGGCCACACCGGATGGTGCTGCGCTGGCCGGAGGAGGGCCAGCCGACCCGGTTGGAGTGCGAGCTGACCCCCACCGCGGAGGGCTGCCGGCTGACCGTCGTGCAGAGCGGCGAGGAGGAGCCCTGGCTGCCGGCCGACCCACCCCGGCGCGAGGAGTGCTACCAGGGGCTGCTCGACACCCGGCTGCCCGCCGTACTCGACTGGTTGGCGTTCCGCGAGGTGGACCTCCCCGGGCCGACCCAGATCATCAGTGCCGTGCCGGCCGGGCCAGGTGGGCGGTCACGGCGCCGACTCGGCGCCGGGCTGGCGGTGCTGGCCCTGGCGGTCGGCGCGGTGGTCGTGGTCGCCGGCCTGGCCCGTGGCCGGGGCGGCGACTCGCCGTCCGGAGCGGCGGCCACCGTCGCCAGCACCGCGCCGAGCACGCCACCGGGTACGACCACTCCGGTCGCCCGGACCCCGGCCAGCGGTGTCACCCCGGTCCAGCCCAGCCGTACCGCCCGGCCCGGCGCGACCCCGCGCCGGACGTCGCCGGCCGCCACCGCCAACCCGCCCAGGCCGGGTCAGCCGAGCCTGACCGCCCAGTACCGCACGCTGTCGAGCCGGCTCCTCGGCTATCAGGGCGAGGTGGTCGTGACCAACGACGGCGAGGCGACCGCGACCCGGTGGACGGTGGTGATCACCCTGGCCGGTGGTGCCCAGGTCGCGAGCGTCACGGGGGCGGAGAGCTACCGGCAGGAGGAGCAGCAGGTCACCTTCACCGGCGCCCCGCTCGCCGCCAACGGCTCGGCGACGATCCGGTTCGACGTGGAGCGCGCCGGCGCGCTCGCCCAGAAGCAGCCGACGAGCTGCGCAGTGGGCGACCAGCCCTGTGCGGGACTGTGACGACGACGGGTCAGTGAATTCCTTCGGCCTGCACCTATCCGGCGGTCCGTGGGACCGCCGGATAGGTGGAAAGGTTCAGTAGAGCAGGTAGGGCCGGCGTCGGCGGTCGAACTCCGCCAACTCGGCCGACCAGGCTCCGACCGCGTCCGACACGTCGGCACCGGCGTCGATCATCGTACGTAGCCGGGTGGAGCCGGTCAGCTTGTCGATCCAGTACGGCCGGGCGGTGTCCCAGGTGTCCGCCCGCCAGGCGAACGCCGGATATTTGCGGGACTCGACCAGCAGCGCCACCCCGGTGCGCACCGGGTCGAACCGGGCCGGGTCGGTGACCTTCACCTCCACCCCCGCGCAGAGCTTGTTGAGCAGGTCCGGCTTCTGCCCGGCAGCGGTCGGCGAGAAGTACGCCTCCCGGAACTCGACTCCGGGCAGGTCCCGGGCGACCAGCCGGTCCACCAGGTGGTAGTCGAACTCGGTGGCCAGGCCGCCGATCAGCTCGAACGGCCGGGTGGTGCCCCGGCCCTCGGTCATCGACGCGACCCCCTCGAACATGCAGGTGCCGGGATAGACCAGCGCGGTGTCCTGGGTCGGCATGTTCGGGCTGGGCAGCACCCACGGCACGCCGGTGTCGACGGCGAAGTCGCCGCGCCGCCAGCCCCGGCACCTGACCACCGTCAGGTCGACCGGCCGGCCCGCCTCCGCCGGCAGGAACTCGCCGTTGTAGAACCGGGCCAGCTCACCGACGGTCATGCCGTGCTGCTGCACGATTTCCTTCTTGCCTACGCCCGAGGTGAACGGCGTGGTCATCATCGGCCCGTACGCCCGCCCGCCGATCGGGTTCGGCCGGTCGAGTACGACGTACCGGCGGCCGAGCCGGGCGGCGGCGACCATGGAGTCGTAGAGGGTCCAGATGTAGGTGTAGAAGCGGGCGCCCACGTCCTGGATGTCGAAGACCACGGTGTCGACACCGGCCTGGGTGATCAGTTCACCCCACTTCGCCTGCGAGGCGCCGTACGCGTCGTAGACGGTGATGCCGGTCCGGGCGTCGATGCCGGTCCCCTCGCTGCCGCCGGCCTGGGCGGAGCCCCGGAACCCGTGCTCCGGCCCGAACGCGGCGGTGAGCCGCACCCGGCCGGAGGCGTGCATCAGGTCGACCAGGTGACGGTAGCGGGCGTCCACGCCGGTCGGGTTGGACAGCACCCCGACCCGCTGGCCGGCGAGGACCGCGAACCTGGAGTCGACCAGCACGTCCAGGCCGGTGCTGACCCGCCGGCCGCGCCCGCCCGCCCCGGAGCGGTCCGCCCCGGTGTCCGGAGCGGCGGCGGTGGCGCCACCGAGGGTGCCGGCCGTCGCGCCCATGGCGCTCACGGCGGCAGTGCTGGCGAGGAACCTTCTGCGTTGCACGGCGGCCTCCCGGGGGCGGGGCTGCGGGCAGGGACGTGTCGGAAGTTACCTACATCACAATGGTTGGTCAAGAAGGAAAACTACGACAGCGGACTCAGAGCTCCTCCGCCTCCAGGTCACCGAGTTCGATGTTCTGGATCATCAGCCACCGGGCCAGCGCCGGCATGCCGTACAGCCACAGGGGTGCGGACTCGGTGGTGCCGTTGGTGGCGTAGATGGCGAACCGCAGGTCGGGAGCGTGGATCGCCTCAATCCGCCAGCGATGGTTCTTGTCCCGCCAGATGGCGGATGGGTCCATGCCCCTCACCGTAGTGCCGGCTCCGGTAGCGTTCACCGAGTTTTGTCGTACGCCGGGTGTTGGGCGGGGATCGCCACCGAGCCGGTGGTGGCCGACGCGCTGGCCTCTGGCGATCGGGGCGCCGGGCCAACAGCCGGCAGGTGCCCGGCGGATCGGGAGGGGGCGGCATGGCCGACTACGACTGGCTCGACGACCACGGCCTCCGCGAGGCGTTCTGCCTGACGTTCGTCCGGGACCCGGACGAGGAGGCGGTGTTGCGCCGGTTCGGCGTCGAGCCGGCCAGCCTTCGATCGTTGACCGGCCTCGCCGACGCCACCGAACTGCCGTTCGACCACCTCGTGCTGGCCGGCCGACTCGACGGCTGGGTCTTCGTACTGGAGGAGAACGGCTTCGAGGGGAGCCGGATTGAGGTGCTGCGGGCCGTCTCCGGCGGTACCGAGGCGGTGTCGGTCTACACCAACGTGAACGGCAACCGGCGGTTCGGGTACGCCGTGGACGGCGTACTGCGCACCGGGTTCGACCCGAGTTCGCCGGTACGCCGCTGGGGCGAGGCACCGGACGCCCTGGTCCCGCTGATGCGCCAGGCCGGCCTGCCGGAGCACGGCGACGCCGGCTGGTCCAGCGCCGGCCTCGACGCGGGGTTGCGCCTCGCCGATCTGGTCACCGGCGTGCACCTCGATGCCGACCGGCTGGCCGGGCCACTGAGCACCGGCCGGCTGGTGCCCCTGCTCCCGGATCCGCCCGCGCTGCCGACCTGGATGCTGCGCGAGGACCACGAGTTGCTGACCGCGATCACCTCCGCCCCGCCCGACCTGCTGCGCCGGGTGGTGGCGGCCGAGGCACTGCGGCGCGCCGACGAGGCGGGGATCGCCACCGAGCCGGTGGTGGCCGACGCGATGGCCCAGGTGGACCGTGGCGGGACGCGGATCGTGCCGGACGACTCGGCGCTCGGTCTGCTGCTGCGCAAGTTGGCCTGCCAGGCCGGCGTCGCCGGCGCCTCGCTGGCGCTGCCGACCCAGCGGGGCCGGATGACGGACGCCCAGCGCCAGCAGGCGTTCCGCCGGCACTCCGCCGGGCGGGCGGTGCAGGCGGCGCTCTTCCCGGACCCGGTGCGGGCCGCGTACGAGGTGCTCGGCTGGGTGGCGCCGGCCCGCGATCCCGCCCGGGTCGCCCGCCGCGCGCGGTTCCTTGCCGAGTTGCGGGGCTGACCACGCACCCCCGAGTGCGCGACCTGGGCTCGGTCACTCCGGGGGTGCGCCGGCCCGGCCGCTGCCCCGAGCCAGCGTCGGACCCGCCCCGCATGCTGTGCGATGGCTCGTTGTCGTACAGCACACGGGAAATGGGGGGAGCGCGTGGCGGCCGACGGCATCGTCATCACCGGGGCCCGGGAGAACAACCTCAGGAACGTCTCGCTGCTGCGGGTGCCGGAACGCAAGCTGGTCGTCTTCACCGGCGCCTCCGGCTCCGGGAAGTCCTCCATCGTCTTCGACACCATCGCCGCGGAGGCGCAGCGCCAGCTCAACGAAACCTGCACCGCCTTCGCCCGGAACTTCCTCCCCCGCCACGGCCAGCCGGACGTGGACACCATCGAGAGCCTCTCCGCGGCCATCGTGGTCGACCAGAAGCGGCTCGGCGGTGGCTCCCGGTCGACGGTCGGCACCACCCATCACCGACATCTACTCGCTGCTGCGGCTCCCCTACTCCCGGGCGGCAAGCCGCACCCGCACCGGCCTGAGCGCTCGGGCCGGGCCGGGCCGGGCCGGGCCAGCGGTGGCAGCGAACCGCCGCAGCTCGCGCCGACGTCTGCTGGCACGGTCCCCCGCCGTACCGGGTGCTGCCGCGCGCCGGCCGCCCCGTCGCGGTGAAGTCGGGAACCGGACCACCCCGCCGTGGTACGACTGCTTCGACGGTGGGGGTGTGACGGGTCCGCGCGGGTCAGAGCGCTGGGCGGCGGCCGCGTGCGGCGGGTTGGGAGAACAGACGGTCGATGGCGACAGGGAGACGCGCCACGCTGATCCGCGATCCGAGTCAGCCGCAGCGGGCCACTCCGGTGGAGCTCTTCTACGACCTCGTCTTCGTCTTCATGCTGGCCCGGCTGGCCGAAGCGTTGCTCATGAATCTGCACCCGCGCGGGGCCTACCAGACGTTTCTGCTGCTGCTGGCTATCTGGTGGGTGTGGTCGTACACCAACCTGACCACCGACACCCTGGACTCGCCGTACAACTGGTGATCATCACGATCATGCTCGGCAGCCTGCTGATCTCGACCGCGCTGCCCGAGGCGTTCGACGGTCAGGCCCTGCTCTTCGCCTCCGCCTACGTCGGGATCCACCTGTTCCGCAGCACGATCCTCGCGGTGATCCTGCGGGGCCACCGGCTACGGAACCGGCCGCTGCGCGGGATCTTCTGGTTCAGTCTCTCCGGCACGCTCTGGTTCGGCGGGGTCTTCGTCTCCGGCACGCCACGGCTGCTGCTCTGGACGGCGGCCCTGGCCATGGAGTACCTGGGGCCGGTGGTGCGCTGGCCCACCCCGAGGATCGGACGTTCGCCGGCCTGGGAGTGGAACACCCCCGGTGAGCACCTCGCCGAGCGGTACCGCCAGTTCGTCATCATCGCCCTCGGCGAAACCGTGGTGATCACCGCCCGGACCGTGCGTGGTGGCCGGCGTCGTCCTGACCACGGTCAGCGACGAGCTGACCATCCGGCACCCGATGGAGGACACCCCGGGGCTGGGTCGCGGTGATCGTCGGTGGTCCGGTGCTCTTCCTCGCCGGCCGGGTCCTGCTCGGGCACGAGGTGTTCGTCCGGGTGTCCCGACCGTGGCTGGTCGGGATCGGCGTGCTGATCCTGATCGCGCCGACGATGGTCCTGCTGCCGCCGTTGCTCGTCTCCGTGGCCGTCATGCTCGTCCTGCTCGGAGTCGTCGTCGCCGACGCGGTGACCGTCCGGGAACCGCGCGGCACCCCCGGCATCACCTAGGACCGAATGCCGGCCGCCACCGGTCGCCGGGCGGCTCACGGGTCCGGACTGCTCCGCAGCGGCAGCCGGACGGCGAACTGGGCACCCTGGCCGGGGTGGCTGCGGGCCTCGATCGTGCCGCCGTGGCCGGTGACGACCTCGCGCAGCAGCGCCAGCCCGAGGCCGGTGTGTCGTTTCTCGGCGCCCACGCCGCTGTGGAACCGGTCGAAGATTCGGTCGGCCGGATCGAAGCCCTCACCGGTGTCGACCACCATCAGCTCGGCGACGTCGTCCCGGCGTCGCACCGTCACGTCGATCCGCCCGTGCGCGGGCGTGTGCCGCAGGGCGTTCGTCAGAAGTTCACTGATCACCCGGCGCAGTGCCGACTCCACCCCGGGCACCGGAACCGGCACGTCGGGACGGCTGAGGGTGAGCGTCACGCCCTGTTCGGCGGCGCGGTCGGTCTCGGCGACGACCGCCGCCTCGGCGAGCGCGGCCAGGTCCACCGGAGTGGTGGCCGGCCGGTCGTCCGGCATGGCCGCCAGCCGGGCGGAGAGCAGCAGGTCGTTGACGACCTCGCCGAGCCGCCTGCTGGTGCCGACCAGCCGGTCCAGCTCCGACCGGTAGTTGGCCGGAACGCCGGTCGAGCCGGCCCGCCGGGCCAGCACCTGTGCCCTGGTGTGCAGTTGCGCGATGGGCGTACGCAGCTCGTGGCTGACGTCGGCGATGAACCGGCGCTGCCGGGCGAGTGCCTCGGCGAGCGGCGCGACGGTGAGCCGGCCCACGACCAACCCACTGGTGACCGCGGCGAGCAGTCCGACCAGCTCCGCGACGACGAGGGCGAGGAGCAGGTGGCGGCGGTCGGCGAGCTGGTACCGGGCATCGAAGATCGCCTGCACCACGTCCTCGCCACGGGGTTCGGTGAGGACGAAGTAGACCGTGCCGTTGCGCTCGATCCTGTCGGTGGCCGGGGTCCGGGTGGCGGCGGTCGCGGTCATCGCGGCAGTGAGGGGGAACCCGGCCGGCGCGGGTACGGCGCCGGAGACGAGCTGGCCGTCGTGCAGCAGGAAGAGCCAGGTGCACCCGGGTGGCCCGGACGGGTCGCCGCGGACGGCGGTGTAGGCGAGTTCCCGCTGGATCTGACGCTCCTGGCCACGTACCAGCATGCCGTAGGAGACGGCGCCGACCAGCGAGACCAGGACGGTCACCGCGAGTCCGACCAGCAGGCCGACCCGCCGACGGGCCCGGGCGACCACCGCCCGCTCGGCCGCCATCCAGGAGAGCCCTGCCGGCGCCGCCGGCCGCCGGGCCCTCACAGCTCGCCGAGCCGGTAGCCGAGGCCGTGCACGGTACGGATCGCCGCCCGGCCGAGCTTGCGGCGCAGGTAGTAGACGTAGGTGTCCACGATGGACGAGGCGGCGGCTTCGTCGAACACCCGGCGGCGCAGCTCGGCCCGGGAGTGCACCGCCCGCGGGCGTACGGCGAGCACCCGGAGCAGCTCGAATTCCCGGGCGGAGAGAGCCACCCGGGATCCGTCGGAGAGCACCACGTCCCGCAGCCCGAGGTCGAGCCGGCCGGCACCGATCGGCAGCGCCTCGGCGCCGTCCGAGGTACGCCGGCAGAGCGCCCTGATCCGGGCGCTCAGCTCGTCGAGGTCGAACGGCTTGATCATGTAGTCGTCGGCGCCCGCGTCCAGGCCGGCGACCCGGTCGTCGACCGTGCCGAGCGCGGTGAGCAGCAGGGCGCGGGCGCCGACCGCGCGGGAGCGCAGCCGGGCCAGCAGGTGCAGCCCGTCGAGCGCCGGCAGCAACCGGTCGATCACCATGACGTCGTAGCGTCGGGTGAGCCCGAGATGCAGGCCGCGCTGGCCGTCCGGGGCCACGTCGACCAGGTATCCCTCGTCGGCCAGGACCTCGGTGAGCAGCTCCGCGAGTTCCCTGTCGTCCTCGACCAGGAGCAGGCGGCGTACGGTGGGTGACGCCTCGCTTGCCTGTAGCACAGGCTGAGAATCCCACACCCGCCGACATACATAGACTGTGATAGATATCTCTATACCGTGTCGGCCACCGGTTGAACCTCCGGCACCGGATCCTTCGTGGCAACCGGAATGGGGTTCCGAGCCTCGCGCCGGTCGATCCAGCTCAGCAGCGGCGTGGTCATCAGCGTGGTGACCAGCGCGACCAGCACCAGGGCGGTGAAGAGGGTCGCGTTGACGATCCCGGCCGCCATGCCGACGTTGATCGCGATCAGCTGCATCAGCCCGCGGGCGTTCATCAGTACGCCGATCCGCACCGCGACGCCCTTCGGTTCACCCCGGAGCCGGGCCGCCGCCCAGCAGGCGCCGAACTTGCCGACCACGGCGACCGCGACACAGCCGAGCGCGAAGAACAGCACCGAGGGTTGGCTGAGCAGCCCGAATTCGGTGTGCAGCCCGGAGTAGGTGAAGAAGAGCGGAAGGAAGACGATCTGGCAGACCGGGGTGACGGTGGCGACCATCCGATCCGTGCGGGCGCGGTGCGGCATCACCGCGCCGACCGAGAAGGCGCCGAAGACCGCGTACAGGCCGATCTCGTCGGTGTACCAGGCGACCACGAAGAGCAGCGCCACCAGGCCGAGCAGCCGGGACTGGTCACCGAGCCGGTCGCTGCCGACCAGCGCCGCGGCCACCCGCCGGCCCACCGACCAGAGCAGCAGCCCGAACAGGATCGCGCCGGCGATCGTGACGAGCGCCGGGCCGGGCCGGCCGGTGGCGGTGGCGAGGACGACGGCGAGCAGGATCCAGGCGACCGCGTCGTCCAGGGCGCCACTGGCCAGGGCGAGCGACCCGTGCCGGGTGCCCTCCTGCCCGCGTTCGGTGATGATCCTGGCGAGCATCGGAAAGGCGGTGATGGCGAGGGCGACCCCGACGAAGGCGGCGGAGACCCCGACCGAGGTGCCCGGGGCGAGCACCGGCGCGCGTCCCGCGGTGGCGAGTACCAGCAGTACGCCGAGGCCGAGCGGCACGAGTACCCCGGCCAGCGACACCGCGCCGGCGGTGCCGGCCAGTCCGGTCACCGGGTGCGAGGTGAACGCGTAGCCCGCCTGGAACATGAAAATGACCAGACCGACCTGACCGACGATGTAGAGCACCGCATAGAGCTGCTCCGGAAAGAGTGCGTCCTGCACGGCCGGGGCCAGCAGCCCGAGCAGCGACGGTCCGAGCAGGACACCGGCCAGCATCTCACTCACCACCGGCGGCTGGCCGACCTTGCCGAGCAGCCACGTCGTCGCCCGGCAGACGAGCAGGATGGCCGCGACGGCGATGAAGAACCGTGGCGCCAGCTCGACGGGATTCATGCCGTCCCGCCTTCCCTGGTCTCCGCTGTGGACCCGACCTCGATCATGGCCGAACCTCCTCGAAGTAGCTGGTGCAGAGTCGTACGCGTCGCGCGTCGACCACCATCCAGGTGCCCAGGACCAGTTGGACGAGGCTGCGCCGCACATCGGCCCAGCGGTCCGTCCACCGCATCCACCACCGCCGCACGCCCCCGGGCGATGGTGCCCCGGGCGGGACCAGGAGGCAGGGGCCGCGGCTGGGCAGCGAGCGGGTGTGCCGCACGGTGGACACCAGGGCGTACCGGCGCAACACCTCCCGGGTGACCGCGCGCATCATCACCGGGGCGACGCCACGGGCCGGACAGGCCCGGTTGGCGGTGACGCCGAACGGGACGAAGTGCGCGTCGCCCCGGCGCAGGGTCAGCCAGCGGGCGGGGTCGAAGGTGTCGTCGGCGGCCGGCCCGGTGCGCTGGAAGGCGAGATAGTTGAAGAGCAGGACGGAGCCGGCCGGGATGGTGACCCCCGGCTCGACCTCGATCGGGCCGGAGGTGATCCGGTGTGCCACGCCGAAGAGCGGGTGCACCCGCAGCGCCTCGTCGATCACCCGGTCCAGCGCCCGGTCGCCCTCGCCGTCGAGGTCGTCGAGGGTCGCGATCAGGTCCCGCTGGGCCGACGGGTGTTGGGCGAGGGCCAGCAGGAGGTGCGCCATCGCCTCGGACATCTGCACGACGGCGGTGTTGAAGAAGGTGCCCTGGAGATACCAGGTCGTCTCCTCGGCGGTGAACGGCTCCGGCAGGGTGACCGGTGCCGTGCCGGCCTCGACCCGGGCCCGCAGATGCCGGGTGAGCCGGTCCCGCCGGTCCAGGTGCCGCAGCCCGCAGCACTTGAGCGCGGTGACCACGTCGTCGGCGTTGGCCACGATCAGCGCCCGGACGTCGGCCGGGCACGCCTCGGCGAAGACGAGTTCGTGGTAGACCTCCGCCCAGATCGGCATCATCAGGTCACGCAGCCGCACCTGGCTGGTCCGGCCGGCCGGCAGTTCGTCGAGGACGCGTCGGGCCGCCGCCCCGGCCAGCTCGGCCGACCGGCGGTGCGACACCGCCAGCACCCGCCGGGTCGTCCGGGCGACCGTGCGGTAGCGCTCGCCCGGCTCCAGGTGCTCCTGGTGCATCTGCGGTCCGGGCGCGAGCCAGTACCAGAACAGGTCGGAGAGCCCGGCCCCCCGGCTGCGCCCGTCTGCCGCCGGGTCCGAGTACACCCGTTCGAAGTGCTCCGGGCGGACCAGCGGGCCGGGCACCGGGATGCCCTCGACGCCGTTCACCCGGACGAAGATCCATTCGCGGAGCCGGACCACGGCCCGCGGCAACCACCGCGGCAGCGTCCACGCCACCGCCGCCACCACCAGGACGCCCACCGCGTACCACGGAAACCCGGGGAGCCGGCTCATCGCGGCACTCGCGTCGCGATCATGTCCGGAGCGAGGTCGGTCGGGCGGACCGCGCCGGCCAGCGTCATGGCCCGGCCGAGGTCGGCGCGGAGCAGGTCGAGGAGCTGGCGTACCCCGGACTCGCCCCGGGCCGCGAGCCCCCAGACGACCGGCCGGCCGACCCCGACCGCGACCGCGCCGAGCGCCAGCGCGGTGAGGACGTCGGTGCCCCGGCGGATCCCGCCGTCGAGCAGTACCGGAATCCGCCCCTCGACCGCCTCGACGACCGCCCGCAGCGCGTCGATGCTCGCCGGTACCCCGTCCAGTTGCCGCCCGCCGTGGTTGGAGACCAGCACGGCGTCGACCCCGTGCGCGACGGCGAGCCGGGCGTCGGCCGGGTGCAGGATTCCCTTCAGCACCACGGGCAGCCGGGTCGTCCCGCGCAGCCACTCGATCCGGGCCCAGTCGAGGTCGGCGTCCAGCACGATGTCCCGGACCCGCCCGGTCTCCGGGTCCCGCATGTTCTCGCAGCGGAGCCCGGACGGCAGGTCGAGGAAACCGTTGCGGAGGTCGCGCTCGCGGCGCCCGAGCACCGGCGAGTCGACGGTGACCACCAGGGCGCGGCAGCCGGCGGCCTCCACCCGCCTGATCACCGACTCGGTGAAGCCGAGATCCGGTTGCGGATAGAGCTGGAACCACAGCCGCGCCGGCCGGCCGGCCGGATCCGTCGCCCCGGCGACCGCCTCGATCGGCGCGGTGGCCGCCATGCTGACCACCATCACGGTGCCGGCCGCCGCGACCGCCCGGGCGCTCGCCACCTCCCCGTCGGGGTGGGCCAGCCGATGGAAGGCGGTCGGTGACACCAACACCGGCATCGCGAGCGTCTCGCCGAGCAGGTCGGTACGGAGGTCACGCGCGCCCCCGCCGCGCAGCACCCGGGGCAGGATCCGGTACGCATCGAACGCCGTCTCGTTGGCCCGCAGCGTACGCTCGTCGCCGGATCCGCCGGCGAAGAAGTCCCGGTGCACCGGGTCGAGCCGGCGGTGTGCCTCCGTCCACAGGTCGTCGACGTTGAGCAGGGGGCCCGCGCCGGCCGTGGGTGTGCGGCGCGGGCCCGCCTGGTCCGTGACCGGGGGCATGGCGGTCAGCCCACGGTGCCCGAGAGGCAGCGGTCCAGGAAGGCGACGAGCGGCCTGCGGTGCACGTCCGGCCGGTTCCACCGGTTCTCCAGGTTCTCCGCCAGGTGGTGCACCGCCGCCACCCGGCCCCGGTGGTGGTGTCGGACCACCGGGTGCAGGTATGCCGCGTCGTGCGCCTGACCGGCCACGTCCTGGGCGATCCGACCCACCGAGATGTCGAACGGGTCGACCTGGTCGTGCTGCGGGCCGTACTCCAGCGTGACGACGAAGGCGTGTTCGACCGGATGGTCGGCGGTGTCGAGCCCGGCGTCGACGAGGTAGTCGACCGGCACCTCCTCGTGGTAGCGGGCGTCCGTCCCGGCCACGGTCAGCACGTCGGCGAGTACCCCGAACTGCTGCCACAGCGCGGAGCTGCGGTTGACCCGTTCGATGATCGCGTCGGCGGCCGCGTCGGCGGTCGCGTCGACCTTCTCGGCCGGCCACGGGTTGTCGTGGTAGCGCCGTTCGAGGATGCGGTGCAGGGCCCGGACCCCGTACCGGAAGCCGTGGATGAAACCACTGGTCGACCGCTTGAAGTCCCGCTGCTGGGAGAGGGTGCCGGCGAAGAAGAGGTCCGGTACGTTCACCGACTCCCACTGCGCGGTCTGGGCCGGAAACCGGTCGTTGATGACGAGCGTCGGACGGCAGCCGTCGGCGAAGACGGACGGGTCGAACCGGAAGCCGGTGCAGGCCAGTACCCGGTCGTAGCGCAACTCCTTGGTGACCTCGTTGGCCCGGGAGAAGCTGAAGGTGACCCGGTAGCCGTCCGCGGCCCGCTCGATGCCGCGTACGTGCCCGTCGAGGATCGCGTTCGCCGACTTGAGCTGGTAGGTGTCGAGGAAGTTGTTGTTCACCGCCCGCAGGTGTCCGACGTAGTGCGTGCGCCATGCCATCCGCACCGAACTCGGCCCGGCGACGTGGATCAGCGTGGTGGTCTCCATCAGGGCGTCGGCGGTCTCGAAGGCGGAATTGCCCTTCCCTATGATCAGCACCCGCTGGTCGAGGAAGTCCCGCGGGTCGACCGGCATTTCGTCGTACCGCTCCGCGTGCGCGATGCCGGGGATCGCCGGGACGTACGGCTCGGAGACCCCGGTCGCCACGACGACCCGGCGGGCGCGGTGCGTGGTACCCGTCTGGTCGGTGACCGCGAAACCGCCGTCCGCGACCCGGGCGACCCGGACCACCCGGCTGCGGTACCGGACCCGGACCCCGGTGGCCGCCGCGAAGTCCGCCAGGTAGCGGACCAGCACGTCGGCGTCCGGGAAGTAGCGCTCGGTGTACCGGGTGAACCGCAGCGCCGGGTCGTCGCTGAGTAGCGAGTTCCAGTCCAGCCGCAGGTTGAGTTCCGGGTCGTCGGAGCCGGTGTGCGGCTTGTTGATGGAGATGAGCTGGCGATGCCGTGGAAAGCGGGTGAAGAAGGCGCCCGGGGCGTCGGCCGCCTCCAGCACCAGGTAGTCCCGCCGGCCGTCCCGTTCGAACAGGGCCGCGAGCTGTAGTCCGGCCGGCCCCGCCCCGATGATCAGATAGTCGAGCATCTCTGCGGTCACGCGGGAAAACGTACGGAGGAGAACTCAGAGAAAAATCAGTTCGGCGGCTCGGTCAACAGGTCGAGCAGGTCGGCGGCCCGGACGACGTCCGCGTCGAGCGGCCGGTCCGGGTCGATCGGCGGCACCAGCGCCACGAGGCGGTCCAGCGCGGCGGCACAGCCGGAGGCGGTGGGGGTACGCGCGCCGACGTGCAGAGCCTGGCGCAGCCCGACCGCGAGTGTGCCGCAGACCAGCCGGAGCAGCCGGGCCTGGTCCACCGCCCGGAGCGCGGCCTGGGTACCGAACGGCACGACATCCTGGTTGTGCAGGTTGGTCGGCAGGCTCTGCATGCTGGCCGGGGTGGCGGCCCGGCGGATCTCCGCGACCATCGCGGTGGCGGCCAACTGCGCGCCCTGCAAACCGTGCTGGCGGCCGGGTCCGGCCGCCAGCATCGGTGGCAGTCCCCCGTTGCGGGCCGGGTCGACCAGCAGGTCGAGTTGGCGCTCGACCAGGTTGCCGAGTTGGGCGGCGACCGTCGCCAGCACGTCGGCCGCGAAGGCGGCGGGCTGGCCGAAGAAGTTCCCGCCGTGCAGCACCAGGTCGTCGTCCGGGAAGAACAGCGGATTGTCGCTCACGCCGCGCAGGTCCGCCGCCACCACACCGTCGACGTAGCGCAGCGCGTCCTCGGCCGCGCCGAGCAGTTGCGGGGTGCAGCGGATGCTGTACGCCTCCTGGAGCGGGCGGGCACCGGACGGCACCGCACCGGCGAGGTACCCGCGCATCCGCCCGGCGACGTCGACCGCGCCGGGGTGCCCGTACGCGGCCAGCAGCCGGGGGTGCGGGAACTGGCCGGGATCGCAGCCGAGCAGGTCGACGAGGAGGCAGGTCAGCAGTTGGGCGGCCCGGTGCGACCGGCGGATGTCGTCCAGGGCGAGCGCGGTGGCGGCGGTGGTCAGCGAGGTGCCGTTGACCAGTGCCAGGGCGTCCCGCCCGTCGAGGGCGAGCGGGGTCAGGCCGGCCCTGCCCAGCGCCTCGGCCGCCGGCACGCGCCGGCCGTCGAGGTAGGCCCAGCCCCGGCCGCGCAGCGCCTGGGTGGCGTAGGCGAGCGGGATCAGGTCGCCGCTGGCCCCGACCGAGCCGAGGCGGGGCATCGCCGGCGCGAACGTCGTCGCCAGCATCGCGGCGAGCCCCTCGACGACCCGCTCCGAAACCCCGGAGACGCCCTGGGCGAGCGACCAGACCCGGACCAGCATCGCGGCCCGGCTGACCGCCGGATCGATGTCCGGGCCCTGACCGGCGCCGAGATGGGCCAGCGTGTTGTCGCACTGGTCGGCCTCGTCGTCCCGGCCGGCGAACCCGACCAGTGCACCGAATCCGGTGGTGGCGCCGTACACCGGGCGGTCGTCGCCGAGCACCGCCCGCAGGTGGTCGCGGGAGCGCCGCAGCCGGTCGCGTACCGGGGCGGTGATGTCGACGCGGATCTCGGCGGCGGCCCGGCGCAGGTCCGTCTCCCGCAGCGGCCGCGTCAGGTCGATGGGACGGATCGCCTTGCGGGCCTGGATCGTCATCGGGCCGACCGTAGCCGGGCAATCTCAGAGCGGTCTGAGACATCTCTGATTACCGGTGGCTACCGTCCCGCGCATGACGCACGACTACCTGATCATCGGGGCCGGGCCTGCGGGACTGCAACTCGCCGCCCTGCTCGAACGCGACGGTCATGACTACGTCGTGCTGGAGGCCGGCGCCGCACCCGGCACGTTCTTCAGCACGTATCCGCGACATCGCCGGCTGATCTCCATCAACAAGGTCTACACCGGTTCCGACGATCCGGAGTTCAACCTGCGGATGGACTGGAACTCGCTGCTCAGCGACGAGCCCGACCTGCTGTTCGGCCGGTACAGCCAACGGTACTTCCCGGACGCGGACGACCTGGTGCGCTATCTCGCCGACTTCGCCACGGCGACCGGGGTACGGGTCGAGTACCGGACCACGGTGGTCCGGGTGAGCCGCGACGGCGACGGGTTCCACGCGCTCGACGCCGGCGGCCGCACCTGGCGCGGTCGCCGCCTGGTGGTGGCGACCGGGGTGTCCCAGCTTCACCTGCCGCCGATCGAGGGGATCGAGACCGCCGAGCGGTACGACACGGTGAGCGTCGACCCGCGCGACTTCGTCAACCAGCGGGTCATGGTCATCGGCAAGGGCAACTCCGGGTTCGAGACCGCCGACGCCCTGGTGGAGACCGCCGCCGTCGTGCACGTCGCCGGGCCGCACTCGGTCCGGTTCGCCTGGCAGACGCACTACGTCGGGCACCTGCGGGCGGTGAACAACAACTTCCTCGACACGTACCAGCTCAAGTCGCAGAACGCCGTCCTGGACGGCACGGTCGAGAGCATCCACCGGCGCCCGGAGGGCGGCTACCTCGTACGGTTCCGGTACGCCCGCACGGTCGAGGCGATCCGGGAGATCGAGTACGACCGGGTGATCGCCTGCACCGGCTTCCGCTTCGACGCGAGCGTCTTCGACGACACCTGCCGGCCGCGACTGGTGATCAACGACCGCTTCCCGGAGCAGACCCCGGGCTACGAGTCGACCTCCGTACCCGACCTGTACTTCGCCGGCACGCTCACCCAGCAACGCGACTTCAAGCGGTCGACCAGCGGATTCATCCACGGCTTCCGGTACGGCGTCCGGGCGCTGCACCGGATCCTCAACTCCCGCTACCACGACGTCGGGTGGCCCGCCGTGGAGGTCGCGGCGACCCCGGAGGCGATCACCGACGCGATCATCGCCCGGATCAACCGCTCGTCCGCGCTGTGGCAGCAGTTCGGCGTGCTCGGTGACGTCGTGACGGTACGCGGGGACAGCGCGTACTACCACGAGGAGGTACCGGTGGCGTACCTCGCCGACGGCGGACTCGGTCCCGGTTCCGCGCCCGCCTTCGCGGTGACGCTGGAGTACGGGCCGGACCACGACGCGGTGGACCCGTTCGATGTCTCGATCCCCCGGGTGGCGGAGAACGACCCGCACGGTGCGCACCGGGCCAGCTATCTGCACCCGGTGGTGCGGCACTACCGGGATGGGACGGTGGTGGCGGTGCACCACCTGGCGGAGAACCTGGAGAACCAGTGGAACCTGCCCACCGTGCACCAACAGCCGCTTGCCGCCTTCCTCAAGGAACGCCTGGCCGACGGCGAGATCCTCCGGACGCCCCTGGCCGGCGACGGGGCCGTCCAGGAAGTCCGGGCAGATGCCGGAAGCTGAGCCGGGCTATCCGCAGGCGATCCTGGACCTGCTCGGCGCCGGCCGGGACCGCCCGGTCTTCGAGCACGGCCCGCGTACCGTCACCGCCGACGAGCTGGCGGACCTGGTCGGCCGGATCAGCGCGGGCCTGCGGGAGGCGGGGATCGGCCCGGGCGACGGGGTGGCGGTGGTGCTCGGCGTCTCGCCGGAGGCGTTCGCCGCGATCGTCGCGGTGCAGGTGGTGGGTGCCCGGATGGCCGGGGTACGTCCCGGGCTCGCCCCCGGCCAGCTCCGGCACCTGCTCGGCCATCAGATCGCGGCGGTGCTGGTCGACCCGTCGACCGCGACCCCGCAGCTCCGGTCGGCCGCCGCCGGCCGCCGGGTGCTGGCGGTCGGCCCGGTCGACGGGGTACCCGACCTGACCGCCAGCCGGGCGTACCCGCGTACGCCACTCCCGGCCGGACGCCCGCACGACGTCGGTCGGGTCATCTACACCAGCGGCAGCACCGGCAACCCGAAGGGCTGCCTGCAGACCTACGCCGCGCTCGGTGCCGCCTGGGCACCGCACCCGGACCGGTGGCCCCCGGCGGTCCGCGACCTCGCCGCCAACCTCGACCGCTACCTGGTCTTCGGCTCGCTGGGCAGCCAGGTGATGCTGGAGTACGGCATCCTCACCCTGGCCGCCGGCGGCACCATGGTGGTCGCCGAGCCACCGCGTGGCGCGGAGCCCTTCTTCCCCGCCGCGATCGTCCGGCACCGGGCCACCGCCAGCGTGATCACCGTGCCCCGGCTGGCGAAGCTGGTCGCGATCCAGCGCACCGCACCGGTCGACCTCGACACGCTGCGCGCCCTGCTGGTCTCGGGCTCCCCGCTCGCCCCGGCCCGGCTCGCCGAGGCGATCTCGGTGCTCGGGCCGGTCGTCTACCACGGCTACGGCCAGACCGAGACCGGCATGATCTCCATGCTGACCCCGGCGGAGCTGGCCGCCGTGCCAGCCGCTCTCGCCTCGGTGGGCCGGCCACCGGCCGCCGTCGAGGTGCAGGTCCGGGACGGGGACGGCCGACCGGTGCCGACCGGGGTCGAGGGGGAACTCTTCGTCCGCACCCCGGCGCAGGCGAGCGGGTACTGGGCCGATCCGACGGAGACGGCCGGGGTGTTCGTCGACGGCTGGGTACGCACCCGCGACCTCGCCCGGCTGGACGCCGACGGGTACCTGCACCTGCTGGGGCGGGCCCGGGACGTCGTCATCGTGAACGCCGACCTCCAGTACGCCGGGCCGATCGAACGGGTCCTGTCCGGCCATCCCGACGTGGCCGAGGCGTACGTCGTGGCCGTGCCCGACGAGGAGACCGGCGAGGCGGTACACGCCTTCGTCGTCCCCGCCCCCGACCGGCGGCCGGATCCGGACGTGCTGCGCGACCTCGTCCGGGAGCGGCTCGGAGCGGCGAGCAGCCCTCGGCACGTCACCTTCATCGCCGAGGTTCCCGTCTCGGTGGCCGGCAAGCCCGACAAGCGACGCCTGCTGGCAGACCGGCGACCGGCGCTGCCCTGACTCGCGGCTGGCGCAGATGCTCTTGGCGGGTGCGTGACCAGTGGGGCGCTCTCAGCGGGTGGGACGGGGCCGGAAACCGGCGGCCGGTGGGCTCAGGCCTCGCCCGGTCCGGCCAGCACGATCCGGGCGTCGTCCGGCAGCCGGCGGGTGGCGCCGCGCCGGTCCAGCAGTTCGAGCAGGGGCACGGCGACCCGCCGGGTCGTGCCGAGGGCCTGCCGGGCGGTGCTGAGGGTGAACGGCTGCGGCAGCGCGGCGAGTACCCGGATCGCCTGCTCGGGGGCGTCCGGCAGCAGTACGACGTTGTCGGCGAGCTTGAGCAGCGCGCCGGCCCGTACCGCCGCGCCGATCTCCCGGTGGCCGAGTCCGAACTCGGCGAGCCGGGCCGCCTCCGGGGCGACGAACGGTCGCTCGGCCAGCTCCGCACCGACCCGCCGTACCGCCCGGGCAACCTGCTCGGGCAGGGTGCCGGTCGCCCCACCCCGGCCGATCCGGCCGTCGCGGGCCAGCAGCGGGGCCACGACCAGGGCCTCGACCAGGGCCCGGTCCGGCAGCTCCAGCAGCCGGCGGGCGGTCTCGACCGGTACGCCCGGCTCCAGCGGATGCGCCTGCGCCCACCGGGTCACCTCGTCGACCAGTCGCCGCCGCAGTTCCCGCCAGCGCACCGGATCGGCGTGCCACTCCCCGGCCACCGGTGCGGTGCGCGCGGTCACGCCCATCCGCTCCAGCTCGGAGCGCCGGGCCAGGCCGCGCCGGGCCAGCTCCCCGGACTCGTCGGGACGGCCGTCCAACCCGGCCAGCACCGCCGCCCGGTCGGCCGCCGCACCCCGCCGGCCCAACCGGGGCGGTACGACGTCGAGCACCGTCACCCCGCCGGCCACGTGCCGCCGGCCGGGATCCCGCAGCAGCGCCCGGTCACCGATGCGCAGCGGCAGCGGCCGGTCCAGCCGCAGCCGGGCGGTGTCGGCGCCGAGCGGGCGTACCCGGGCGGTCACCGCGGCCGAGCCGACGTGCAGGGTGACCTCGGCCGGCAGCCCGGCCACCGGGTCGCCGGCCAGCCGGACGTCGACCAGGCCGGTCTGCTGGAACCGTCCCGGGGTGAGCAGCGCGTCGCCCCGGCCGACCTGTTCCCGGGGCACCCCGCGCAGGTTGACCGCGACCCGGGCCACCCCGGCGACCTCGGACACCTGGGTACCCAGGGTCTGTAGGCCCCGGATCCGGACCCGCTGCCCGGTGCCGGTCAGCTCCAGCTCGTCGCCGGTGCGCAGCGTCCCCGCGCCCAGGGTGCCGGTCAGCACCGTGCCACTGCCCCTGATGGTGAACGCCCGGTCCGCCCAGAGCCGCACCGGGGCGCTCGGCTCGGGCACCGGCAGCCGGGCGGCGAGCCGGTCCAGGGCGGCGCGCAGCTCCGGCAGCCCGGCGCCGGTGGTCGCGCTGACCGCGACCGTCTTGACCTCGCCGAGTGAGGTGGCCGCGATCTCGGCGAGCGCCAGTTCGGTGGCGGCGGCGGGATCGGCCAGGTCGGTCCGGGTCACCACCAGCAGCCCGTGCCGGACCCCGAGCGCGTCCAGCGCGGCCAGGTGCTCGGCGGACTGCGGCATCCAGCCCTCGTCGGCGGCGACCACGAAGAGCGCGGCCGGGGCCGGGCCGATCCCGGCGAGCATGTTGGGGACGAACCGCTGGTGTCCGGGTACGTCGACGAACGCCAGCACCGTCCCGGACGGCAGCGCGGTCCAGGCGAAGCCGAGGTCGATGGTCATGCCCCGGCGCCGCTCCTCCGCCCAGCGGTCCGGCTCCATCCCGGTCAGCGCCCGGACCAGGGTGGACTTGCCGTGGTCGACGTGTCCGGCGGTGGCGACGACCTGCACCTCAGCTCCCCCGCCATCCTCGGGGCACCCGGGCGACGGCGGCCCGCACCGCCTCGTCCCGGTCGACGGGCACGCAGCGCAGGTCGAGCAGCAGCCGGCCCCGCTCCAGCCGGCCGAGTACCGGCGGGTCGCCGAGGCGCAGCGGTTCGGCGTACTCCTCGGGGAGGGCGAGGGCCCACGAGTCGAGGCTGACCTCCGGCGCCCCGCCGCCGCCGACCACGGCGTCGTGCGGGACCACCTCGGCCTTCAGGCCGCCGGCGGCGAGCTGGTCGCGGAGCCGTTCGGTGCGCAGCCGCAGCGCGGCCGGGGTGGCCCGCAGTGCCCGCCAGGTCGGCGTCTCCGGACCGGTCAGGGTCGCCTCCAGGGCGGCCAGGGTCAGCTTGTCCACCCGCAACGCCCGGGCCAGCGGATGCCGGCGGAGCAGTTCGACCAGCTCGGCGTCGCCGAGCAGCAGTCCGGCCTGCGGACCGCCGAGCAGCTTGTCGCCGCTCGCGGTGACAAGTGCCGCGCCGGCCCGCAGCACCGAGGCGGCGTCCGGCTCGTCGGGCAGCAGCGGGTCCGGCGCCAGCAGCCCGGAGCCGATGTCCACCACCACCGGTACGCCGAGGGTGGCCAACTCGTTGACCGGTACGGCGGCGGTGAAGCCCCGGACGACGAAGTTCGACGGGTGCACCTTGAGCACGAACGCGGTACCCGGCCCGACCGCCGCCGCGTAGTCGGCCAGCCCGGTCCGGTTGGTGGTGCCCACTTCGCGCAGCGTCGCGCCGGTGCTGGCCAGCAGGTCCGGCAGCCGGAACCCGTCGCCGATCTCCACCAGCTCGCCCCGGCTGACCACGATCTCCCGGCCGGCCGGGCCCTCGCCGGGTGTCCGGAGCCCGGTGGTGAGCGCGGTGGCGACCAGGGCGAGCGCGGCGGCGCCGTTGTTGACCACGTGCACCGCCCCGGCCGCCGGCACCGCGGCGGCGAGGGCGGCCAGCGCGCCCCGGCCCCGCCGCGCCCGCCGCCCGGTCCGCAGGTCGAGCTCCACGTCGGTGTGCCCGGCCGCCGCCACCACCGCGTCGACGGCCGCCGCCGACAGCGGCGCCCGGCCGAGGTTGGTGTGCAGCACCACCCCGGTGGCGTTGAGCACCGGGCGCAGCCCGGCGGCGGTCTCCGGCAGCGCGGCCAGGGTGGCCGGGACGACCTCCTCGGGCGGGATCTCGCCGCGCCGGACCCGGTCCTGGGCGGCGCCGAGTGCAATCTTGAGCCGGGCCCGCCCGAGGGTGGCCTCGGCGGCCGCCAGCCGGGGATCGGCGAGCAGTACGTCGGTGCGTGGCACCCGCCGCCGAGGATCGACCGCCCCGTTCATCCCCACCTCGCTCCTGCATCCTCCATCGGCACTTAACCACATTTGATCTCTCCGCGCCCGGGGTAAGTCTCAGCGAGGTCCCGGCGGAGACGGCCAGCACGATCGCCCGATCATCTGCCGACCCGGTCGCCGGATGTCGGAAGTTCGACCAGGTCAGAACGGGCGAGGCCGCTGCCGTACCAGGCGGTGTGCAGAGCGTCGAGTGCCTGGATGGATAGCGGGCTGCTCTGCGGCGGTCGCCGCCTGGGAGGGCTGCGCGCTCCGAAGCTCTAAGTCGGCCCGCACGTCAAGGCGTAGCTCCGCGATAGCCATCTGAGTGAGCTCCGAAAGTCGTTCTTGGCCGAGGGTAACCCCGTGCAGGTTGACGAGTGCTGCCCTGAGATCGTGGAGGCGGCTGTCCCGAAGGTCAGCGCCTTGGAGCTGGCAGGACTCGAGTTCAAGGCTGGTCAACTGGCAGGACCTGATGGCGATTTTGGGTAGTCGGCAGGACGACCATGTGGCGTTGCTAAACGTACAGTCGGTGAAGGCCACGGCTCCGGCGGCGACGACGCGCTGGAAGGTGGCGTAGTCAAAGCGGCAGCCGTCGAAGAGGACGTCTTTGAGGCGTACATCTGTCAGCCGGGTACCGGTGAACCGCGAGCCGGTGAACGCGCAGCGTTCGATGGCGACCCCGGTCAGAGCCGCACCGGAAAGGTCGGTGCGAGTGATCTCGCTGCCCCAGATGGTCCCGGATTCCCAGATGCTCTCGCTGAAGTCCGCGCCACTGATCCGGCTGCTACGGATACTGACATCGTCCAGTTGTGCGCCGTGCCAGGAGACACCCTCGATGCTGGCCTTGGTGAGGTCGCTCGCCGGATCGTGGACGGTATCAAGATCTTCCGAGTCGAGATCCGGGAGCAGAAGCCTCACGTCACCGATGGTGGTTGTCCGCATGAGTCCCCAGTCTGTTCGGGACGCGGGGGCGGCAGCGCCCCCGATCGAATGCCTACAACTGTGTCAGCAGTCATTTCTTCCTGTTCCAGTTATCCCAGTAACCTTCCGACGCCACGCAGACCCCCCGTAGGTCACTCTGCGTGTCCAGGGGCACAATCGAGGTGTGATCGCGAGCGTGTTCTTCGATGTGGGCGAAACGATCGTCGACGAGTCCCGGGAGTACGGAACCTGGGCGGACTGGCTCGGCGTACCGCGCCACACCTTCTCCGCCGTCTTCGGCGCGGCGATCGCTCGGGGCCTCGACTACCGGGAGACGTTCCAGGTGTTCCGGCCAGGGTTCGACCTGGCCGTGGAGCGGGAGCGCCGCACGGCGGCGGGACAGCCGGAGTCGTTCACCCAGGAGGACCTGTACCCGGATGCCCGACCGTGCCTCGCCGCGCTGCGCGAGTCGGGGCTGCGGGTCGGCCTGGCCGGTAACCAGACCGCGCGGGCGGAGACGATCCTGCGTGCCCTGGACCTGCCGGTCGACGTCATCGGCACCTCGGACGGCTGGGGTGTGGAGAAGCCGTCCGCAGCGTTCTTCGAACGGGTGGTGGCCGAGGCGGGTTGCCCGGCTGGTCAAGTGCTCTACGTCGGCGACCGGTTGGACAACGACATCCGGCCGGCGCAGGAGGCGGGGATTACGACCGCTCTGGTCCGTCGTGGCCCGTGGGGCTACATCCTCGACGACAGGGCGGTCAGCGACCGCTGCCTGTTCCAGCTCGACTCGCTGGCCGAGCTGCCCGACCTCGTTCGCAAGCACAACGAGTCGGCCGGCTAACTACCCGGAAGAGCCGCTCGGCCGGCGGTGAGAGCGGCGATGCGTTCGTCGAGTTGGGCACCGTGTCGGCTGTCGCCGAGTAGGGGCCGGACGGCGCGGACCCGGTCGAGGCCGGTGCCGTACCAGTCGGTGTGCAGGGCGTCGACGGCCTGGTTGAGGTAGTCGGCGGCCTGGTCGCCGTCACTGCCATTGGCAGTGGCGAGGTCGGCGAGGACAACGCTGCGCTGCTTCGCGCTGGTGCCGGTGAGCCCGACGAGCGCCTGGTCGAGTTGGCCGGTGGCTTCGCGGTGGTCGCCGCTGGCGAGGGCGGCGTACCCGGCAAACGAGTGCAGGCGGCCGTTGTCGTAGAAGTCGAGCCATTCCGGCGGGGTGGAGTCGCCGTCGATCGCCCCTGCCGCCAGGTCGATGTGACGGCGGCTTGCGGCTGCCGCTCCGGCCCGTGCCTCCACCTCCGAGGCGACGCAGTGCAGCCAGGAGCGGACCATGGGGCTGACACCGTGCCAGGTGTGTTGGATGGCTGCGTCGATCAGCGGGCGAGCGCTGGCTGGGTCGTGACCGAACGCGGGAATGAAGGCGGTGTGGCCGAGAACAGCCGCAGCCAGGGCGTGGTCGCCGGCTTCGCGGGTGGCGGCGAGGGCGACGTCGTAGCAGCGTTCGGCGATGGCGGGTTGGCTGAGATCGAAGAAGGCGAGCCGGGCGGTAAGCAGCGCGGATTCCGCGAGGGCGCTGGCGAGGCTGGCGCGGTTGGTGCCGGTGGCGGCGCGTAGGAGCCCGATGCCAAGCTGGGTGTGGGCGTAGGCGGCCTCGTAGAGCGGCCGGGCCGGGCTGGTCCAGTACAGCTCGCGCTGGCAACGCACGATCAGCCGGTACGCGTCCGGGTCGACGGTCTTGCTGTCGGCGTGTGCGGCGTCGGGGTCGAGGGACAGCAGTGGCGCGACCAGGGGCAGCATGCTGGCGCCGACGAAGGCGCGTAGTACGGACGCGCGGTCCCAACCGTTGCCGTTGTCGTCTCCGGTGAGCATGTCCCACAACCTCCTGAACTCGTGCAGTGTTTCCGCCTCCGGGCGTACGGCCAGCTCGTCGGGGGTGAGCAGGCCAAGGTCGCTCGCTGGCTTACCGAGGATCGCGACGAGGTGTTTGCGGTAGCGCGGGTCCGGCCACCGCTCGCCGATCTCCCAGCGTCGGACGGTGTTGGCGTTCAGCCCGGTGTCGGTCTCGCCGGCGCGGGTCATCTCACTACGGATTCGTTCGGTGATCTCCTCGTACGACCACCCGCGTTGGAGTCTCTCCCACGCGAGCCGCCGGTTCGGGGGATAGCGCCGCTCCGCCATCGGACACCTCCGGGCATTGCCAATCGACGTAGATCACGCTAGCCAGTCCGGCTACGGCTCGTCACTACCTGGTTGCGATTGGACGGGCAGTGGACGGTACCGGCCGATGGCCCAAGACGGTTCGCTATTGCCGAGCCTCGAACTGTGCCGCCCGACGGCGGCTACGCGGCCAGTCCGAATCGCCTACAGCTCAGGGGGTAGATCGTGGACACGTTGATCAGTCTCGACAAGACGATCTCGGGCCCGCGCCTGGTTGCGGCGATGGTTCATGGCTCCAATGTCGTGGGGCTGTCTCCTCGCCTGCGTACTGCCATTGGGGCTGCGCGGGCGGGTGACCGGCGGGTTGCTCCCACCCGCAGCCTTGCGGTGGCGGACCCGCTGTCCCCCCGGCGGGTCCGCCACATCGGCCGCAAGCGGCCCGTCTCCGGCAAGCACCGCCGGCACGCCCCGTACCACCGAGCCGGCAAGAAGGCGGTACGGCGATGACCATCTACCTCTCCCGCAACGCCGCCACGACGGCTGCCAACGGCGCCGACGGACAGGAGTGCAGGAGCCGCCGGACCGCGATCGGTCGGGCATGCGTTCCGGCGGTCGATCCTCCCCTGCTCGCCCACTCCTGGCGGCTGATCTTCGAACGCAGCACACGAAAGGAGGCGTGACGATCCATGTTCCGAGTCCTGGTGACCGGGGCGGCTGGGTTCATCGGCTCGCATCTCGTCGACGCGCTACTGGCCCGAGGCGTGACGGTGATCGGCCTGGACCGTCGCCGACTGGGCGAGCACGCCCTCGCGGACGAGAACCTCGCCGCCGCAGTCTCCAACCCGTCGTTCACGCCATGCCACCTGGACCTGGCCACCGATCAACTCGATGACGTGGTGAAGGGCTGTGAGACTGTCTTCCACCTCGCCGCCCGGCCCGGCGTCCGTCAGTCCTGGGGCAGCGACTTCCTCGACTACGCCCAGACCAACGTCCTCGGCACTCATCGACTCCTCGACGCGTGCGTCCGGCAGGGCGTACGACGGCTGGTCTTCGCATCGTCGTCCAGCGTCTACGGTCCGACGAACCGGCCGAGTCGGGAAGGCGATCCGACCTGTCCGATATCCCCGTACGGCGTGAGCAAGCTCGCCGCCGAGCACCTGTGCCTGGCCTACGCCCGCCGCCCCGACAGCCAGCTCAGCGTCGTCGCACTCCGCTACTTCACCGTGTACGGGCCTCGGCAGCGACCCGACATGCTGATCGGTCGGATCCTGTTCTCCGCCTACACCGGGTTTCCGATGACCCTCTTCGGCGACGGCAGTCAACACCGTGAGTTCACCTACATCAGCGACGTCGTCACCGCGACCATCGCCGCAGCTCATCTCGACGTTCGGGCCACAGCCGTCAACGTCGGTGGCGGCGCGAGCGTGTCCATGCGCGGCGTCATCGACGAGGCATCGAAGGTCACCGGCCGGCAGGTGCCGATCAAGGTCGTACCCGCCCAGCCGGGCGATGTTCCGGCGACCGCAGCCGACCTGACTCGCGCCGGCCGGCTGCTCGGCTACTGGCCCACCGTCGGCCTGCACGAGGGACTCGCCCGCCAGGCCGCCTGGCTGGTCGACCTGTCCCGCGACCGGCTCGCCACATTCACCTCCTGAACACCGCAACGGAGCCCGTTCATGATCGTTCTGACCGCCGACTCGGCCAGCGAACTCTTCACCGCCGCCTGCCAGGCCGTACTACTCAACGGTCGCACCGCATCCCCACGCGACCACGCCACCACCGAGGTCATCGGCGCCCACCTCTGCCTGACGAATCCCCGACGACGGATCGTCCACGTACCGCCAGCCCGCGTGATCAATCCGGCCTTCGCCGTTGCCGAGGCGCTGTGGATCCTCTCCGGCTCCGACGACCCGTGGATCTTCGACTACAACGACAACCTCCGCCAGTACGCCGACGACGGCGTGCTCCGTGGCGCCTACGGCCCACGGCTGCGCCGGTGGGGCGGCCGGATCGACCAGCTCGATGCCACGGTCGATCAACTCGACGCCGTACGACGCCAACTGCACGCCGACCGGAATTCCCGGCGAGCGGTGATCCAGCTCTACGATCCGTCCCGCGACCACCGGGGATACCGGGACGTGCCCTGCACCCTCGGCTACCGCTTCTTCATCCGCCAGGGCCGACTGGTGGTGCACACCAGCATGCGCAGCCAGGACCTGTGGCTCGGCTTCCCCTACGACATCTTCACCACGACCTTGATTCAGGAGCTGATGGCCGGCTGGCTCGGCGTCGACCTGGGCGAGTACCACCACCACGTCGACTCCCTGCACCTCTATGCCAACAACACGGGAACAGCCGCCGCCTGCCTGCACGGTCTGCCCGGCGACGCCGAACTGGCGCCGGTCACCGTGCCCTGGCCGGACCTCGACACCCTTCTCCAACGCGTGATCTCCGGCGCCACCGACTCGGCAGACGGGCCGACCTGGGACGCCTTCGGCCGGACCCTCAGCAGTTACCGATCCTGGAAGACAGGCAACCGTGACCAGGCGCGGAAGCTGGCCGCCGCCACTCCCGGCCCGCTCGGCCACGCCCTCTCAAGCTGGTACGACCACCTCGCCCCAACCGTCGCCACAGCCACGCAGGGCGTACGAGGATGAAGGCGCGACTGGACAGCCGCCACGCCGACGTCGTGCTGGGCCTGTGCGCGTACACGCACGACTCGGCCGCCGCGCTCCTGGTCAACGGACACCTCATCGGCTTCGTCCAAGAGGAGCGCCTCGACGGGGTCAAGCACAGCAAGGCGTACCCGTCCAACGCTGTCGCCTGGCTTCTGGCCGAGGCTGGGCTGACCGCAGACCAGGTGACAACAGTCGCGTACAACTTTGACGGCCGCCGTTACCTGCCCGCGCTCGGTCAACTGCCCGCGCACCTGGCCGCTTCCGTGACGCGCGCCCGCGCGGTGCCCCGTGCTCGCAGCTTTCTCACCGTCCGCCGCCGCTACCAGGCCAGGATGCGGGACCTGTCCCGACGGTTCCCGCACGCCCGCCTCCGCCCGATACAGCACCACCGCGCACACGCCCTCTACGCGTTCCTCTCCGCCGGGGTGGACGACGCAGCCGTCCTGATCGTGGACAGCCTCGGCGAACTCCAGACCACCACCATCTGGCACGCCGCACAGCACGACGCCCGACCCTTCCGACTCGCCCTGCACGACGCGGTCGACGACCCCGCATCGCTCGGCTACGCCTACGGCGCCGTCACCGAGCACCTGGGCTGGCGTCGGGGCGACGAGGAAGGCACGGTGATGGCACTGGCCGCGCTCGGCAGCCCAGAACGCTTCCACGACCTGATGAGCCGAGCGATCCGCCTCACCGAGAACGGCTTCACCCTCGATCCGACCCTGCTGCCGCTGCGGGTGCTCTCCAGCCGGTACGGCCGGACCACACCGGCATTCACCGCCGCCACCTGCCCACCCCGCCTGCCCGGCGCACCGGTCGAACTCGTGCACGCCGACCTGGCCGCCGCACTCCAGGAACGAACCGAACAGGTAATGCTGCACCTGGCCCAGCGAGCCGTCCGGCTGACCGGGTCCGGCCTGCTCTGCCTCGGCGGCGGCGTGGCGATGAACTGCGTCGCCGCCGGACTCATCACCCAAGCCGGCATCGTCGACGAGGTGCACGTACCGCCCGCGCCCGGAGACTCCGGCACCGCAATCGGCGCCGCAGCAGCCGCCTGGCTCGACACCACCGGCCGGCCACCCACCGGCATCGAACAGCGCTGCTACCTCGGCCCGACGTACCCGAAGCTGACCCTGCACACCGAACCGCGCCCCGGCCTGGCCGCCGAACGCCTGGACGATCCGGTCCACCACCTTGCCCAGCGGCTCGTTAGTGGGGCGATCGTCGGGCTCTTCGCCGGCTCGCTGGAGGCCGGGCCACGCGCGCTGGGCAACCGGTCCATCCTCGCCTCCCCCCTCTCGCCCGGCGTCGTGGACCGGCTCAACGCCACCGTGAAGTTCCGCGAACCGTTCCGGCCGTTCGCCCCGGTCATCCTCGCTGACAAGGCCGCCGACTACGTCCAGCTGCGTCAACCCTCGCCGTACATGTCCATCGCAGCCCCCGTCACCGACCTGACCCGTACCTGCCTACCCGCGATCGTCCACGCCAACGGCACCGCCCGGGTGCAGACCGTCACCCACGCACAGCATCCCTTTCTCGCCGACGTCCTGACCGCGTTCGGCGCGATCACCGGACACCCCGTCCTGATCAACACCTCGCTGAACGTCAAGGGCAAACCAATCTGCGGCACCCCGGACATGGCCCTGGCCTGCCTCACCGCGACCGGCCTGGACGCTCTGCTCATCGAAGGCTGGTGGGTGACCAAGTGCTGATCGGCTACAGCTGCTGGGGATTCCTCGGCCCCGGCATCCTCGACACCCCCGACGGCGGACGCAGCCACCGCCGCACACTCATCGACGGCCTATGCCACACCGGCCACGACATCCTGTTCCTCCAGCGCAACCGCGACCTGGACGAAGCCGGAAACGACCTCACCGAGTATTACCGGTGGGACAACGACCTGCCCGACATCGACGTCCTGTTTCTCGAGTGGCGCTGGCCCATCCCCGGCCGCAACATCACGCCCTGCGGCCGGTCCGGTCACACCTGTGACCTACACCGGCAAGCCGAACTCCTCACCCACTACACCCACAAAATCGGCATCCCGACGATCATCTGGGACAAGGACCGACAACTCGACCGGCATGCCTCACTCCGCCAGCTCAACCACGTCACGGTCTGCGAGCCTGCGCTGCACCCGAGCCCAGGGGCGGTGCCGCTGCTTTTCCCCGTCGCCGACGCTGCCATCGACACCGCCAATCCCGCTGCACTCGCCGCCCACCCCCGGCCGAACCCACTGGTATACGTGGGCAACCAGTACGACCGCGACGACGCGTTCGACACCTTCTTCGCGCCCGCCGCCGCGCAGCTACCCCACCTGATCGCCGGCAAGTGGCCCGACACCAACCGCTGGCCCGGCCTCAACTTCATCGGCCGGGTCCCGTTCCCGCAGGTCACCGAGATCCATGCCAACGCCCTCGCCACCGTGCTGCTGCTATCCGACCGCTACGCCCGTGTCGGCCAGATCACCCAACGGATCTTCGAAGCGGTCCTCGCCGGCTGCGCTCCGCTCCTGCCCGCCACCATCCGAAGCGCCGCCGAACTCGTACCAGCGAGCCTGCACATCACCGACGCCACCGACGTACGGGATCGGGTCGGCTGGCTCGCCGAGGTCGCCGGCACCAACGACCACGCCGACCTGATCGCCGCCTGCCTGCGCCGTCTCGCCCCGTTCCGGCTCTCCACCCAACTCGCCGTACTCGATGATCTTCTGCGCCATTCGGGCCGGGTGCCGTCATGACCCGCCGTGTCCGCCCGACCTCACCCCGTCCCACCCCTACCCTGGAGGACCATGGACAGGATCGCCATCATCGGCTGCGGCGGCAGCGGCAAATCCACCGTCGCCCGGCAACTGGCCCACATCCTCGACGCGCCGCTGACCCACCTCGACTCGATCTACTACGACGAGCAGTGGAACCCGCTGCCCCAGGACGAGTTCGCTGCCCAGCAGGAGAAACTCGTGGCCAGCGAACGGTGGGTCATCGAGGGCAACTACGCCGGCACCCTACCCATCCGGCTGGCCGCCGCCGACACCGTGATCTTCCTCGACCTACCCGCCATGACCTGCCTCTGGGGCATCACCCAACGACGCTGGCGCTACCGGGGCGGCCAGCACCAGGCCGACGGCGTCTACGACCGGATCACCTGGAACTTCGTCCGCTACATCCTCGGCTACCGACGCACCATGCGGCCCCGGGTCGAGACCCTCGTCCGGGAACACGGGCCGCACGTCCGACTGATCTCACTGCGCAGCCGCCGGCAAGCCAACCGACTGGTCGACCGGCTACGACAACAGGCCCAGCCGATGACGTAACCGGGCCGGGACGGGAGGCGGCCGGTGTCGGCTAACCCGTTCCTCGACCCCGCGCTGGTCCGCGGCGACCTGTACTGCACCGACGACCGGCTCGCGGAACGCACCCGCGCGCTACACCAGGCCAAGATCGTTGGGCGAAACGCCGCCCAAGTCGTCGTCGACCTGCTCGCCCAGCGGACCTCACCCGGTGCGGTCGTGCTCGACATCGGCTGCGGGCGAGGCACCGCCGCGCTCCGGATCGCTGCCGGTCTCCGCCCTCGATGGCTTATCGCGGTTGACGCCTCGGCCACGCTGCTGGACACCGTCCGTACCCGGCTGGCCGAGGCCGGCGAGGTCGGCTCGGCGGTCTGCGCCGATTTCCACCAGCTGCCGTTGCCCGATGCGATGGCCGACGCGGCGGTGGCCGCGTTCTGTCTTTACCACTCGACCACACCGGCCGCCGTGGTCGCGGAGATCGCCCGCTGCCTCCGTCCCGGAGGTGTCGCCGTCCTGGTGACCAAGTCGCTGGACAGTTACGCCGAACTCGATCAGCTCGTCCAAGCAGCGAACCTCGACCCCGACGCTGCCAGCCGGCCGAGCCTCTACGAGAGCTTCCACAGCGGCAACCTGGTCAACATCGCCGCCACTCATCTCACCGTGCTCGATGTCCTGCACGAGCAGCACCTCTTCGAGTTCGCCGATGCCACGCACCTCGCCCGATACCTAGCGACGACCCCGAAATACCGGATCCACCCGGCGGGCGGGCCAGCTGACCTGGCCGCGATCCTCCGGGAACGGCTGCCGGTGCCGCCGTTTCCGACCCGGTCCACCGTCAGCTACGTCCTGGCAGCACGGCCATGACCAGCAACCTCTTCCTCAAGCGGTACGACGACCCACAACGTTGCTCGGCAGCGGCGGCCCATTACGCCTGGCTCACTTCGCTGGAGTCCGGGGTCCGCCTCCCGCACCTGGTCGCACGGACGAGTCGTCACCTAGCCTTCGAGCGGCTGCCGGGCCGGACACCCGAGGTGCCCGACCTGCCTCGCGTGGCGTCCGCGCTCGGTCGACTGCACAACGCCGCGTATCGGAGAGAGCTGCACTCCGCGCGCCTCGACCAACCGCACACCACGTCGACCGGGCAGGTGCTTCCCGACTTCACCAGGCCGCGTCGGGAGGCGCTGCATCGGGCCGCCCGTGTCACCGGCGTAGACCTGGCCGCGCTGGACGCTGTTCTCGACAGGCATGGTCGACCTGCGTCCTTCTTCAAGGACCCAAACGTACGCAACTACCTCGTTGAGGGAGAGAGCGTCGCTGTCGTCGACTTCGACGATCTCACCCTCGCCCCCTTCGGCTACGACCTGGCCGGCCTGCTCGTTACCGCCTCGATGACATACGGCCGACTCCGCCAGCAGACCATCATGAACTGCGTCGATGCCTACCGAGCCGCAATCGCGCCGAACGTCTGCGACCTTGACGAACTGCGGCAGTACGCCGAACTGCACCACCTCTTGACCCTCCGTTACCTCGGCACCAACGGATACCGGCACCCGTGGCCCACCGTCCGGCCGTGGCCCGACGCCTTCACACCGACCTGACCGCCCCGAAGGAGCCCTGCCGATGGCCCCAACCACCGAACTCGTCATCGCCCGCCACGGCGAAGCCGCCTGCAACGTCGCCGGAATCGTCGGCGGCGAACGCGGCTGCACCGGACTGACCGACCGGGGGCGCCACCAGGTCACCCGGCTCGCTGCCCGGCTGGCTGCCGAGCACGCAACCCGCCCCTATGCGGTCTTCTACTCCACCCCCCGACTCCGGGTAGTCCAGACCGCTGAGATCATCACGAAGGCTCTCCACCTACCGCCCACCGTTGAGGCGGAACTTCGCGGGCCTCACCACGGCGACGCCGATGGCCGCCCGTGGGCGGACGTCAAGACCGCCTTTCAGGGCCCGCCCCAACACGCCCCCGACGCCCCATACGCCGACGGGTCCGAAACGTGGAACCAATACCTCGACCGGGCAACCAAAGCCCTACAGGAGATCCTCGCCCGGCACGAGGGCCAGCGAATCCTCATCGCCGCCCACGGCGAGACCATCGAGGCCGCCAACAACCTACTCTTCACACTCCCCCAGGACGCCTGCCTGCGGCTCGGCTTCGTCACCGACCACGCCTCGGTCACCCGGTGGCAGCGACCGACCAACCGGTTCGGCCGCACCACTTGGCAACTCGTCGCCCACAACGACACCCGCCACCTCGAACCCGGGCGATGAGCAGCACCGACCTCCTCCAACTCTGCCGGCGTCTTCTCGACACCGGCGCGGTACCCGTGACGTGGTACCCGGGCCACGCAGGTACTCAGTTGCTCCGCGCCTCGACCGCCGAGCACGGGGAGGTGATAGTCAAACCACACCGCAGCCAAGAACGGCACACGCAGGAGGTACATGCCTACCGGACCTGGGTTCTGGCCCTCGGTGACCAGGCCCCCCGCCTACTCGCGACAGCCGACGATCCGCCCGCGATCATCATCACCGTCGTGCCAGGTGTACCGCTGAACCAGCGAAGACTTTGCCCCGAGGCCGAGCAGGATGCATACCGCCAAGCCGGGCGGCTACTCAAGACGCTTCACGCCGCCGGACCGCCGAGGCTGGAGCCGGATTGGACAGCCTGGCTCGCCGATCGATCCGAGTATTGGATTCACCGAGCCGGAGACCGGATAACGCCTAGCTACCGAGCCGAGGTACGGGCCCACATGCGAGCCCTCCAAGCCCTCGCCCCGCTACCGGCCCAGCCGTGTCACCTCGACTTCACGCCCCGAAACATGATCTACGGCGACGACAGGATCGTTCGCCTGATCGACTTCGAACACAGCCGCTACGACCTGCCCGCCCGAGACCTCGTACGCCTCGCGACTCGCATCTGGCCCTTGCGACCGGACCTACGCGATAGCTTCCTCGACGAGTACGGCCCGCTCACCGCCACGGACAACCAGGTGATTGAGCATTGCGCCTGCTTCGACGCCCTGACCAGGTCGTGCAGCACAAACGCCCCTGCCGCTGAGCTAAGCGCGCGCTAATGGTCAGAACTCGGCGAGGTGGCTATCCTGGTCGAGCCGAATTATCAACCGGTCTCACGCTGATCTTCCTCCCGAGCTGTTGATCACCCGAACTGGACGGCGTCGCCTGCCTCGGCATGTTTATTACCTTTTTCATGCGTGGTTCACGCAGGAAGAAGGCTCGGTACTTTTCCACCGTACCGATCTCTTTGAGAATCAGCGCCACCCAGGCCGGCGTATAGGCGTAGCCCTTGAACGCCTCGTTGTAGACGCAGTAGCAAGCATCGGTGCCGTATGGATCATCAGCTCCAGCAACAGGCCGCACCTTGAGCCGCTGCCACATCTCGGTATGCTCGCGAACTCTGAACTCGAAGGGCAGCTGATCTTCGACGAGACGAGCAACCTGAGCGGGGAGCAGCTTGTCCTTACCCGCCACCTCGACATGTCGGTTCTTGACGATGACGGTTCCCTGACGGCCCGCCTGCACCATGACCTTGCGCTCCTCCTCGCTCAGGTCGTCAAGCCTGACGAAGTTGATCGCCAAATCGGCATCGGTTTTCGAACCGACGATGGGCACCAATCGAACCCGATAGTCGTACTTCAGGTCGTCCAATACAGCTGGATCGATGGCCGCTTCAAACTTTGCTACCAGATCGCGGGCGCCCTTCGGCAGCTTGGCAGCCGCCACTCGGAGCCTTTCACGCCCCTCAGCTGTAAGGGACTGAAGCGAAACGGGAAAGCGAAGCCGATCGGCAAGGCTGAAGGCGGGTCCAAAGTGGCTCACCATCTCGTGCTCGTAGTTCATTACAAGCGCCTGTGCTTTGCCGCCCGTAGCGATCTTCAGGTTGTGCTCGTATCGGTGCTCCACCTTGTTGCGAAGCGCTACGAAGAGTTCGGCGTTCAGCCGAATCGGGTCACCGCTGTTCGGATAGCGCCGCTTCAGACACCACTCAAGGTCCCAGGCCTTCGGCTCACCGTCGATGAGCCTGTACTGACCGGTCTTGGGATCCTTGTAGCGATAGTCGATCTTGGCTCTGTGGAACTCCGCATGGAGCAGGTAGTGCCACGCCTTGTGCATGTGGGTCAAGAAGTCGGAGTAGTTGCCGTTTGAAGAGTTCCACTCGTCAACTGCTTTGAGGGCATGTCGCTGCGACTCGACGAGAATGTGGTGCCAACGGGCGTATGCCATGCTGCGCGTCCTCCACGTTCAGCACGAAGGATCACACCGACGAGACACAGAGACAACCGGAATTTGGCTCACGATATTACACCAGCGGCGGTCACGGAGAGAAAACTGGCCATCACCACTCGCCAGTCAGCCGATACGACTGCCACACCCAATCAGCTCGGTGATCAGCCGTAAGTACCTGGCTGGCCACGGAGCCAAGAGATTCCTGAAGCCATGCTCCACCGAGCGAGAGGCATCGAAGTAGATGCATGCTGACAGTTCCGGCGTTCTACACAGGCTGCGGTCGCAGTCGAGCTAAACGGTCCAACGGCTCCCGAGCACCCGCCGAGCACCCGCCCACGGCACGGAACATTAAGAAGGCCCGAACCCAGGTGGAACCCCAGGTCAGGGCCTTGATCAGTGGTGCGCCGCCAGGGACTCGAACCTCGAACCCGCGGATTAAAAGTCTGCGTCTCTCAACTGGAACAGTTTCCGTAGCCCGCGCACCGGCACGACGCGCGACGGCTGCGATCCCTCCCCCGGAAGGTGCGACAGTGGTCGGGTGACCACTACCGAACGACACCGGCTCACCCAGTACGCGCACGGCGGCGGCTGCGCCTGCAAGATCCCACCCGGTGAGCTGGAGGAGGTGGTCGCCGGTCTGGTCGGTACGTCCGTTCCGGCCGGGCCGGGCGAGCTGCTGGTCGGGCTCGACGACGGCGACGATGCGGCGGTGGTCCGACTGGAGTCGGGTACCGCGGTGGTGGCGACCGCCGACTTCTTCACCCCGGTGGTCGACGACCCGTACGACTGGGGCCGGATCGCCGCCACCAACGCCCTCTCCGACGTCTACGCGATGGGCGGCACCCCGGTGGTCGCGGTGAACCTGCTGGCCTGGCCCCGCGAGGTGCTGCCGCTGGCCCTCGCCGCCGAGGTGCTGCGCGGCGGGCTGGACGTCGCCCGGGAGGCGGGCTGCCACGTCGCCGGCGGGCACAGCGTGGACGACCCCGAGCCGAAGTACGGGATGGCGGTCACCGGGATCGCCGACCCGGAGCGGCTGATCCGCAACGACGCCGGCCGGGCCGGGCTGCCACTGACCCTGACCAAGCCGCTCGGCGTCGGGGTGCTCAACTCCCGGCACAAGCAGACCGGCGAGGTTTTTCCGCGGGCGGTGGCGGCGATGACCGGGCTGAACCGGGCAGCCTCGGCGGCGGCGGTGTCGGCCGGGATCCGCTGTGGCACCGACGTGACCGGCTTCGGGCTGCTCGGTCACCTGCACAAGCTGGCCCGGGCCTCCGGGCTGACCGCCCGGGTGGACGCGTCGGCCGTACCCTATCTGGACGGGGCCCGGGCGGCGCTGGCCGAGGGTTTCGTCAGCGGCGGCACCCGGCGGAACCTGGCCTGGGTGCGGCCGCACCTCGAAAGCGCCGGGGTTTCCGAGGACGAGTTGCTGCTGCTGGCCGACGCGCAGACCTCCGGTGGCCTGCTGGTCGCCGGTGAGCTGCCCGGCCATCCGGTGATCGGCGAGCTGCTGCCGGCCCGGGACGACGGGCGAACCCTGGTCGTCGCGGGCTGAGAACGGTGGTGACCGGCCGAGAACGCGGGACGGGTCCCCGGGATCGTCGATCCCGGGGACCCGGACGGTGCAACCCGCTGCTACTGCTGCTTACTTGGCGCCAGCGGTGAGCGGGGCCAGCTTCGGGTCGTTGGCGTACGCCTCGACCACGTTCTTCTTGGTGACGATCAGCGGCTCCAGCAGGTTGGCCGGAACCACCTTGACACCGTTGTTGTAGGACTCGGTGTCGTTGGTCTTCGGGTCGTTACCGGCCTGGAGGGCCTTGACCATCTCGATGGTCTCCTTGACCAGGTTCCGGGTGTCCTTGTTGATGGTCGAGTACTGCTCGCCGGCCACGATCGACTTGACCGACTCCACCTCGGAGTCCTGGCCGGTGACCACCGGCAGCGGCTTGCCGGCGCCCTTGACCGAGGTCAGGATCGCCCGGGCCAGGGTGTCGTTCGGGGAGAGGACACCGTCCAGCGTCTTGCTGCTGTAGGTCGAGGTGAGCAGCGAGTCCATCCGCCGCTGGGCGTTCTCGGCCTTCCAGCCGTCGGTGGCGGTCTGCTTGATGTCGGTCTGACCCGAGCCGACCACCACGTTGCCGGCGTCGATCTCCTTCTTCAGCACGTCCATCGCGCCGTCGAAGAAGACGCCCGAGTTGTTGTCGTCCGGCGAGCCGGAGAAGAGCTCGATGTTGTAGGGGCCGTTCGGCTTCTTCGCCTTCATGCCCTCCAGCAGCGCCTGGCCCTGGAGCTGGCCGACCTTGAAGTTGTCGTACGCGACGTAGTAGTCGACGTCCTTGCTGTTCTTGATCAGCCGGTCGTAGGCGATGACGGTGGCACCGTTCTGCTTGGCCTGCTCGACCTGGGTGGTGAGCTGCGCGGCGTCGGTCGCGCCGATGACGATCACCTTGGCACCCTTGGTGACCATCGCCGAGATCTGCGCCTGCTGGTCGGCGACCGTGCTGGTGGCTCCGGCGTACTGCACGTCGGACTGGAAACCAGCCTCCTTGAGCCCGTTGGTGAACAGGTCACCGGCGAGCACCCAGTTCTCGGAGGTCTTGGCCGGCAGCGCCACACCGATCAGCGAGTTGGCGGCGAAGCCCTTCTCGGCACCGGCCTCCTCGCCGCCGTCGCCCGACCGCTCGGAGCAGGCCGTGAGGGCCAGCAGGGCGATGGCGCCGGCGGCGACACCCCTGGCTAGGAATCTACGCATTGCAGGTTGCCCTTCTTAACAAGGTGGTGGGGGGTGGGGCGGAGGTTTTCCGCCCCACCGGCGGTGACCGTCAGCCGGCCACCGGAGTCTTGGCGGGCTCCTGACCCGTCTCGACACTGGGCGTGGGCGCCGGCCCGGTGGGTGTCTCCCGGCGGAAGGGGCGGGTCACCGATCCGATGATCGAGAAACGCCCGCGGTTCTTGTTGTAGACGTCGAGGGCGACGGCCAGCAGCAGAACCAGACCCTTGATGATCTGTACCCGGTCCGAGCCGACACCCATCAGCTGGAGACCGTTGTTGAGCACCGCCATCACCAGGCCACCGACGATCGACCCGCTGATGGTGCCGAGGCCGCCGGAGACGGCCGCGCCGCCGATGAAGACCGCGGCGATGGCGTCCAGCTCCCAGCCGATGCCGTCCTGCGGCCCGGAGGCGGCCGACCGGGCCACGAAGATCATGCCGGCCAGCGCGGCCAGGATCGACATGTTCATCATGACCAGGAAGTTGACCCGCTTGAGCTTGACGCCGGAGAGCTCCGCGGCTCGGGAGTTGCCGCCGACGGCGTAGATGTGCCGGCCACCGGCGGTGTTCCGGGTGATGAAGGAGTAGATCACCACGAGTACGCCGAGGATGATGCCGGAGACCGGGAAGCTGGTACCTACCCGGCCGCCGGCGAACCGGAAGGCCGCGTACAGGATCACCGCGACCGGCACGGCGACCCGGATCAGCGAGATCCACATCGGCGCGACGTCGGCATCCATCTCCCGCCGGGTACGCCGGACCTTCCACTCCCGCGCCACGATGGCCACCGCGACGAGCAACCCGAGCAGCAGCGTGAGGTTGTTGTAGCCGGTGTTCGGGCCGACCTCCGGCAGGAAGCCGGCGCCGATCACCTTGAAGCCCTCCGGCACCGGGATGGTGTCGGCGCTGCCGATGAACTGGTTGCCGCCCCGGAAGAGCATCATCCCGGCCAGCGTGACGATGAACGCCGGCACCCCGATGTAGGCCACCCAGAAGCCCTGCCAGGCGCCGATCGCGGCGCCGACCAGCAGGCCGAACAGGATCGCCACCGGCCAGGGCAGCGACCAGTCCTGCATGGCCCGGGCCACCACGATGCCGACGAAGGCGGCGATCGAGCCGACCGACAGGTCGATGTGGCCGGCGACGATCACCATCAGCATCCCGATGGCCAGGATCAGGATGTACGAGTACTGGCTGACCAGCGAGATCAGGTTGCTCGAGTTCAGCGTCAGCCCGTCGGTCAGGATCTGGAACAGCAGGACGATCGCCACCAACGTGAAGATCATCCCGAACTGCCGGGCGTTGGATGTCGTCCCCGCGAACAGGGACTTCTGGAGTTCCTTTATGCGACTCACCGGATCTGCGCCTTCTTCGCTGAGGTCATCTGCTTCATGAGGAGTTCCGGATCGGCGTCCCGCCGTTCGATGTTGCCGGTGATGGTGCCCTCGAAGACCGTGTAGATGCGGTCGCAGAGGCCGATCAGCTCCGGCAGCTCCGAGGAGATGACGATGACGCCCTTCCCCTGGTCGGCGAGCTGCTGGATGATGCCGTAGATCTCGTACTTGGCGCCGACGTCGATGCCCCGGGTCGGCTCATCGAGGATGAGCAGGTCCGGGTCGGTGAACATCCACTTGGCCAGCACCACCTTCTGCTGGTTGCCGCCGGAGAGCTTGGTGACGCCCTCGTCGACGTTCGGGGCCTTGACCCGCAGGCTCTTGCGGTAGCCCTCGGCCGCCTGGTATTCGCGTACCGGGTCGACCACACCGTGTCCGGTGATCTTCGAGAGCTTGGCGGAGACCACCGAGGTCTTGATGTCGTCGAGCAGGTTCAGGCCGAGCGACTTGCGGTCCTCGCTGACGTACGCCAGGCCGTGCTTGATGGCGTCGGCCACCGACTTCAGCACGATCTCCTGCCCGTCCTTGAAGATCTGGCCGCCCTGGTAGACCCCGTACGAGCGACCGAAGACGCTCATCGCCAGCTCCGTACGGCCGGCGCCCATCAGCCCGGCGAACCCGACGATCTCGCCCCGCCGGACGGTGAAGCTGGAGCCCTTGGCCACCATCCGGTCGGCCGAGATGGGGTGCCGGACCGTCCAGTCCCGCACCTCGAAGAAGACCTCGCCGATCTTCGGGGTGTGGTCGGGGAACCGGCTGGAAAGCTCCCGGCCGACCATGCCCCGGACGATCCGGTCCTCGTCCACCCCGTCCGCCTTGACGTCCAGGGTCTCGATGGTCTTGCCGTCCCGCAGGATGGTGATCGAGTCGGCAATCTCGGCGATCTCGTTGAGCTTGTGCGAGATGATGATCGAGGTGATGCCGCGCTGCTTGAAGCCGCGCAGCAGGTCCAGCAGGTGCTGCGAGTCGGACTCGTTCAGTGCGGCGGTCGGCTCGTCCAGGATGAGCAGCTTGACGTCCTTGGCGAAGGCCTTCGCGATCTCGACGAGCTGCTGCTTGCCCACGCCGATGTCCTTGATCAGCGTGTCCGGGTCCTCCCGCAAGCCGACCCGGGCCATCAGCTCCAGGGCCTGCCGGTTCGCGCTCTTCCAGTCGATCGCACCGCCGCGCTGAGGCTCGTTGCCGAGGAAGATGTTCTCGGTGATCGACATCCCGGGCACCAGGGCGAGTTCCTGGTGAATGATCACGATGCCGGCCTGCTCGCTGGCCCGGATGTCGGGGAACCGGCTCTCCTCACCGCGATAGATGATCTCCCCGGAGTAGCTGCCGTACGGGTACACCCCGCTGAGCACCTTCATCAGGGTCGACTTGCCGGCGCCGTTCTCGCCCGCGATCGCGTGGATCTCGCCGCGCCGGACCACCAGGTTGACGTCGGAGAGCGCCTTGACCCCCGGGAACTCCTTGGTGATCGCGCGCATCTCCAGCAGCACGGGAGCGTCACTCATCGCCGACGCTCCCCGGTCCGGGCCGGTACGGCGGGCCGGCGGGGGGCAGCCGGGGCCGGCCGCCCGTCGTCGGGGCGCCAGAGGGAACCGCGCGCGTCCAGCGGCTGGTCGCCGCGCCGCGTCATCAACATCATTGTTGCCTCCGGGCAGGTCGTCAGACCGGCTGACATACTTTTGTTGCCTGGAGGAACTTATTGGAAAGCGAGGAAGTTTCGCAAGATTTCGTGACCTGGTCTTGACAAATTCACAGGGTCCCGGCTCATCGGCCGGCGCCGTGGGTCACTGCGGGCATCGAGCGTCCCGCAACCGGAGACGATCACGAGATTCGACCGAAGCGTCCGGAGAAGTGCCAGGTGTGCCAGCCGGGCACCTGACGTCCGTTCCCCGCCCTGCCCGTCCGGGGCGGCCCGGCAGTCGCGGAAATCCGGTCATGGTCCGGTCGTCCGAGCCCGCCCACCATACGTCCCGCAGCACCGGACCGCGCCACCCCGGGCCGGTGGAACGTGCGGCCGGTCACGCCGGGGACGCCCGCCGTCGGGCTGCGCTGTCCCCGTACGGGTTCGACTGTCCCGTGACCCCCGTCTCGGCTCATGGCCGGCACCCGCTCGTGGCTACGGGCCGGCGCCGGCCCCCCGTCTCGCCCGCCGCTCCCGCTGCGGCAGCACCGTGTACTTCGGGTCCCGGGCGGAGGCGACCCCGGCCTCGAACACCCCGAACCGGGTCAGCAGCGAGGAGGCGACCAGGGCCGCACCGGAGAGCACCGCGACGGTCCGGTTGCCCCGGGCCAGCAGCGCGCCGGCGGTACCGGCGGCCAGCAGCAACTGCCCGCCCCGGATCAGCCGGGCCGGCCGGCCGGTCCGGTACGGCTCGCCGGTCAGCCCCATCCGGGCGATCCGGCGCTCGGCGAACGTCTCGACCACCGCGCCGGCCACCGCCAGCCGGGCCGCCGGGCCGCTCTGCGCGGCCGGTGCGGCGACCAGCCCGGCGCCCGCGCCGGCCACCAGCGCGCTACCGCCGAAAATGAACGGCAGGTCCGGGTACGCGTCGTGCCAGGCCGGCATCGCGGTGTCGGCGAGCAGCACCCCGGTGTACGTGGCCAGCCCCGGTGCCGCCGCCGCCGCGACCAGTCCGGCGACCCGGCCGGCCGGAGGCAGCAGCCGGCGGACCAGCCCGAGCCCGCCGCGCCGGGACAGCGCCGGGGCGATCTCGCTCACCGCGGCAAGTCCGGCCGCCGGCCCGAACGCGGCGAGGATCCAGGTGCCCATCGACATCGGCGAGGTCGGCTTGGCGACCCGCAGCATGTGGTGGAACCGGTCCGGCCGGCCGAGATCGTTGACCAGGAAGTAGGCGCTCGCACCGACCGCACCGAGCGAGACGAGCCGGCCGGCCCTGCGCAGCGCCGCCCGACCGGTCAGGTCCGCACCGGCGGCCAGCAGCGCCGATCCGGCGGCCAGCCCACCGGTGAAGAGGTACGCCGGGATGTCCTTGCGCCACACCGGCGCCTTGACCACCGGCCGCCCGTAGTACGAGCTGAACTCGGCCGGCGGGACGACCACCGGCTGCCCGGCGACGACCCCCGGTCCCCCATCGCCGCGCCGCGCGGAGCGGCGTCGCAGCTCCCCGCCGTTGCGCTGGCCGAGGCCGTCCGCGACCTCCCGGAGCCGCTCGCCGAGCGGGCCGCCGCCGTCCGGTCCTGGCCCGGTCATGGCGCCTCCCCGATTCGCCCGTCGTGCCGACCCGGCACCGCCGGTCGGCCGACGGGCCCGATCCGGCCGCTCACCAGGGCCGCCCGACGAACGCGGCCACCGCGGCGGCCGTCATGGTGAGTGCGGCCAGCCCGGCCCGGCGCCACATCCGGGGCAGGTCCCGGGTGGTCACCACGGGATCCGGCGGCAGGCCGTACACCTCGGGCTCGTCGAGCAGCAGGAAGAATGCGCCGTCCCCACCCACACCGTCGTCCGGGTCGTGCCCGTAGAGCCGTGCCTCGGGGACGCCGTCGGCGTGCAGCCGCTCGACCCGGGCCCGGGCCCGCTCGCGCAGTTCGTCGAGTTCGCCGTACTGGATCGACTCGGTGGGGCAGGCCTGGGCGCAGGCCGGCGTGCGCCCGGCACCGATCCGGTCGTAGCAGAGCGTGCACTTCCACGCCCGGCCGTCGCCCTTGCGCTGGTCGATGACTCCGTACGGGCAGGCGGGAATGCAGTAGCCGCAGCCGTTGCAGATGTCCTGCTGCACCACCACCGTGCCGAACTCGGTGCGGAACAGCGAGCCGGTCGGGCAGACGTCCAGGCAGGCGGCGTGGGTGCAGTGCTTGCAGACGTCCGACATCATCAGCCAGCGCAGGTCGGTACGCCCGTCCCGGTCCTGCTCCCGACCGGGCAGCTCGGTGCTGGGCATGCCGAGGAACTGGGTTCCGTCCGCCATCCGACCGGCCGGTCCGGGTTCCGGGGCCCGCGGCACCCCGGGCCTGCTCCCCTGGTCGGTGCTGGTACCGGCGGCCGCCTCGGCGGTGGCCGGGGTGATCGGCGGCCCGCCCGGGGTACCGGCCAGCGGCGGTGACGACTGCCAGCCGACCGGCCGGGGTTGCTCGACGAAGGCGACGTGCCGCCACGAGTTGGCGGTCAGCGCCCCGGTGTTGTCGTACGACATGCCGAGCAGGTCGAGCCCGCTCTCCGGTACGAGGTTCCACTCCTTGCAGGCCACCTCGCAGGCCTTGCAGCCGATGCAGACGCTGGTGTCGGTGAAGAACCCCATCCGGGGTGGCGGGTCGAGGTGACCGGCCTGCTCGGCGGGGTTGACCGGCGCGTCCGGGCGCCGCGTCTCGACCATGCTCATCCCTCCCGTTCCGGGTCGCCGCCGTCTGCCCTGCGCCCCGCCGATCCCGCCCCGGCGCCGGGCCCGCGCTCGGCCGACGCCGGCTCACCCGGCGCGGGTCCGGCGCCCGGGGGCACGTCCGGTCCGGCGGTCACGACCGGCGGGTAGTGCCCGTCGGGGCCGGCCCGCCGCCGGTAGTCGGCGAGGTAGTCGAGCACCTCCGGTCCGGTCGGGCGCCGCCCGGGCCGGATGTCGCAGGTGCCGACCTTGCTCTCCTGGATCAACACGTTCGGGTCGAGGGTGACCCCGAACAGGTCGTTGGCCGGCTCACCCCGGACCAGCCCGGCGCTGCCGAAGTGGTACGGCAGCCACACCTGGTGGATGATCCGGCCCTCGATCCGCAGCGGGGTCAGCCGGTCGGTCACCATCACCCGCGCCTCGATCACGCCCCGGCTGGTGACCAGGTGCGCCCAGCCCAGGTGGGTCAGGCCGCGCTCGACGGCCAGCTCGGGCCCGACCTCGACGAACATCTCCGGTTGCAGTTCGGCGAGGTGCCGGACGTTGCGGCTCATCCCGCCCGCGGTGTGGTGCTCGGTGAGCCGGCTGACCGTGAAGACGTACGGGAATACGTCCGTACCCGGGTCCGGCGGGCTCGGGTTGGTCGGGTTGTCCGGCCGCTCGTACGTCTTGCGGGTCGGATTCGCCTGCTGGCCGTAGAGCGGGTTGCGTACCGGGGACTCGACCGGTTCGTAGTGGGTCGGCAGCGGCCCGTCCAGTATTCCGGCCGGCGCGTACAGCCAGCCCTTCCCGTCGCCCTGCATGATGAACGGGTCGTCGCCGGCCAGCGCGGCCACTCCGGTCGCGTCCGGGTCCGGCCGGTACGACGGCGGCTTGGTCTTCTCGAAGTCCGGTACGTCGTACCCGGTCCACTCTCCCCGCTCCGCGTCCCACCAGACGTACCGCTTGCGTTCGCTCCACGGCCGCCCCTCCGGGTCGGCGGAGGCCCGGTTGTAGAGGATCCGCCGGTTGAGCGGCCAGGCCCAGCCCCACTCGGCGGCGACCCAGTTCTGCTCGCCGCCGGGCTTGCGCCGGGCCGCCTGGTTGACCCCGTCGGCGAAGACCCCGGTGTAGATCCAACAGCCGCCGAGGGTCGAACCGTCGTCCTTCATCTCCACGAACGAACTCAGCGGGCGGCGGGTGGCGACCTCGTACCCGTTGATCTCCCGCAGCACCGCCTCGGCATCCGGCTCGGCGTGCGGGCCCTCGGTGGGATAGTCCCAGGCCAGGTCGAGCAGGGCCCGGTCGCGCGGCCGGGTGGAGCCGGCGAGCTTGCCGCGGATGATCCGGCCGAGGTGGTAGAAGAACCAGAGTTCCGAGCGGCAGTCGCCGGGTGCCTCGACGGCCTTCTCCCGCCACTGCAACAGCCGCTGCGTCTGGGTGAAGCTGCCGGGCTTCTCCACGTGCGAGGCGGCCGGCAGGAAGAAGACCTCGGTACGGCACCGCTCCGGGGCGATCTCGCCGGTCTCCACCTCTCGGCTGTCCTTCCAGAACGTCGCGCTCTCAATCATGAAGAGGTCGCGGACCACCAGCCAGTCCAGGTTGGCCATGCCGAGCCGCTGGGCCCGGCCGTGCGCCGAGCCGACCGCCGGGTTCTGCCCGAGCAGGAAGTAGCCCTTGACCTTGCCGTCGATCATGTTGAACACGGTCTGGTACGTGCCGTGGTCGCCGCTCATCCGGGGCAGGTAGTCGTAGCAGAAGTCGTTCTCCGGGGTGGCCGCCGCTCCCCAGTACGCCTTGAGCAGGTTCGCCGCGTACGCCCGGGCGTTGCCCCAGAAGCCCTTCTGGCCCGGGTGCTGGATGCTGTCGTACCACTTGTCGAAGGTCGGATGCTGGGCGTGGTTCGGCATCGGCAGATAGCCGGGCAGCAGGTTGAACAGCGTCGGGATGTCCGTCGAGCCCTGGATGCTGGCGTGCCCGCGCAGCGCCAGTACCCCGCCGCCGGGTCGGCCGACGTTGCCGAGCAGGAGTTGGATGATCGCCCCGGTCCGGATGTACTGCACCCCGACGCTGTGCTGGGTCCAGCCGACCGAGTAGACCAGCATGGTGGTGCGGTCCCGGTTCGAGTTCGCCACCCAGGCCCGGGCGACCTCCTCGAACTTCTCCCGGGGCACCCCGCAGACCCGCTCGACCATCTCCGGGGTGTAGCGGGCGTAGTGCCGCCGGAGGATCTGGTAGACGCAACGCGGGTGCTGGAGCGTCTCGTCCCGCTCCGCCTCGCGGTCCACCGGTGGTCCGTGCGACTCGTGCCGCAGCCCGGCCGCGCTCTCCCGCTCGGTGGCGGTGTCGTTCTGCCCGTCACCCTCGTGCCCGGCGTACTGCCAGCTCGTCTGGTCGTAGCTGGTCCGGTCCGGGTCGTAGCCGGAGAAGAGCCCGTCGCAGTCCTCGGTGTCCTGGAAGTCCTCGCTCACGATGGTGGCCGCGTTGGTGTACGCGACGACGTACTCCCGGAAGTCCAGCTCGTTGTCCAGGATGTACCGGACGATGCCGCCGAGGAACGCGATGTCGGTGCCGGCCCGGATCGGCACGTAGGCATCGGCGAGCGCGCTGGTCCGGGTGAACCGGGGGTCGACGTGGATGACCTTGGCGCCCCGCTCCTTCGCCTCCATCACCCACTGGAAGCCGACCGGGTGCGCCTCGGCCATGTTCGAGCCCTGGATGATGACGCAGTCACTGTTGATCAGATCCTGCTGGAAGTCCGTCGCGCCGCCGCGACCGAAGCTGATCCCCAGACCGGGGACCGTGGCGGAGTGTCAAATCCGGGCCTGGTTCTCGATCTGGATCGCGCCCATCGCGGTGAACAGCTTCTTGATGAGGTAGTTCTCCTCGTTGTCCAGCGTGGCCCCGCCCAGGCTGGCGATCCCGAGGGTGCGGTGCAGCGGCCGGCCCTGGTCGTCGACGTCCTCCCAGGTGGCGTCCCGGGCGGCGAGCACCCGGTCGGCGATCATGTCCATCGCGGTCGGCAGGTCCAGCTCTTCCCACTCGGTCGCGTACGGACGGCGGTAGAGCACCCGCTGCTGCCGCAGGTCGCTGGTGACCAGGCCCAGGCTGGCGGCGCCCTTGGGGCAGAGCCGGCCCCGGGAGATCGGGCTGTCCGGGTCTCCCTCGATCTGGGTGACCCGGCCGCCTGCGACGTAGACCCGCTGGCCGCAGCCGACGGCGCAGTACGGGCAGATGGACCGGGCGACCGAGTCGGCGGTGTCGGTACGCGGCGTCAGTTCGGCGGAGCGGGCGGACTTCGCGGCGGTACCCCGGCCGAGCGGGTCGGTGCCGGTGAGCTGGCGGTAGACCGGCCACCCCTCGATCCAGGTGCGGACCCCCATACCTCAGCACCTCCTGCGATGGCGAGGCCGGTTTCCCGACCACCCGAGGGTAGGTCAGCCAGACGGTGCCCCGAGGAAAAGCGCCGAAACCCGGCGGAGCCGGAAATCCACCGGAAATTTTCGCCGGCCCGTACCAGCGGATCATGAGCCCGTACTTCTCGCCGAGCGCGGCCCGCGACTCGCTGCCCTTCGCCGAGCAGGCCGCCGACGCCCTGCTGGACCGGGTCCGCCCGGGCGGCCGGATCGACCTCGTGCTGGACTACGGCAACCCGCTGCCGGCGCTGGCCACCATGAAGCTGATCGGGCTCCCGCTGGACGACTGGCAGACGTACGCCGGGCCGATGCACTGGGTCGCGGCCTCGCCGCCGAGCGACCCCGACTACCCGCGCAACGTCCAGGTGATGGGGCAGCTCGGCAGTGCCATCGCCGCCGAGGTGCCGAGGCTGCGCGAGGAGCCGGGCGAGGGACTGCTCAGCGGTCTGGCCAGGGCCACCGTCGACGGCGCACCGCTGCCCGTCGAGAGGAGGTGGTGGGCATCGCGCTACTGGTGATCCAGGGCGGCCTGCACACCACCACCGCGCTGTTCGCGCACACCATGCTCTGGCTGGCCGACCACCCCGAGCACCGGGCGGCGCTGATGGCCGATCCGGCGCTCTGCGAAGACGCGACCGAGGAGTTCCTCCGGGTCTTCCCGCCGGCGATGGACTTCGCCCGGACCGCCACCCGGGACGTGGTGGTCGGCGGGCAGCAGATCCGGGCCGGCGACCGGGTGATGATGTCCTTCGCCGCCGCCAACCGGGATCCGTCGGTCTTCCCGGACCCCGACGAGGTACGGCTGGACCGCTCCCCCAACCGGCACGCCAGCTTCGGGCTCGGCATCCACCGCTGCATCGGGCTCAACCATGCCCGCGCCTGGTTCCCGCTGATGGTGCGGCGGGTGCTCGAACGGATGCCGGACATCGCCATCGACCGGGCGGCCACCAAGCAGAACGAGAGCCTCGGCGTGATCAACGGCTTCGGCAGCATGCCGGCGACGTTCACCCCGGGCGAACCGCTCGGCGTGACGATGCCGGCCGGACTGACCGGCGCAGGTCGCCCGGTCGCCGGTCCGGGCGGTCGCCGGGAGCGTCCCGGCGGGCGCCCGGCCGTCGGCCGGAGCGGGTACGGTCTCCGCTGACCACCAACCGATCCACCGTACGGAGGTAGCGATGGCCGTCAGCGCGGACGACCTGGAGACGGCGGTGGCCAGTGTCGTCGACACGCTCCGGCCCGGCACCGACCGGGACTGGCGTGTTCCGGCGGACGGGCTGGACTGGGACTGCTGGCACACCGGGGAGCACCTCGGCGACTGCCTGCTGTCGTACGCGATGCAGCTCGGCTCCCGCCCCGCGGACCGGTACGTGCGGTTCCTGGCCACCGTCGCCCCGGAGGCGACCCCGGCCCAGCTGCTGGAGTTCGTCGAGGGCAGTGGGCGGGTCCTCGCCGCGATGGTCCGGACCGCCCCGGCGGCGGTGCGGGCCTGGCACCCCTACGGCATGGGCGACCCGGCCGGCTTCGCCGGGATGGGCTGTGTCGAGGCGCTGCTGCACGGCGACGACATCGCCCGGGCCCTCGGGCTGACCCTCGCACCGCCGGCCGAGGTCTGCGCCCGGGTGCTGGCTCGGATGTTTCCGCAGGTCGCCGCCGAGCTGGCCGAGGTCGACCCGTGGTCGGCACTGCGTTGGGCCACCGGCCGGACCGAGCTGCCCGGCCGGCCCCGGGTGCGGCGCTGGCACTGGCAGGCGGCGCCGCCGGACGAGCGCGGCTGACCGGGCTCCTCCCGCCCGGCGGGACCTCGTCCGCGTCGCCATCACCAACGGCGGCCGAGGTTCGACGAACCAGCACGCCGGCCGGCACCGTCGGCCTACCGTCAGGTGCGTGGGGGAAGAGACGGCGTGCAGGTGAGCAACACCCGGATGTACCGGGACGGCGCCCTCGTCGACCAGGGCTTCCCGGCGCGGGAGGTCGGCGACCGGCTCGCCGGCGACGACCGGGTGGTGATCTGGCTCGACATCTGCCGGCCGACCGAGGACGACCTGAAGCTGCTCGCCGAGGAACTCGGGATGCACGAACTGGCGGTCGAGGACATCGTCCAGCAGGCCCAGCGGGCGAAACTCGACCGGTACGACACGCACCTGTTCCTGAACACCTACATGGTGCGGCTGGACGCGGACGGCGGGCTGACCGACGACGAGTTGTCGGCGTTCATCAAACCCCGGGCCCTGGTGACGGTCCGCTACACCGACAAGTTCGACATCCGGCACGTGCTGGCCCGCTGGGACGAGAGCGCCGAACTCGCCCCGCACGGGATCGCGTTCCTGCTCTACGGCCTGCTCGACACCCTGATCGACGGCCACTTCTCCGCGGTGCAGCAGCTCGACGCGACGCTGGAGCGGGTGCAGGGCTCGATGTTCAAGGACGGTCGGGCGGGCGGGGCCGGCGACGCGGGCCGGGGCGGCGACGCCGGTGCCGCCGGCGAGATGGACCGCAACGAGGTGCAGCGGCAGATCTTCCTCGCCCGGCGGGACCTGGTCCGGCTCCGCCAGGTCACCCTGCCGATGCGGGAGGTGGTGAACGCCCTGATGCGTCCCACCATGCACACCGTCGATGAGGAGATGCTGCCGTACTACCAGGACCTGTACGACCACGTGCTGCGGGTGATCGAGTGGAGCGACTCGCTGCGCGACCTGAACACGACCATGCTCGAGACGAACCTGATGCTGCAGAACAACCAGCTCAACCTGATCGTCAAGCAGGTCACCGCCTGGGCGGCGGTGATCGCCGTACCGACGGCGGTGACCGGGTTCTTCGGGCAGAACCTCGCCTTCCCCTGGCGGCACACCCCGGCGGAGTTCATCGTCTCGCTGGTCGTGACGTTCGGGCTGGCGATCGCCCTGTACGTGGTGTTCCGCCGGAAGAGTTGGATCTGAGCGGCCGCCCGGGCCGGTTGCCCGCTGCCGGCTGCTCGCCAGCGCGACGTCCCCGAGGACGGACCGGGTCGGCTGGTTTTCCGGGCCAGCTGACGGCTCGGGGAGGCCGGCGCGTGGCCGGGCCTCCCCGAAACGGTTCCGTCAACGGCGTTACCGCGACCAGACGTCCTGCACGATATCCGCGGCCTGGTCCTCCCACTGCGCGTACGCGTAGGGGTACGCGGACACCTGCACCGCCTGGGCGGCGTCGGTCAGCGGCCGGTCCCACCAGCGGTCGACCCGCTTGAGCCCCTCGAAGAACGCGGCCGAGGAGTAGTCGCGGTCCCGGATCTGGTCCGGCGAGCCCCAGCCGGACGACGGCCGCTGCTGGAACAGCCCGAGCGAGTCGTGGTCGTTCCACTCGCCCAGGTGCCCGAGGTTGCGCAGCTTCGACTCCTGGAGAGCGGTCGCCACGCCGATCACCGCGCCCCGCTGACCCATGTCGAGCTTCCGGGCCACCCGGACGATCTCGCGGGCGTTGTCCCGCTGCTCGTCGTCGAGGTCGATCCGGGACTGGTAGCCCTGCACGCCGTGCGGGACCAGCTTGTCCCGGGACGCCCTGCGGTCCGAGTTTCCGCTTTCGGCGGGCCGGTTGCGGTCGTCCTCGTGCGAGTCGTCGTCCCGCATCGACTGGCTGTACGCCGCCGGCTGCGCGCCCGGGTGCCCGGAGGCGGCCACCAGACCGACCGGGCCGGCCACGGCCGAGCAGGCGGCCGCGCAGGTGAGGCCCGCGACGGCCAGCGCGGACCGGCGGGCGATCGGGGTTTCCGCGACGGCCGGAAGCCGGCGCGTCACCGGATGTGCGGCGATGGCGGGAAGCCACCGCGTGCGAGCGGTCTCCGCGATGGCGGGGAGCCATCGTCCGAAGATCGGATTCATGGTTGCCCTTTCGTCTGGATTCCGGGAGGCACTGCGACGCGCTGGGGGCAGCCCCAGCGCACAAGGGAGGTACGCCCGCGGTCCAGGGGGCTGAGCTCACGGGCGTACCGAGATAAACAACCAGCCCGCCCAGTCCGGCATTCCGGATTTGCCTGGCTGGCGTCGGCCGCCGGTCCGGTCCTGCGGTCACGACCGGGACCGGCGGTCACGACGCCGGGTCCGGGCCGGTCCGGGGGCGGCGGCAGGCCGGACAGACCAGCAAAATCGGGTACGGACGATCCGTACCCGCCAGCTTCCGGCTACCCTGAGCGCATGCAGTACGCCGCCGCGGCCGGAACCGGCGTGGTCCACCTGGCCCGCCCGGGCCGGCCTGCCGTGGTGACCCCGACCGTCGCCGAACTGACCGGCCCGACCCGGGGCACGGTCGTGCTGCCGCTGCGCCTGATGTGGGGGCCGGAGCGCAGCTTCGACCTGGACGATCCGGACCAACTGCTCTGGATGTACGAGAACGTCCTGCGCGAGAGCACCCGCTCCGACGACCTGCGCCGGTTCCTCAACGGCCGGGTGCTCCGCCGGATCTGGTCCGCACTGAACCTGCCGCGCGGGGTCCGGGCGGCGTGGGAGCGGCGGCACCCGTCACTGGCCGCCGGTGATCGCCGGGCGGCATGACCACCACCCATCTCGACGACTTCTACCGCCAGGTCGCCCGGGTCGCCCTCTCCGTGGCCGACAAGCACGGATTCGTGCTCGGCGGCGGGGTGGCCTGGGCGGCGCACGGCCTGGTCTCCCGGCCGACCGAGGACGTCGACCTCTTCGCCGACGTCGACGGCGCGGCGGCCAGCGCCGGGGCGGAGGTCCGGACCGCGCTCGAGGCGGCCGGCTTCACCGTCGTCGACGAGGACCCGTCGAGCGACCTGGCCGGGCTGTTCAGCGGGTTCGAGCTGGACATGAAGGACTTCCTGGTCGGCCGGGGCGGGCGGCGGCTACGGCTCAGCCTGGGGCGGCTGGACCGGCACCGCAGCCCGGTGGTGATGGACCTCGGGCCGGTCATGCACGTCCAGGACCTGGTGGCCAGCAAGACCGCCGCCCTGGTCACCCGCCGCGAGGTCCGGGACTACATCGACGTCGCGGCGGCGCTCGACCGGTACGCCGTGGACGACCTGATCCGGCTCGCCGCCGAGTACGATCCGGCGATCGAGCCGGACGACATCACCGCCGCCGGCCGCTACCTGGACCGGCTGCCCGACCAGCGCTTCGCCCGGTACGGCCGGGACCCCGCACAGGTCCGGAAGATCCGCGCGAAACTGGCCGGCTGGCCTCGCTGACCCTGTCGTGCCCCGCCTTGTCCGGCGCCCCCGGGCCGCCCAACTCCTCAGCGTGGCCGAGCACTTCGGCGAGCGGTTTCAGCAGTTCTTCATCGTCTCGCTCGGCGACGCGATCCTGATCATCGGGCTGGCGATGAGTCGTACCGGGTTCACCGCCGTACACCTGGCCGGGTTCGGGGTGACCCTCGGCAGCACCGTCCTGCTGTGGCGGATCTACGTACACTGCGCCGGGCAGGTGCTGCCCGCCGCGATCGGGGCGCCCAGGCGTCCGGCACGGTTCAGCCAGAGTTCGCCGTACAACCACGTGGTGATGGTCGCCGGGGTTGCCGCCACCGCCGCCGGCTTCGAACTCGCCATCGTGGGTCCGACCGGCGAGCCGACAACCGGGTGGGTCGCCACGATCCTGGGCGGTCCGGCACTCTTCCTGGCCGGTCGGCCCTCTTCGAGTACGAGGTCTTCGGTCGCGTCTCCCCGGTACGCCCCGCCGCGATCCTCGTACTCGTCGCGGCCGTGCCGGGCTTGCTGCGGCTGCCTCCGCTCGGCCGGTACCGGCCGTGGCCGCCCTGGTGCTGGCCGGAGTCGCGGTCACGGACGCTCTGCGCGGCCGCAGGCACTCCGCCGGGGCGACCGCGTCGGCCGGTTGAACCGGGCGCCCGGACCGCACGCCCCGGCCCGAGCCGGGATCGGCCCGGACACGCCGAAGGCCGGACCCGGGTGGGATCCGGCCTTCGGTTTCCTGTGTTAGCTGTTGTTCCAGGTGTTGGCGACCAGGTCAGCAGCCTGGTCCTCCCACTGCGCGTACGCGTCCGGGTACGCCGACACCTGCACCTTCTGCGCCGCGGCAGTCAGCGGCAGGTCATGCCAACCGTCAACCTGGCGCAGTCCCTTCAGGAACGCGGTGGTCGAGTACTCCGGATCGGTGATCTGCTCCGGCGTTCCCCAACCCGACGACGGACGCTGCTGGAACAGCCCCTGCGAGTCGTGGTCGTTACGGTCACCCAGGTGACCCAGGTTCTCCAGCTTCGACTCCTGAAGGCTGGTACCGACCGCGATCACCGCGGCACGCTCGTCCAGACCAGCCTTCTTCGTCGCCTTCACGATCGCCTTCACATTCTCGGACTGCTCACCCGACAACGGAATCCGCGACTGCTCACCCCGGACACCATGCGGCACGAGCTTGTCCCGCGACGGCTTACCGCCCTTACGGTCCTTGCCCTTGTCCTTGTCACTCTTACCCTTGTCACTCTTATCCTTGTGGTCCTTGTCGGCCTGCAACACCGACTGCGACACCGGCGAGCCGGCATGCTCGGGAGCGGCCTGCGCGGCCACGGCGGGGCCGGCGACAGCGCCGCCGACGAACGCCAGACCAGCCACACCCAGCGCGGTCCTACGAACCAGAGAAGTCTGCTCGACGGCCGGGAGCCATCGGCTGAACAGAGTCTTGTTCATGATGGTCCTTCCAATCGGGGATAAACACCCCAGCGGGGGACGCGGGGTGCCATTGGAAACGAAACCTCGTCCCGAGACACACGCTGACGCTGGTCTCCAGGGACACAAGAACGCCCGATCACCTGCGGGGGGATGCCGGTACTCGGGCGAACACCATATGTAACGACCGGCGGCCCCGGATCATTCCCGGAGACCCCGCCACCAGCCCAGCTCACAGGCGGTGACACTCAGCCGCACGGTGAATGTAACGACCGGCAGGCCACCAACATTCCACCCACCCGACTCGATCATGAAATCGAACCGGACATCGCGGCGTACACCTCGGAGATGGTACTGAGGGGACCCGTTCCGACCCCGAGCTTCTGCGTGTTGTTGGCGCGGGCCGACGGCCGAACGTACGGCATGCCCGTCTCGCGACACTCCGGCCGACGCGAGGTCGCTAACCGCGCGGTCCGTACGTCATCGTCGATCGGCGGCGGACCGACAATCAGAGTCTGGCATCTCGGCGGTCGGATGAGCGGTGGCGCCCAGGACCTGGCCGGTTCAGCGGTTGTCGCCATGACCACCCAGCACGCCACGGCCCTGACGGCTGGCTAGCTTGGCCAGGTTGGCCGTCGCGATGTCGTCCAGCGACAGGTCGAGGTAGTCGGCGAGCACCGCCACGTACCAGAGCACGTCACCGAGCTCCTTGGCGATGTCGGCCCGGTCGATCCGCGACTCCTCGCTGTCGAGGTCGCGGACCCACTTCTTGAACTTCTCAGCGATCTCACCCGACTCGCCGACCAGCCCGAGCACCAGGTGGAGCAGCTCGTTCCTCTTGTCACGTGGAGCGGCCGTACGGAGGGCGCCCCGCTGATACTCGTCCAGGTCCATGGCGGACCAGTATGGCCGAACCCTCCCGGCCGACCAGCCGGGCTCTACGACGACCGCAAGAAGCCGCCGGCACAGCACAACGCCGCGATCATCTGCCTGGCCCGACGCCGCGTCGACGTCCTCCACGCCATGCTCCGCATGCTCCGCAACCACATCCCCCCAGGACCGGTCGCCCGCACTCGCCGCTCGACGTAACCCGCCCGACCGTCCCACCGCCGGGACGGCCGGCAGCCCCACCGACCGACCAGCAGGCCGGGGAGCCCGCCTCCCGGTGGCCTTGGCGCCCCGGTCCGGTCGCCCCGTCCACGCCGGTGGTCCGTCAGGTCGGAGCCGGGGAGAGTGGCCGGTTCAGCCCCACATGGAGGTATCCGGCCCATCGGGTCGGAGTCGACGGAAACTCGTCGCGCAGCGCCCGCACCGTGTCGATGAGCGCCCGCGCGGCGTCGGCCGTCTCCGGTGGCCTGGTGCCACCGCCGGTCAGGGTGCCGTAGAAGGCCTCGGCGACCCGGGCACTGTCCGTGGTACGCCACATCGTGCCGACGACCCCACGGAACCCGGCGAGCTGGAACGCCGACGCCAGGTGCAGCGGCTCGTCGGTGAAGGTCGGATGGGCCTCGGCGGTACTGCACGCCGACAGGAAGGCCAGTTCCGGGCGGTCCAGCCGGTACGAGCGGACCAGGTGCGGGCTGAGCGTCGCCGCACCAAGTCGCAGGCCACCGCCGAGCATCGCGTTGGCACTGGTGTCGGCGGCGCCGTGGCAGGCGAAGTGCGCGATCGGGTGGACCCGGAGTAGGTCCTCGACATCGCGCAGCGCCACCTCCGTCCCGCTGAGCAGAGCGGAACCGGGGATCAGTCGGGCGACCTGCTCGACCTCGGCGCGTACCTCCGGCAGCGCCGACAACCGCGGTGCGCCCGGTACGCCGACGACCGCCGCCGTTGCGGTGGCCGGTGGCCGGGGCCGCCCGGTCGCCGCGTGGGCGAGCGCGCTGAGCGTCGGAGTGTACGACGACACGGTGCGGTCGAGCACCGTACGGGACCCGTCCGCCGCGCGGTGGTGACCGGCCGCGTGCAGCGGAAGCCGGGCCAGCGAGCCGACCGGGCACCACCAGATCCTCGGCGCCGGACCCTCCGCCGGGGCGATCCGGTCGAGTACCGGCCCGGTGACGGCGTCCCACAGCCAGGCCAGCACGTCGAGCAGGTCCTCCTGGGCGGCGACCCGCCGGTCGAAGGGTACCGCCGGGTCGGTCGCGTCGAGCACGGCCGCGTACATCCGGGTGACCTGGCGTTGGACGGCGGCCTCGCGCAACTCGGGCAGCCGGACCAGGTCCACCGGCCGTCCCGGCTCCGCCGGGACCAGCAGGGCGTCGCCCCGGTCGCCAAAGGTGTTGACCACGACCACCGGCAGGCCCCGGAGCCGTTCCCGGAGCACCGGCAGCGACGGTGGCCGCAGCAGGTCGGCGAAGCCCGGCAACGCGCGGATCCGGGCCACCAGCCGGTCCCGCTCGGCGGCGAGTTCGCGGGTCCGCGGCAGCCAACCGGTCCGGGGATCCCACTCCCGGGTGCTCTTGGCCAGCGACTCGCCGGACGCCGTGGTCCGCTCCACCTCGATGATGAACTTGCGGACGTGCGTGTACGCGTCCGCCTCGGCCAGTTCACGTTCGACCCTGGCCAGGTCCGCGGCGAGCAGCGGATCGACGGCAGCCAGCTCCGCTCCGCCGACGCGGATGTCCAGTGCCTCGTTGAAGAGCAGGCCGCGCCCCCGCTCCAGGAGTTCCACGGCGGCGTCGGGATCTCCCGCCGCGACCGCGACGGCGGCGGCCTCGGACGCCAGCCCGCCGAGTCTCGCGATGGCGTCCAGCCGGCGCCGGCCGGCGGTCGACCGACTGATCACCGAGGGGATCCGCCGGACGGCACGCTCGAGCGCGGCCAGCCGGGCGGTGGGATCTGCCGCGTCGACGGCGAGTTCGGCCTGGCGGCGTTCGGCGTCGATCCGGCGCTGCGGATCGGTCATCGGCGAGGCGGCGATCGCGGCGTAGGTGGCGATCGCCTCGGCGCGTGCCGCCGCCGCCTCGGGCCCGCCCAGGCCGGCCAGCTCGGCCGATGCCCGGGCCAGGATCAGGGCGCGGATCGGCCACCAGTGGTGCCCGGCCGGAGTCTCGTCGAGCGCCTGCCGGGCCAGTGCCACGGCTGCGGTGAGCGCGTCCAGGTCACCGCCGAGCACGAACCGCTGGTACCGCATCTCCGCGATCGAACTACGGATCCGCGGCTCGTCGGGATGACCCGGCGGCAGCAGCGCGAACGCCTCCTCGAAGACCTGCTCGGCCGCCAGCAGCTCCACCGGGTCCTTACGCCGAAGGGCGTGCTGGGACAGGCTGCTCGCCAGGTTGTAGGTGAAGCCGACCCGGCGGGAGTCGTCGCCGGGCAGGGCGGCGAGCGCACGCCCGTTCGCCTCCACCGCCTCGGCGAGCAGCGAGTCGTCCGGTGCCAGGGCGTCGCGGTGCACCAGCATGCTGGCGAGGCTCATCAGCCGCAGCGGATACACCTCCTGGTCGGCCGAGGTGTGCGCGACCGCCTCCCGCTGGTGCCGCACCGCCTGGTCCAGGGCGTCGCAGTCGCCGGCCAGCCGTCCGGCCCGGGCGTACGCGTCGGCGAGCACGCCGAGCTGGGTCGGTCGGGCCTCCGGGTGCGCGTCGGCCAACTCCAGGGCGGCCCGGGCGGCGCCGACGGCCACCTCGACCAGCTCGTCGGAGCGTCTGTGCAGTCCCGCGTCACCGGCCGCACCGGCCAGCAGATTCAGGATTTCCCGGCGCAGCGGATGCTCCGGGCCGGCGGCGTCCAGGGCGATCTGGGCACAGATCGCGGCCCGCTCGGCCCCGTCCAGTTCACCGCCGTGCTGCCAGCGGTCGTGCTCCGCCTGGCCGAGCAGGAGCAGGGCACGCGGCCGGGCGGGGTCGAAGGCCGGCACCGCGGCGCACAGCACCAGGGCCGAGTCGAGCCGCTCGGCCAGTACCTCCGGCGAGGTGTCGATGCCGACCCGGTCGGCCAGTTCCCCGGTACGCCGGAACAGCCGGTCCAGCAGCCCCGGCTCCTGGGCGGCACCCAGCACGGTACGCACCGGTTCGAGGCCGACCGCATGGGCCAGCAGGTTCCCGACCTCGTTGAGCCGCCCCAGTCGGGACGGCAGCTCCGGATCCTCCGGGACCGACGAGGTCACCGCGTCCCGCCAGGCCGCCGTCGCCTCGAGCAGGATCTCCACCGACGGCTGTTCCGGCAGCTCCGACAGGCGGCGCAGCGCGGCACCGAGCCGACCGACGAGGTCCAGGTCCGTCGGCCGCCGATGCCAGCCGAGCTGCGCGGCCCGACGGTAGTCGCCGACCGCCATCTCCAGCGCCCTCGGGCCGGCACCCTCGTCGAAGTACCGCTCGAAGAGACGGCCCCGGAAGGTGAGCCGGGCCGGCCGGTGCGGGTCCCGGACCGCGGTGACCGTCAGCGCCTTCGTGGCAGTGTCCAGCGCGTCCTCGTACCTGCGTCCGTCAAGGGCGTGCTCGGCGACCGCGAGCAGCGCGTCGGCGAGGTCGGTCAGCAGCGCGGCCTGAAGCAGAACGCCGGGCCAGCCACGCTGCCGGGCCGCGTACGGGAGCCACTCCCGGTAGAGGCTGACCAGCATCCGCAGCGCCCGATCGTCGCCGGCCAGGTGCCGCTGCCGCAGGCGGTCGACCCGTTCCGCCTGCTGCCGGCTCAACAGGACGGCGGAGAGTTCGTCGACTCCGGACGGACCGGGCTCACGGCACTCGTCGCGCAGCGGCTCGGGCACCAGATCCGGTTCCCGGAGCTGGAGCCGGCGGAACAACTCGACCGCCGCCCGGCGCTCCCGCAGCCCGTCCAGCCCGGGCAGCAGCAGATAGCGGCACCAGTGCAGCCGAGCCAGCACCCCCGCCACCTGCCGACCCGGGCCCCGGTCACCGACCTGTGGGCCGAGGCGCTGCGCCGCGTCGGCCAGATCCGCGTCGAGCGGGATCGACGGATCGGCGCTGCGCTCGTACTCGTCGAGGGCGGCGGTGATCAGGTCCAGGTCGCTTCTCGACATCGCTGCGTCCCATCGTCCGGCCGGGCTACCGAAGCTGACCCGCGGTCGCCTTCCGGCACACAGTCTCCACACAGTCTCACCGACCGGGGTGGTGGGCGCGAGGCGATGCCACCGGGTGCCCGCACCTCGCGACGACGCGGTGCGGTGGGCGTTACTGTGTCAGCGGAATCCGGCCGGCCGACGCACGGGGAGCGGACATGGAACTCGTCGCGCAGCGCATCGGGCGGCTCTGCGGCCAGGCGGGCGGCGGACAACTCCGGGAGTACGCCGAGCGGTTCGGCGCCGCCGACGTGCTGGACCGGATCGCCGACGCGATCGGGCAGGGACGGCTGGACCGGCAACTCGAAGCCGACCTGGACCGGCTCGACGTCGTGTTCGCCCGGCACGGCGTCGACGGGCTGACCACCGGCAGCCGGGGCTTCGAGACCTGGCGGGGCGGCGGCGGGCATCCCACGGTCACCGGCTGGACCTGCCCGAACCGACAGGCATGTGCCCGGGCGGAGCGGGCCGGTGACGGTGACCGGCCGACCTGCGCCCTGACCGGGCTGCCCTTCGTCGAGACCAGGGTCACGCTGTGACCGCGTTCCTCGCCGAGCTCGGCAAGCAGTTGGTGACCCGGTGGACCGCCACCCTGATGGTGCCGGGGGCGCTCTTCGCCGGGGCGGTGGTGCTGGCGCAGGTACTCGGGCACCGCCACGCGGTCGACCGTCGGGTCCTCGGCACCTGGCTGGGGACGGTCGGCGCCACCCCGACCAGCGGGCGCAACGCGACCCTGCTGATCGCCGCGGCCGGATTCCTGCTCGGCGCCGCCGCGGCCGGACTGCTGGCCGGGGCGGTGGGCCTGCTCGTCGAGTGGACCTGGGGACTGGCCGGCTCGGCGCCGGTGTTGCGCTGGCTGGCCGGGTCCCGGCAGCGGCGGTGGGCGACAGCGGACGCCGAGGTGGCGGAGGCGGAACGCGCGCTGCTGGCCGATCCGGCCGATCCGGCGGCCCGGGCCCGGGCCCGGCGGGCGATCGCCCGGCGGGACGCCATCGGCCTGGTGGCGGCGGAGCGGCCGACCTGGATCGGCGACCGGCTGCACGCGGCCGACGTCCGGGTACACCGCAGCTACGCGATCGACCTGACGACGGTGTGGCCACGCCTCTGGCTGGTGCTGCCCGAGGCGGTACGCGGCGAGGTGACGGCGGTGCAGGACCGCTGCGCCTCGGCGGCCCGGCTCGCCGGCTGGGGTGTGCTGTACGTGCTTCTCAGCGCCCTCTGGTGGCCGGCCCTGTTCGTCGGGGCGGTGGCCCTGCTCACCGCCCGGTACCGTGCCCGGCTCGCCGTCGGCGTCTACACCGACCTGGTCGAGGCCGCGGTGGACCTCTACGGACGGAAGCTCGCCACCCATCTGGGACTGTCCGGCCAGGGTCGACTCACCGCCGAGACCGGGGCGGAGATCAGCGCGATCGTCCGCAAGGACGACGTGGTACGCCAACTCCGCCCGATCACGCCCGCCGGCTCTGCTCCCCCGCTGCCACTGCCGCTGCTGCACGGCTGACGGCGTGCCGGCCGCACGCTACTCAAGCGCTCCGGCGCCCCTACGGTTACCGACGGCGCGGCCGAGGCGTCGCGACGGTCAGGGCCGCCAGGACGGGTTGTGCAGGATGGCCAGGTTCTGCCGGGCGGTGACCCCCAGCGCGTGATCGGCGCCGGCCAGCGCGTCGAGCACCGCCCAGTACCCGGTGATCGCCCGTTCCCGCTGGCCGGCGAGGGCGAGGGTGGCGGCCAGGTTGTTGCGCCGGCCGATCGTCTCCAGGTCGGTTGGCCCGCGCCGCCGCTCGGTGTGCCGGACGTTGCGCCCGTGCAGGTCGATGGCGAGCGCGTACTGGCCGGCCTGCTGGTAGCCGACCGCCAGGTTGTTCCGGAACACCAGGGTGAGTTCGCCGTCGACGCCGTGCAGGTGCTCGGTCACCGCCACCAGTTCGCGCAGCACGTCCAACCCGTCGTCCACCGCCCCGGCCGCGAGGTACGTCTGGCCGAGCGCGTTGCGGACCTTCAACGTGTCGTCGTCGGTCGGACCGAACGCCCGGGCGGCCTCGGCCGCCAGCGGCCCGAGCACGGCGACGGCCTCGGTGAACGCCCCGCCGAACCGATGGTTCTCGGCGACCGCCAGCCGGTAGGCCAGGGTGCTCCGGTCGGCCAGCGGCTCCCGGCCGAGGCTGGCCGCCCGCCAGACGTCGAGGGCCATCCGCACCGTACCGAGTTGGCCGTCGACCTGGCGCGGGGCGGGCGGCGGTGTCGCCGGCAACGGGGCGTCCGGCCCGGCCTCCCGGGTCACCCACCCGGCGAGCGCCGCCCGCAGGTCGGCCTGGCGGACGCCGTTGACGTGCAGCCGGGACAGCCCGCGGTCGGTCTGCAGGTGCAGCGTCGCGCCGTCGGCGTCCACCTCGGACAGCGACGTCGACAGTACGAAGGTCACGATGTCCGGTGACCGTACGTCGAGTCCGCGCAGGTCGGGCCAGCGGAACCCGAGGAAGCGGCGGAACCGTCCGCGTACCACGATGCCGGAGCGGTCGAGGACGACGGTGAGCTGTGCGCTCTGCCCGGTCCGGTCGGGATGCCCGCCGAGGTAGGTCACCCTGGGCAACGTCAGCGCCGGCATCCCGACATCCTCTCACCCCGACGCCGCCCACCGACCGGGCTGAACGACACCGGCCGCCCCGCCGCCGCGCCGTACCGGTTCCGCCGACGCCAGCAGACCGTGCCGACCGGTGAACTCGATCGCGGTGGCCGCGCCCAGCTCGGCGGTGACGGCGAACGCCGGATGGCCGAGCGCACCGAGTGCGCCGCCGTACGCGGCGACGAAGGCCGGCTCCGCCTGCGGTGCGGCACTGTTGCGCTGCGAAGCCCGGGGTGCCGCCAACGCCTGTGGCAGGGACATCCCGAGGTCGATCCGGTTGACCAGGATCTGCAGCACGGTGGTGATGATGGTGGCGCCGCCGGGGGTGCCGAGGGCCAGGAACGGGCGACCGTCGTCGAGCACGATCGTCGGCGACATCGAACTGCGTGGTCGCTTGCCCGGCCCGGGCAGGTTCGGGTCCGGCGCGGCGCCCGGGGTCTGGGCGAACGTGAAGTCGGTCAGCTCGTTGTTGAGCAGGAATCCGCGTCCGGGCACCACCATCGCGTTCCCACCGGTCTGCTCGATCGTCAGGGTGTACTCGACGACGTTGCCCCAGCGGTCGGCCACCGTCAGGTTCGTGGTGCTCCGCCCGGGGTTGGCCTCGGCACCGGCCGCCGCGGTCGCGCAGTCGCCGTACCGGCCGTCGGGGTCGCCGGGCGGTACGGGCTTCGGTGCGGCCCGGGCGGGGTCGAGCCGGCAGGCGCGCTCGGCGGCGTACCGGTCGTCGAGCAGTTCACCGAGGATCCGCCGGGAGGTGCCGTCGGCGACGTACCGGTTGCGGTCGGCGAAGGCCAGGGCGCTCGCCTCCAGGTAGTGGTGCAGCGCCTCGGTGACGGTCAGCTTCGACAGGTCGAACCGCTCCAGGATGTTCAGCGCCTCGCCGACCGCGACACCGCCGCTCGACGGCGTCGACATGCCGTACACCTGGTAGCCCCGGTAGTCCGACCGGGTCGGCGCGGGGAACCGCAGCTCGTAGCGGGCGAGGTCGGCCCGGGTCATCCCGCCGGCCTGGATCGGGAACTGCCACGGCACGGCCGGGTCGGTGGCGACCGGCGGGCGGCGCACCGCCGCGACCAGGTCCGCGCCGATCGGTCCGGTGTAGAAGACGTCGACACCGGATCGGGCGATCTGCCGGTAGGTGTCGGCCAGGTCCCGGTTGCGCAGCGTGGTGCCGACCGCCGGCGGCTGGCCACCGGGCAGGTAGAGCTTCCGGGTCGCGTCGAACTGGGCGAACGCCGCCGCGTTCTCCGCCACCTGCTGCCGAAACGTCGGGTCGACCGCGAACCCCCGCTCGGCGACCTCGACAGCCGGGGCGAGCGCCGCCGCCAGCGGCCGGCTGCCCCACCTGCGCAGTGCCTCCTGCCAGGTCATAAGCGTTCCGGGTACGCCGACCGACAGCCCGCTGACCCGGGCCTGCTGGAACGGGTACGCAGTGCCGGTGGCCGGGTCGACGAAGGAGTCCTCCCGGATCGAGGCGGGCGCCGACTCCCGGCCGTCGACGGTGTGCACCCGTCGGCTACCCGCGTCGTAGTAGACGAGGAAGCCGCCACCGCCGATGCCGGCCGAGAACGGTTCGGTCACCCCCAGCGTGGCGGCCGCGGCCACCGCCGCGTCGACCGCGTTGCCGCCGCGACGGAGTACCTCCAGGCCGACAGCGGTGGCGGTCGGGTCGACGGTGGACACGGCGCCCCCGTACCCGCGTGCGGTCGGCGTCTTCGGTGCCGCGCCGAGCTGGCCGGCGGCGCCCGGTGCGGCGCTGGCCGGCGGCGATGCGGCGACCAGGGCGACGGCCACGGCGACCGTCACCGCCATCCGGGATGTTGCCCTCTTGGTGAGCCTCATTGCCCCTCCACGGTCAGGTTGCGTCCTTGATATGCCGCCGGCGGCGGCACGGCAACCGGAGGCCCGGCATGGATCGGCTGCGGTTGCCGTCTTCGTGGTCCTCCGGCGTGTGTGCCCGCACTACCCGTACGGCATCCTAGGACGATAGGCTGTTCTGCATGAACACTAGGCGTCCACTACCACCGGCGCGGGCCGCGCCCGCACCGGTGGGCAAGCAGAACCGGGTGGTGAGTACTTTCGGCACCACGGGCAGCACCGTGGAGCACAATTTCTGGACCCAGCCGCCTTCGCCCTGGTCGACCGAGCGGCGGCAGCAGGTAACCGAAGACGATCGCGGGGTGGGCCGGCGGCAGGGCTGCCCCCGCTCCCCGGCTCCGGGTCAGGGCGTGCTCGGAAGCGGGCCGGGGGCCGGTCGAGCAAGCCGCCGGGTGGCCAGCTCGGCGAGGAACGCCGCGCCGTCAGCCAGCACGCTGTCGTCGTAGACGGCACGGGGCGAGTGGTTGCCGGGCGCCGTATCCGGGTCGTCGGTGGCGCAGGCACCGAGGAAGACGAAGGCTCCGGGCACCCGGCCGAGCACCCGGGAGAAGTCCTCCGAGCCGGTCATCGGGTGGCGCATGTCGACGAACCGCTCCGCGCCGAACAACTCCCGGACGGTCGACGCGGCGAACTCGTGCTCGTCGGGGTCGTTGGCCGTGACCGGATACTCCGATTCGTACCGCACCTCGGCGCGCAGGCCGTGCGCCGCCGCGATCTGCTCGCAGAGCTGGACGGCGTGCCGGCCCAGCTCGGCGTGCACGGCGGGGTCGAAGGCCCGTACCGTCGCCTCGAAGCTCGCCTCGTCCGGGATGACGTTGCGTCGGGTTCCGGCGTGGAAGGTGCCGACGGTGAGCACCACCGGTTCGAACGCGTCGAACCGGCGGGTGACCATCGTCTGTAGCGCGGTGACCATCTCGCAGGCCACCGGCACCGGGTCCAGGGTCACGTGCGGTCGGGAACCGTGCCCGCCCGCCCCGACGACGGTGACGAAGAGACCTGCCGAGCCGGCCATCAGCGGGCCGGGGCGGGAGGAGAAGACTCCCCGGTCCAGGATGGACGAGAGCACGTGCAGCCCGTACGCCGCCTCGACCGGGCTACCGGCGGCGGTCAGTACCCCCTCGTCGATCATGTGTCCGGCGCCGTTGTAGCCCTCCTCGCCGGGCTGGAACATGAAGACCACGTCGCCGGCGAGGTCGTCGCGGCGGGCGGCGAGCAGCCGGGCGGTCCCGACCAGGCCGGCGGTGTGCAGGTCGTGCCCGCAGGCGTGCATCACCCCGTCGTGCCGGGAGCGGTAGTCGACACCGCTGCTCTCGGTGATCGGCAGCGCGTCCATGTCGCCCCGGAGCAGCACCGCCGGTCCGGGCGCACCACCGCGCAGCACGGCGGTGACCGAGGAGAGTCCGGTGCCAATGCTGATCTCCAACGGCAGGGGTTCGAGCGCGGCCAGCACCCGTTCCTGGGTACGCGGCAGGTGCAGGCCCTCCTCCGGGATCTGGTGCAGCTCCCGGCGCAGCCCGGCCAGCTCGGCCTGGATCTCCGCCGCATCCTCGCGCAGGCTCATCCGTCTCTCCCCCGCCTGGTCGTACCGCCGTGGCCGCTGCCGCCGAGGTCTCGGACGCCTCCGTCGTGGCGGGTCCGCACCCGGACCTCGGGGATATCGAGATCCTACGGAGCCGACCCGGACGATCAAGTCTCATGATCATGCGCGGGCGCCGGACGTGACGAACGGCACGGGTTCCTGGTGGCCCTGGCCTTACCGGTGGCGCCCTCGTCGCAGTAACGGTCCATCATCCGGGCCAGTTCGTCCCGGCCGTCGGCCGGACCAAGACGGGCTGGTCGACCCGACAACCGGGCCGCCGGTGTGGCCGGCCGACGAGACACCGGTGGTCCGACGGCGAGCCAACGGTGCGGCCGGCCGGCGAGACAGCGGTGGTCCGACGGCCGGGTGCCCCGATGCACCGGCCGGCGGGCGGCGGAACCGGCGGGCGGGTGACCGGCAGCCGTCCGCCGGGCGGAGCCCGGATGGCCGGGGGTTGTCCACCGGCGGCTCGGCTGGCGTGACCCGCGACCGGTCGTTATGGTGCCGTCGGCGCGCCTACCCGGCGCTCCCCAAGTCTAGGAAAGGCGCGGCATGACCCCTCTTCCCGGCCCCTCGCGACGCCAGGTGCTCGCCGTCGCCGCGGCCGCCGCGGCGGCACCGCTCGTCGGGGCCGCACCGGCGCAGGCGCATCGGCAGACCAGGCCGAAGACCTACGACCTGACCGTACTCGGCACCTCGGACACCCACGGCAACGTCTACAACTGGGACTACTACCGGGACGCCGAATACGACGACAGCGCGCACAACGACGTCGGCGTGGCGAAGCTGGCGAGCCTGGTCAAGCAGATCCGGGCCGAGCGGCGTGGCAGGGCCACGCTGGTGCTCGACGCCGGTGACACCATCCAGGGCACGTCGCTGGCGACCTACTACGCCAAGCAGGAGCCGATCACCGAAACGGGCGAGACGCACCCGATGGCCCGGGCGATGAACATCCTCGACTACGACGCGGTGACGCTCGGCAACCACGAGTTCAACTACGGGCTGCCGCTGCTGGACAAGTGGATCAAGCAGCTCGGCTTCCCGGCCCTGGCCGCGAACGCGGTCAACGAGCGCACCGGCAAGCCGGCGTTCACCCCGTACCTCATCAAGAAGGTGTCGCTCGGGCCCGGGGCGCCAACGCTGCGGGTCGGCATCCTCGGCCTGACCAACCCCGGCAGCGCGATCTGGGACCGGGGGCACGTCGAGGGCAGGCTCCGCTTCGAGGACATGGTCGCGACCGCCGCGAAGTGGGTACCGGTGATGCGCCAGCGCGGCGCCGACATCGTGCTGGTCTCCGCGCACGGCGGCGACAGCGGTACCTCCAGCTACGGGCCGGAACTGCCGAACGAGAACCCGTGCGCGATGATCGCCGAGCAGGTGCCCGGGATCGACGCCATCCTGTTCGGGCACGCCCACGCCGAGGTGGTCGAGCGGTTCGTCACCAACACCCGGACCGGGGAACGGGTGCTGATGTCGGAGCCGTCGAAGTGGGGCCAGCGGTTGACCCGGATGGACTTCACCCTGGAGCGGGACCGCAACCGCTGGCGGATCACCGGCAAGCGGGCCACGATGCTGAACAGCAACACCGTGCCCGAGGACCCGAAGGTGCTCGCGGCGGTACGCCGGCAACACGGCAAGACGGTCGCGTACGTCAACCAGGTGGTCGCCACCTCGGCGGTCGAGCTGTCGGCGGCGGAGTCCCGCTACAAGGACACCCCGATCCTCGACTACATCAACCGGGTGCAGACCGACACGGTCAGCACCGCGCTGGCCGGCGGCGAGTACGCCGACCTACCGGTGCTGTCGATCGCCGCGCCGTTCAGCCGGACAGCGGTCTTCCCGGCCGGGGACGTACGCATCAAGGACGTCGCCGGGCTCTACATCTACGACAACACCCTGGAGGCCGTACTGGTCAGCGGCGCCGAGCTGCGCGCCTACCTGGAGTACTCGGCGAAGTACTTCCGCACGCTCTCCCCAGGCGCGCCGGTCGACCCGGCGCAGCTCAACGACCCGAGCGTGCCGGACTACAACTACGACACCATCTCCGGAGTCGACTACGACATCGACATCAGCAGCCCGGTGGGCCAGCGGATCACCAGGCTGACCCATCCGGCCGGTGGGGCGGCGGTCGCCGACACCGACCAGTTCGTGATCGCGGTGAACAACTACCGGCGCAGCGGGGGCGGCAACTTCCCCGGCATCGTGAAGCCGCAGATCTACAACGAGCAGCAGGAGATCCGCCAACTGCTGATCGACTGGGCGCAGGCCAAGGGCAGCATCGACCCGGCCGACTTCTTCCAGCCGAACTGGCGGCTGGTCCGCGAGGGCGTACCGGTCTTCTGAGCCGGGCCGTCCGGTGATCCGGTGCGGCTCGCCGCCCCTGTCGGGGCGTGGCGGGTCGGCCGGCGACGGCGGCGGGTGTTTCGGACAGGCGCCCGGCTGGGACATCCTGGCCGGGCGCCGCGCTTTCCGGCCTGCCCCGACCGCCGGACCCGGCCGGTGCGGGCCGGGTGCGGGCCGGAGCGTGTTTAGCGGCTCGCGCGGTGGGGAGACAGCGTCTCCGGACGGGGACCCACCCGCCGGACGATCCGCCGTTGCGGCGGTACCGGTCCGCCGGGGTCGTACCGGACGAGGAGGAGTCGAGGTGGCCAACGCACGACGAGCAGGCCCGATCCGATCCACCGTCACCCAGGGGAGACGGCCGGCGGACGGTCGAGGCGGCAGCAAGCGCACCCCCACCAGGCCCGCCGCGGCCCGCAAGGCCACCGGCGCGAAGAAGGCCCCGGCGAAGAGCAGCGCGAGGGCGAAGAAGGTAGCCACCGCCACCCGACGGGCCACCGGGGCGACCGCCGCGAAGACCCCGGAGAAGCGGGCGGTCTCTGCGGCGAAGGCGGCGAAGAAGGCCGCCCCGGCCACGCGGACCGCACCGTCGAAGCGGGTACCGGCGAAGAAGGCGACCGCGAAGAAGGCGACCGCGAAGAAAGCGACCACGAAGCCGGCGAAGAAGGCCACCGCGAAGCCGGCGAAGAAAGCCACCGCGAAGAAAGCCACCGCGAAGAAGGCTACGGCGGGGAAGGCCACCCCGAGGAAAGCCGCCGCGAAGAGGGCCACAGCGGCGGGCGCCCGCAGGAGTACGGCGAAGACGACGACGGCCCGGAGGGCGACCCGGTCGCGGTAGCCGTCGATCGGGGCGCCCGGTAGCCAGGTCCGGCACCCGGGGACCCGGGGCATCGATGTAGGTTCTTGTCGTGCGAGGTTGTCGTGGTGGAAGATATCGCCGTGACACGACTGCCGCGCCGCACCCTCCTGGCCACCCCGCTGGTCCTCGGCTCGCTGCTCACGACGACACCGGTCGCCCGCGCCGCCGGCCCGGCAGACCTCGCCGAGCCACCCGTCGGCTATGTCGACGTCTCGGCGGCCACCCTGTGGGTGGAGCCCGGTCGACAGCGTCCCGTCGACCTGCCCTCCATCACGAACCCGGTGGACCTGCGGGCCTGGACGGCGGGGATGACCCTCGCCGAGCGGCGCTGGCTCATCGGCGACCTGGAGACCCAGGCGACCTACGGTCAGCGGGTGCTGGTCCTGGAGGAATCCGACGACTGGGTGAAGGTGGTCGTACCCGGTCAGCCCACCCCCCGGCACGAGCTCGGCTACCCCGGCTGGCTGCCGACGGCGCAGTTGACCGAACCGACGGTCTTCCCGCGCCTCGCCGGTCGTCCGTTCGCATTGGTGCAGACCCCCACGACCTGGCTCTACGACGACCCGCGCCGGACCCGCCGGGCGATGGAGTTGAGTTACAACACCCGGCTACCGGTGCTGGCCCGGCTCGACCGGGCGGTGCTGGTGGCCACTCCGAGCGACGGCACGAAGTGGCTGGCCGCCTCGGACGTCTCGGTGTACGCCTCGTCCGCCGACATCCCCCGGCCGACCGGCCCGGACCTGGTGGCGGCCAGCCGGATGTTCCTCGGCCTGCCGTACCTGTGGGCGGGTACCACCGGATTCGCCTTCGACTGTTCCGGGCTCACCCACTCCGTGTACGCCGCGCACGGCATCACCATCCCCCGGGACGCCCAGGACCAGGCCAACGCCGGCACTCCGGTCGCCAGGGACCGGCTCGCCCCCGGCGACCTCGTCTTCTTCGCCCGCAACAACGGCACCGGACGGGTGCACCACGTCGGCATGTACGCCGGTGACGGCTACCTGGTCGACGCGCCGACGAACACCGACACCGAGGAGAGCGGCGTCGAGTACGTCAAGCTCGACGAGCACCGGTACGCCCACGAGTACGCCGGAGCGCGCAGGTATCTGTAGCCGGGTCGGGCCGCGCCCCTCGGCGCCCCGGGTGGCCTCCGCCGCCAACGCTCCGGCGGGGCCCCGCCTCAGTACCGGGTGCTGTCCTGGAGCAGCGGCGGATAGCCGGCCGAGGAGACGCCGTCGACGGTGGCACCGCCGAACTGCAGCATCGCGCCGGTCTGCCGGTTGAGGTCGTACGGGTAGTTCAGCTTCGGCGCCGACGCCTCGTCGAGTACCGCGATCTGCTGCTCGCTGAGCCGGACGTCCAGTGCGGCCAGGTTGGCCTCGAGGTGCGCCACGCGGCGTGGTCCGAGGATCGGTGCGGTGACCGTGGGGCGGGCGCGCAGCCAGGCGAGGGCCACCGCGGCCTCGCTCGCCTCGACCTCGGCGGCGACGGCGGTCAGCGCGTCGATGACGACGTACTGGGCCTCGGTGGGGCCGCCGGTGATCTGGCCACGCCGGGTGTCGGCCACCTCGGCGAGGCCGCGACGGTACTTGCCGGTGAGGAATCCACCGGCCAGCGGGCTCCACGGGGTCAGCCCCATCCCGGCGTCGCGGGCCAGCGGGACCAGTTCACCCTCGACGGTACGGGCCAGCAGCGAGTACTCGACCTGGAGGGCGATGACCGGCGTCCAGGAGCGCAGCAGTGCCATGGTGTGCGCCTGCGCCGTGTACCAGCCGGGAGTGTTGGAGAAGCCGACATAGCGGATCTTGCCGGCGGTGACCAACGTGTCGAGGGTCCGCATGGTCTCCTCGACCGGGGTGTGCGCGTCCCAGTTGTGCAGCCAGTACAGGTCGAGGTAGTCGGTCTTCATCCGCCGCAGCGTCTGCTCCAGCTGGGCGACGATCGCCTTGCGGCCGGCGCCGCCGCCGTTCGGGTCGCCCGGGTACATGTTGCCGAAGAACTTGCTGGCCAGTACGACCCGGTCGCGCAGGCCCGGTCGGGCCGCGAAGAAGTCGCCGAGGATCGCCTCGGAGTGGCCGTTGGTGTAGAAGTTGGCGGTGTCGACGAAGTTGCCACCGCGGTCGAGGTACGCCTGCAGGATCCTCTCGGACTCCTCGACCGAGCTGCCCCAGCCGCCCTCCTCGCCGAAGTTCATCGCGCCGAGGGCGAAGGGGCTGACCCGCAGCCCGGAGCGGCCGAGGGTGAGGTAGGAATCGAGCGACATGTCTGGGCTCCCAAGCGTCCTGTCGGAGATGTGGACCATTCCACTACAGCAGCCCGACCTGCCCGGCAGATAGAACTATCCTCCCTACCTCTTGCCTGATCCTGCCTGCGACCGCCGGATCGGGCAGGGCGGGTTCGACCGGCGCGGGGTGGGCGCCGGCGGGCCGCGCTAGCCGGACAGGTCCCGGGCGGCGGTGCGGCCGAGGGCGGCGCCGAGCCGGTCGAGGTGCTCGGCGACCGGGCCGGCGGTGAGCATGCCGCTGCCGGCCCCGGCCAGCTCGTGCACCGCCGGTGCGAGTGCGGCGTGGGCACGCTCCAGCATCGCCCGGTCGTCCAGCATGATCGCCGCCTGGCCGGTGAGGCACCAGAGCGCCTCGACGAGCAGGTCGTGCGGCGGATCCGGGGTCCGGCGCAGCGCCACGGCGGCATCGTTCGGACGGTCCCGAGCCAACAGGACGAGTGGTCGGGCCCAGGGCGCGTACGGGCCCCAGTCGGTGTGCTCGGCGGCGGACGCCGGTCGGCCGTGCCAGACCCGCAGGCAGAGCAGGGCCAGCGGCAGCAGTCCCCGCTCGACCCCGGGCATGCCGGCGCCGGCGAGCTGTGCCGCCGCGGCCCGGTACCCGGCCTCGGCCTCCTGCGCCGGCGCCCCGGTCGCGGCCAGCCGCATCGCCCGGTACCACCGGGTGAAGACGGCCGCCAGCGGCCGTTCGTGCCGCTCGGCGACCCGGTCCACCTCGGCCGCGTGCGCGTCCGCCGCGGCGAAGTCCCCGAGCGCACTGCGGGCCTGGAGCCGGATCAGGTGGCCGAGCACCTCGAAGGTCGGCAGGTCGTGCCGGGTGGCGAGCGCGACCAGTTCCGCGCCGACCTCGTCGCGCTGCGGGGCGAGCCCCGCGCGTCGGAAGCTCTGCATGAACACCCCGTTGAGCGCGAAGGCCAGCAGAGCCGGGTCGGCCAACTGCCGGGCTGTCCGCTCCGCCTCCCGGGCCGCCTCGGGCCCGCGTGCCGCCCGGGTGCCGCGGGACTCCACCGCGATCGTGGCGAGCAGGCGGGCCCGGGTGGCGGCGGACGCGTCCGGGTGCAGGGCGGCCAGAGCCCGTTCGGCCGCCGCGACGATCCGGGCCGCCTGCGCCGGGTCGTCGGAACGGGTCCAGATCGCCGGTACGTCGTAGCCGCCGATCACCCGCGCGGTGAGTTCGGGGTCACCGAGCTGCTCGGCGGCGGCGATGGCCGCGAAACGCTGTTCCCGGGCGGCTTCGAGTCCGCCTCCGCCGGCCACCGCGAGACTTCGCAGCAGGCCGACCGTGGACTCCAGCCGGGCCCGGGCGCCGGACGCCACCGCCCGGTCGTAGGCCGCGGTGGCCTCCGCCCAGACCCGGTCGGCCGCCCACGGTGCGGGGCCGGCTTCCGGGTCGGTCTGCCGGAGGATGTCGGTCTCCAGCCGGCGCAGCCGGGGACCCGGGTCGACGCCGAGCTGGTCGAGGAGGAGACGGCGGGCCCGGCGCAGCACGGCCAGCGCATCCCCCTGCCGGTCCGTGCGGTAGAGGGCCAGGGCCAGCAGCCGCCACGCCTCCTCCCGCCATGGATGCTCGGCCACGTGGGCGTCGAGATCCGCCACCACCTCGGCGGCCCGGCCGAGCGCCAGCAGCGCCTCGGCCCGCGACTCGACCGCGTGCAGCCGTAGCTCTTCGAGCCGGCCGCGCTCCGGGCGGGCCCACGACTCGTCGTCGAAGCCGGCGTACGCGGGCCCTCGCCACCAGCCGAGCGCCCGGTCGAGGCGGTCGAGGGCCGGTTGAGGTGGTCCGGCGGAGCCGGCGCCGACGGCCTCCTCGAACCGCCAGGCGTCGACCGTCTCCGGCCCGGTCCGGAGGGCGTACCCCGGTCCCTCGGTGACCAGCAGCCGGGCCGGCTCGCGCGGTGGCCGGTGCGGCTCCAGCGCGCGCCGCAGCGCCGCCACGAACGTCCGGACCGCGCTCACCGCACCCGGCGGAGGCTCCGGCCACAGGGCGTCGACGAGCCGGCCGACCGGGACGACCCGACCGCGCGCGACGACGAGCCGGGCCAGCACGGCGCGGTGTTTCGGCCCTTTCACGTCGATCGGCGCTCCGGAGGCGTCCCAGACGACGACCGGCCCGAGCACCCCGAAGCTGACCTGCACCGATTCACCCTTCCGCGCCGAGGCGACCAACGTATCGCGCTCATCGGTTGCTCATCGGCGATCGGCACGCTGGACGGGCCCAGCCGGGCAGGACCGACCAGGAGAGGACAACACCATGGCTGCTGCCATTTCCGGCTTCGACTACCGTCGGGTCAGGGTCGACGACGACGTGACGCTGTCGGTGGCGGTGGGCGGTGCGGGCAGCCCGATCGTGCTGCTGCACGGCTTTCCGCAGACTCACCTGATGTGGCGGCACGTCGCCGCCGACCTGGCCGCCGAGCACACCGTGATCTGCCCGGACCTGCGCGGCTACGGGGCGAGCGACAAGCCCGCCGTCCGCGACGACGGGACGTACGCCAAGCGGACCATGGCCGCCGACGTCGTCACCCTGGCCCGGGAACTCGGCCACCCGCGCTTCGCGCTCGCCGGCCACGACCGGGGCGCCCTGGTCGCCGTCCGCGCCGGCCTCGACCACCCGGACGCGATCTCGCACCTCGCCGCGCTCGACGTGCTGCCGACCCTCGACATGTGGGACGTCCTGCACGGCGCCCGCGCCGCCGTCGCCTTCCACCTCTACCTGATGGCCCAGCCGCCGGGCCTGCCGGAGCAGATGATCTCGGCCAGTCCGGATGCCTTCTTCGGCTACTTCCTGGACGGTTGGGCCCGGGACCCGCGGGCGATCCCGCCGGAGGTGCGGGCGGAGTATCTCCGGGCGTCCCGCGAGGCGGTGCCGTCCATCGTCGCCGACTACCGCGCCTCGGCCGGGATCGACGTCACGCACGACGAGGCGGACCGGGCCGCCGGCCGCCGGCTGGCCATGCCGGTCACGGTCGTCCAGCAGGACTGGGGGGCGGCGCTCGGCTACGACGCCGCCGCGCTGTGGCGGGCCTGGGCCCCGGACCTGGTGCACCGGACCACCTCGGCCGGGCACTTCATGGCCGAGGAGGCGCCGGAGGAGATCGGCAGGGTACTCCGCGCGCTCGTCGCCCGCTGACGCACCGACCGGCGGTGCGGTGTCCCGTCGGGTGCGGGGCGCCCGGTCGGGTACTCGGCCCCGGCCGCAGATGCGCGATCGGGATGGCGATGGTGGTGCTGCCGGGCGTGACGGTCAGTGCGCTGGTCGTGGCGAGCCCGGTCAGCGGAGTCCACCACGAAGACGCGTACCTGGCCGTTGCCGCTGCCGGGGACCTGGGCCGGCACCTGGTAGGTAACCGTCCCGGGGGTTGCCCTCCTGGACCGTCCGCTCACCCAGGTCGACCCGGGGCAGCGACACCGGCTGCGGCCGGCTGAGCGACCGGCCCGGTCGACTGGGCAAAGGGAGATCAGCCCGGCTGGCGGACGGCGGTGGCGAGAAACCGGTGCGCCGCGTCGTCGTAGCTGCTGAGCTGCCATCCGGCGCGCCGGGCCGACCGGCGGAGCGGGTCTTCGGCGAGCGGTTCGTCGGGGCGCAGGGTCCGGCCGTGCCGCGCGGCCAGCGCGGCGCGGCCGGACGGATGGAAGAGCACCAGGCGACCGCCGGGGCGGGTGACCCGGGCCAGCTCGCCGAGCCCGGCCACCGGGTCGGGCAGATGGGTGAGCAGCCCGGCGGCGAAGATCACGTCGGCGGTCGCGTCCCCGAGCGGAAGGTGCCGGGCGTCGCCGATCAGCAGGGCGGCGGTCGCGTCCCGGCCGCGCGTCGCGGCCGCGGTCACCATCTGCGGGGTGAGGTCGAGTCCGATCACGGTCCCGGCGGGCCCGACCGCGCGCCGGAGCGCGGACAGCGCGCGACCGGTGCCGCAGCCGACGTCCACCGCCACTCCCCCGGCCGGCAGTCGTGCCTCCGCGACGGCGGCGGCGTAGGCGGGCAGGTCGTCGCCGAACTTGGCGTCCCAGGTGGCGGCGCGGACGCCGAAGAAGGCACGGGCCTCACCGACGTACCAGCGATGCACGGGAGCGAGCCGGTCGGAGAGTTGCCGGATCACCGGCCAGGTCGGATCGCGCAGGTCGACGACGATGTCGCCGCTTTCCCCGTCGGCGGCGGGCCCGCCCGGCTGGGCGGGCCGGGTGCGCAGCCGGACGACCACGTCCCAGCGCCCGGTGGGTGGGCGGGCCTGCCAGCGAGACCCGTCGGCCAGCGCGACGGTCTCCGGGCTCCGGCCGGCCCACCAGGTGTCCTCGTCGGCCAGCGGCGTCGTGTCGGTGAGCCGGGCGCAGGGGCGGCCGGCGGCGGAGAGCGTGTCGGCGAGGCGGTCGGCGACGACGCCCGCGAGCGGACCGCCGTCGACCAGCACGGTGGCCGCACCAGTCGGAAGGGCGGCGGCAAGATGGCCGAGGACCTCGGCCCACCGGCGGGCCTGCTCACCGGTCAGGGTGGGCCATGCCGGTACGGGACGCACGTCGCCAGCCATCGCTCCATCATGCAGGTGCTGGGGGCATCCCGCTACCCACTGCGGCAGATGCAAACCGCCCAACCACTTTCACATTGCAGATGCGGATCGGTAACCTGGCCGGGTGACGATGTTCCGGATCGGTGAGGCCGCAGAACTGCTCGGCGTCAGCGTCGACACGGTACGCCGCTGGATCGACGCCGGACGCCTGCCCGCCCTGCGCGACGACTACGGGCACCGGCTGATCGACGGGGCGACGCTCGCCGGATTCGTCCAGGCGCAGGGAGGCGAGCCGGAGGAGCGCACCGAGGAGTCGTCGGCGCGCAACCGGCTGCGGGGCATCGTCACCGCCGTGGTCAAGGACACCGTGATGGCCCAGGTGGACATCCAGGCGGGGCCGTTCCGGCTGGTGTCGCTGATGAGCCGGGAAGCCGTCGAGGACCTCGGCCTGCAGGTCGGCTCGGTGGCGGTCGCGGTGATCAAGTCAACCACGGTCGTGGTGGAGAAGCCCGCGACGACCGCCGGCAGCCGAGGGAGGACCAGTCCGTGAGAGCAGCGCCATCCCGGACCGCCCTGGCCGCGTTCACCACGTTGGCGGTGCTGGGGCTCTCCGGGTGCGGCAACGGCGACGACGCCGCAAGCCCGGCGCCGGACGGCAGCGGCACCCGGATCACCGGAAACGTCACCGTCTTCGCGGCGGCGTCGCTGACCGAGTCGTTCACCCGGCTCGGCCGGGACTTCGAGGCCGCCAACCCGGGCGTGCGGGTCACCTTCAGCTTCGCCGGCAGCTCCGCGTTGGCCAACCAGATCAACCAGGGCGCCCCGGCGGACGTGTTCGCCGCCGCCGCGCCGGCCAACATGAAGACCGTCACCGACGCCGGTAACGACGACGGCACCCCGAGCACCTTCGCGCGGAATCAACTCGTGATCGCCGTGCCGAAGGGCAACCCCGGCGCGGTGAGCAGGCTGGCCGACCTGACCAGGCCCGGCGCCAAGGTGGCACTCTGCGCCGAGCAGGTGCCGTGCGGAGCGGCGGCCAAGAAGGCTCTGACCGCCGCCGGGGTGACGCTCACGCCGGTCACCCTGGAGCAGGACGTGAAGGCGGCGCTGTCGAAGGTGCGGCTCGGCGAGGTCGACGCGGCGCTGGTCTACCGGACCGACGCCAGGGCCGCCGCAGGCGATGTCGACGGAATCGAGTTCCCCGAGTCGGCCGGGGCGGTCAACGACTATCCGATCGTGGTGCTGAAGGACGCGCCCAACAAGGCGGCCGGGCAGGCGTTCGTCGGCTACGTGCTCTCCGACGCCGGCCGGGGCGTACTCACCGCCGCCGGATTCCAGGCGCCGTAGCCGGTGTCCCTCCTCGACGACGTACCCGCGGCGACCCCGTCCGGAAGGAGCCGATCGCCCCGGCGACGACGGCGTACCGGCCAGGTGCCGGCCGCGCTGCTCATCCCCGCCACGCTGGGCCTGCTCTTCCTGGTGCTGCCCCTGATCGGCCTGCTGGTACGCGCACCATGGAGCACGCTGCCGCACCGGCTCACCGAGCCGGGAGTACTCGCCGCGCTCCGGCTGTCCCTACAGACCGCCACCCTCGCCACCCTGCTCTGCCTGCTGTTCGGCGTACCACTGGCCTGGCTGCTCGCCCGGGTCGAGTTCCCCGGCCGCCGGGTCGTACGCGCGCTGGTCACCGTCCCGCTGGTCCTGCCGCCGGTGGTCGGCGGCGTCGCCCTGCTGCTCGTCTTCGGTCGCCGGGGGCTCCTCGGCGGCTGGCTCGACAGCACCTTCGGAATCACTCTGCCGTTCAGTACCGCCGGGGTGGTCCTGGCCGAGGCGTTCGTCGCGATGCCGTTCCTGATCATCGCCGTCGAGGGGGCGCTGCGCGGCGCCGACACCCGCTACGAGGAGGCGGCGGCCACCCTCGGCGCCGGCCGGTGGACCACCTTCATCCACGTCACGCTGCCGCTCGTGGCGCCGGGCATCGCCGCCGGGGCGGTACTGTGCTGGGCGCGGGCGCTCGGCGAGTTCGGCGCCACCATCACCTTCGCCGGCAACTTCCCCGGCCGCACCCAGACCATGCCGCTCGCCGTCTACCTGGCCCTGGAGACCGACCTGGAGGCGGCGATCGTGCTGAGTCTGCTGCTGCTCGCCGTCTCGGTGGCCATTCTGGCCAGCCTGCGGGACCGCTGGATCACCAGCCCGTGACCGCCGTCTCCGTGACCCGGGCCGGTGCCGAGGCCGGCGCGCCGCTGCTCGACGCGCACCTGGTCGCCGACCGGGGCGCCTTCCGGCTCGACCTCCCGCTGCGGATCAGCGCCGGCGAGGTCGTCGCGCTGCTCGGCCCGAACGGTGCCGGCAAGACCACCGCGCTCCGGACGCTCGCCGGCCTGCTGCCGCTCACCGGCGGACGCATCACCCTCGCCGGCCGGGACCTCGACCGGCCCGACCGGAATCGCTGGACCCCGCCCGAACGGCGGCCGATCGGCGTGGTCTTCCAGGACTACCTGCTCTTTCCGCACCTCACCGCGCTCGACAATGTCGCCTTCGGGCCACGCCGGCACGGCGCCGACCGCCGGCAGGCGCGGCTGCGCGCCGCCGAGTGGCTCGACCGGATGGGTCTGGCCGGACAGGCCCGGCGGAAACCACGGCAGCTCTCCGGTGGGCAGGCCCAGCGGGTCGCCCTGGCCCGCGCCCTCGCCGTCGACCCCGCACTCCTGCTCCTGGACGAGCCACTCGCCGCACTCGACGCCCGGACCCGGCTCGACACCCGTACCGAACTGCAACGCCACCTCGCCGCGCATCCCGGCGCCACCCTGCTGGTCACGCACGACCCGCTCGACGCCCTCGTCCTGGCCGACCGCTTGGTGATCGTCGAGAACGGCCGGGTCGTCCAGGAGGGTGACGCCGCCACCATCACCGCGCAACCCCGCACCGACTACGTCGCCCGACTCGTCGGGCTCAACCTCTATCGCGGCCGGGCCGACGGGGACGCGGTACGGATCAGCGACGACTTCTCCCTCACCACCACCGACCACCCGCACGGAGAGGTCTTCGTCGCGTTCCCGCCCTCCGCCGTCGCCCTCTACCCCGGCCGCCCCGACGGCAGCCCCCGCAACATCTGGCCGGCCACCATCTCGGCGATCCAACGCCACGGTGACAACCTGCGGATCCAGCTCACCGGCCCGATCCAGGTCGCCGCCGACATCACCCCGGCGGCCGCCACCCAGCTCCGGCTGACCCCGGGGCAGCCGCTCTGGGCCGCGGTCAAGGCGACCGAGACCCGGGTCTACCCGGCGGTGACCGGCGGGCGACAGCAGCCGGACCGGTAGTCGCCGGCAGCGGACCATCGGTCGCCGGCAGCGGGTTCCGCTCCGGCCGGCGGCGTAGGTACGGGCGGCTCGGCGGCGCGCCCGGGCCCGGCGGCGGTCGGCAGGGTCCCGGGGCGTCACCGGCTTCGCCGGTCGGAGCGGCGAGGGCGGTACGGCCGGGCCGGGTCGCCCCGACCCGGGCCGCACCGCCCGCAGGCTCAGCTCGCGGTGCAGGACAGCGTCGGCGCGCTGTTGGTGCCGGTCCACGACCCGAGGAAGCCGAAGGTCGTGCTCGCCCCGGCGGCGAGGCTGCCGTTGTAGCTCACGTTGCGGGCGGTCACGCTCGACCCGCTGCTGGTCACGGTCGCGTTCCAGGCCTGCGAGACGCGCTGGCCGTTGGCGAAGGTCCAGGTCACCGTCCAACCGCTGACGGCCGAACTACCGGCGGTCACCCGTACGTCGCCCTGAAAGCCACCGGTCCACTGGCCGGCCACGGCGTACGTGGCGGTGCAGCCACCACTCCCGCCCGGCGGGGTGCCGGTGGGGGTCACCGGCGGCCCGGTCGTGGGGGTGACCGGCGGAGTGGTCGGGCCCGGTGTCACGCTGTCGTAGACGGTGGCCTGCCGGGCGGTCGCCCTGATGCCGTCGGCGCCGTTGAAGATCCGCTCGCCCCAGCTGGTGAGCTGGTTCGGGTCGAAGTTGGTGGCCATGTCGAGGATCGGGTCGGTGTTGCCGCTCCACGACCAGCCGAGATAGCCCAGGCCGCGGGCGTTCGCCTCGGACAGGATCGTCTCGTGGTCCACCTCGCCGGAGTTGAACCGCCAGCCGAACTCGCCGATGACCAGCGGCCAGCCGTTGGACTGGAAGCGGTCGAGGTAGTCGGTGATGCTGGCGGCGGTGTTGAAGACGGCGTACATGTGGATCGACAGCACGGTGTTGCGCTGGCTGTCGGCGTCCAGGATCGTCTGGGCGTTGTCCCGCATGACGTACTGCCAGTCCTGGCCCCAGTTGGGTCCGTCAACCATCAGCAGGTGCTGGAAGCCGTTGGCGCGCATCTTGGCGATGGCCGCGGTGGTGGCGGCGGTCCACTGCCCGGCGTCGGTGTTGCCGATCGGTTCGTTGCCGATGTTGATGACGACGTGGTTCTCCTGACCGACCAGTGCGCTCTTCTGGCTGATCCAGTAGTCGACCGCCTCGTCGAGCGAGGCGGCCGCCGCCTCCTCGCCGTAGCCGGTGGTGTCGTGCACCTCCAGGACGCAGATCAGCCGGTTCTGCTTGCACAGCGAGATCACGGCGCCGACGTCGGTGGAGGGGCCCCACCGCTTGCCACTGCCGAGTACGACGCGCACGGTGTTGGCACCGAGCGCCTTGATGTTGGCGAACGAGCTGGTCTGGTTGGTGTACCAGACGTGCGGATGGTTGACGCCGCGCATGACGAACGTCTGGCCGTTCGCCTCGACGATGTTCCGGCCGCTGACGTGCAGGCCTACGGCGGCGTCCGCCGGTCCCACGGAGATCAGGACGGAACTGGCGACCGCGAGCAGCACGGCGCCGAAGGCAGCGAGTCGTCTCTTCATGACCTACCTCAGGCTGAGGGCCCCGGTACCGGGGCAGGACGGGCTGGCCACCGGCGTGGGCCCCCGACGATCGCTGCCCTGCTCTCGGGGGTGGGATGGGCACAGTCCGTTGGCTCGTTACTGGATGATCCGGCTCGTGGATGCACGGTACGCTCCGCCACACCCCGGCGCAATCCATAAGCGTCGATGCCCAGGTTGCCGCGACCGGCGCGTCGACGCCGCGTCGTCCGGGTGGCAACCTGATCGACGCATATAGTGTGCTCTATGCGCAGCCAAGCGGTGATGCCGCTCGACAAGGCGCGCGCCTGGCTCGCCGACGTCATCTCCGGCACCGACCGGCTGCGAATCGAGACCGTCGACGGTCCCCGGGTGGTCTGCGCCGCCGGCCCGGACGGGCTCGAGCGCCGGCTGGACGGCGCCATCTCCGGGCCGGCGATGTTCTGGGCCATCGACCTGACCGGGTTCGTCGCGGTCAACGTCCTGGTCGGCCCGACACCCGCGATGGCGCTCGCGCACAGCAGCGTCAGCTTCCTCGAACCGGCCGAGCCCGGCATCCTGCGGGTGGCGGCCGAGGTGGTCAAGCTGGCCAGCCGCTCGGCGGTGGTGGACGTCCGGGTCAGCGACGGTCGCGAGCACCTGGTCGCGGTCTCGACGCTGCACTTCGCGCTCCCCTCCCGGGCCACCCGGGTCGCGCTGGCCGACGGTCACGCCGAGACGGTGGCCAGATAGTTGCCGCGCTGCCACGGATAGCCCGGTAGGGAGACGACCGCGCGGCCCGGCGGGATCGGCACCGGCTCGTCGGGGTCGAGCGGGCGGACGGCCGGGTGCGCCGAGCCGGCGGCGAGCGCGGTCAGCGCCGGCACCGCGTCGCGCGGCTCGGCGGCGCGTACCCAGACCGCGTGCTTCAGCCGGGTACGTCCGGCGGTGGCGGTGCCGGCGAAGGCGGGATAGTCGCGGTCGGGCAGCGTGCCCAGGTGCTCGGCGTAACGGCGGGCCAGCGCGGCCAGCGCGCCCGGGGTGGCGGCCGAGACCAGGAACCCGGGTGCCGCCGGCAGCTCCACCGCCGGGTCGACCGGCGGGGCCGGGGAGAGCACCGCGTACGCGTTGGTGCCGCTCATCCCGTACGAGCTGGTCGAGGCGCAGTCGCCGAGCCGGCCTTCCCAGGGCACCGGTTGGACCGGGATGGTGATACCGGTCCCGGAGAGGTCGATCCGGGGGTTCAGCGTCCGGTAGTTCGCCTGTGGCGCGATGGTGCGCCGGACCAGGCAGAGGATCGCCTTCACCAGCCCGAGCACCCCGGCCGCCGCCTCGGTGTGCCCGACGTTGCCCTTCACCGAGGCCACGTAGAGCGGCCGGTCGGCGCGGCGGCCCAGCGCGGCGACGATCGCGGCCATCTCGACCGGGTCGCCGAGCGGGGTCCCGGTGCCGTGCGCCTCGTGGAAACCGATCTCCTGCCCGGAGATCCCGGCGGCGGCCAGCACCGAGTCGATGAGTTTCGCCTGCGCCGACATGTTCGGCGCGGTGAAGGCCGGCGTCCGACCGTCGTGGTTGATCCCGGTGCCGCGCAGCACCGCGAGGACCCGGTCCCGGTCCCGGCGGGCGTCGGCCAGCCGCTTCAGCACCAGCATGCCGCACCCCTCGCCCCGGACGAACCCGTTGGCGGCGGCGTCGAACGGGCGCGAGCGGCCGTCCGGCGACAGCGCGCCGGTCTGGTTCACCCAGCGGGTGGTACTGGGCGCCAGGATCAGGTTGACCCCTCCCGCGACCGCGGTGTCGCAGTCACCCGCCGCCAGCGCCCGGCAGGCCTGGTGCACCGACACCAGCGACGACGAGCAGGCGGTGTCCAGCGCGAACACCGGCCCCTGCAACCCGAGGGTGTACGCGATCCGGCCGGCGGCGAAGCTGTGCCCGTTGCCGATCGTCGAGTACGGGTTCGGCTCCCCGGAAAGCCACTGCCGGTAGTCCCGGCCGGTGATCCCGACGAAGACGCCGGTGCCCGCCGCCACCTCGGCGACCGGGATCGCGGCATCTTCGAACGCCTCCCACACCACCTCCAGCAGGAGCCGGTGCTGCGGGTCGATCACCCGGGCCTCCTTCGGCGAGATGCCGAAGAACTTCGGGTCGAAGTCGAACGGGGCGTCCAGGTAGCCGCCTCGGGTCACCATGCCGTCCCACTGCGCCCCGAACGCACCGCGCCGGTCGGCGGGGAGCTCGCTGGTGAGGTCACGGGCGTGCACGACGGCCGACCAGTACGCTTCGAGGCTGCTCACCCCGGCCGGCGCGCGGACGGCCATCCCGACGACGGCGACGGGTGCGCTCACTAGTTCACCCGGTACATCCAGCCGGCGGTGTCGACGGTCCGGCCGTACTGGATGTCCAGCAGGTGCTCGCGGAACTGCTGGGTGTACGTGCCCGGCTTGCCGTCGCCGACCGTGCTGGAAAACTCCTCGCTCTTGAGCCCGACGATCGGGGTGATCACCGCGGCGGTACCGGCGGCGAACGCCTCGGTGATCGATCCGCCGGCCAGCCCGTCGCGCAGTTCGTCCATGTCGATCGAGCGCTCGACCGGCGTGAGCCCGTGTTCGGCGGCCAGCCTGAGCACGCTGTCCCGGGTCACGCCGTCCAGGATGGTGCCGAGGGTCGGGGTGACGAGTTGCTGGTCCCGGGTCACGAAGAAGACGTTCATGGTGCCCGACTCGTCGATGTTGCGCCGGTTCTCCCCGCCCAGGTAGAGCACCTGGTCGCAGCCGTGCTCCAGCGCCTCGAACTGGGGGGCCAGGCTGGCACCGTAGTTGCCGCCGCACTTCGCCGCGCCGGTGCCGCCGATCGACGCCCGGCTGTACCGGGTGCTGATCCAGAGCGTCACCCCGGTGAGACCGTTCGGGAAGTACGGCCCGGCCGGGCAGGCCAGCACGCAGTAGCTGACGTGCTTCGCCGGGCGTACCCCGAGGAACGCCTCCGAGGCGAACATGAACGGCCGGAGGTAGAGGCACTGCTCGCCGCCGTACACCGGCACCCAGGCGTCGTCGGCGCGGACCAGCGCGGCGACGCTCTCGACGAAGGTCTCCTCGTCCATCTCGGGCAGCATCATCCGGCGGGCCGACGCGGCGAACCGGCGGGCGTTGAGCGCCGGCCGGAACAGCCACACGCTGCCGTCGGCGTGCCGGAACGCCTTCAGTCCTTCGAGGATCTCCTGCGCATAGTGCAGTACCGCCGAGCCGGGGTGCAGGGTGAACGGCGCCAGCGCCCTCACCCGGTGGTCGTGCCATCCGGCGTCCGGGGTCCAGACGGCCGTCGCCATGTGGTCGGTGAAGTGCCGGCCGAACCCGGGATCGGCGAGGATCTCCTCCCGGGTCTGCTCCGGAGTCGGGTGGTCGGTGCGGGTCAACGGAAACTGAATAGTCATTCGCAATCTCCCGGCGACGGTGCATCGGTGAACACGGCGACGCAATTCTGCCCGCCGAAGCCGAACGCGTTGGTCAGTGCGGTCCGCACCGGCATCTCCCTGGCCTGGTGCGGCACGTAGTCCAGATCGCACTCCGGATCCGGCTGGTAGAGGTTGATGGTCGGCGGCACGACCCGCTCCCGGATCGCCATGGCGCAGACCATCGCGCCGAGCGCACCGGCGGCCCCGATCAGGTGGCCGAGCATCGACTTCGGAGCGCTGACCGTGACCCGGTCGGCGGCCTCGCCCAGCACCGAGCGGATCGCGACGGTCTCGGTAAGGTCGTTGGCCTTGGTGGAGGTGCCGTGTGCGCAGATGTAGTCGACGGCCTCGGGGCGTACCCCGGAGCGCCGGAGGGCCTGCCGGATCGCCGCGGCGGCGTGCACCCCGCCCGGCCGGGGCGCGCTGACGTGGAAGGCGTCGGAGGTCAGCGCCCCGCCCGCGACGGCGGCGTACCAGGTCGCGCCGCGCCGCCGGGCGTGTGCGGCCGACTCCAGGACCATCACGACCGCGCCCTCGCCGAAGACGAACCCGTCCCGGTCGGCGGCGAACGGCCGGCTGGCGCCGGTCGGGTCGTCGTTGCGCTCCGACATCGCTCCCATGCTGACCAGGCCGGCGAACATCACCGGCGTGATCGCCGCGTCGGTGCCACCGCAGACGACCACGTCGGCCTCGCCGGCCCGGATCAGCCGGGCGGCGTCGAGCAGCGCGTAGGTGCCGCTGGCGCAGGCCAGCGCGCTGGCGTTGACCGGGCCGTGCGCGCCGAGGTCGATGGCGACCTCGCAGGCCGGCATGTTGGTCAGCGAGGCCGGCACGAAGTGGGCGCCGGGCGCGGCCGGATCCGGCCCGGTCAGCCTGCGGGTGGCCGCCTCGACCGTGTCGAAGCCGGCGACCGCGGCGTTGACCACCACGCCGACCCGCTCGGCCAGGTCCGGGTCGATGGTGAGCGCGGCGTCGGCGACCGCCTCCCGGGCGGCGACCACCGCGAACTGGCTGAACCGCGCCATCCGGCGCATCCGCTTGGCGGTGAAGTGCTCTTCCGGTACGAAGCCGCGCACCTCGGCGGCGATCCGGGTGGCCAGGTCGCCCGCGTCGAACGCGGTGATCGGGCCGACGCCCGACTTACCGGCGAGCAGGCCCTGCCAGGTGCTGTCCCGGTCGAGGCCGAGCGGCGTGACCGCGCCGATGCCGGTGATGACGACGCCGTCCCCGATCATCCCGCGAGAACTCCCGTTCCCCACCGACATCCCTCCAACTACTCAGCGCACACTACCGGTCGCCACAGGTGCACCTGAGATCGACCCACGATAATGATTTCGAGCCCCGTCCGCTCACCCGGGCCGCCCGGATCCGGTGGCGACGACGGTGGCGTCCCGCCACGCGTCGAAGCCGGCGCCGATCCGGCGGACCGGCTCGCAGATCACGTACTCGGCCGGCGCCACCAGGCCGGGCCGGCCGGGCAGCGCATCGAGTACCCGCCGGTGCAGTTCCTCGGGCGAGATCCATCCGGCGGCGACGTACGCGGTCAGCTCCCGGGTGCCCCGGGGATCGACCCGGACCGGTGCGAACACCCCGGTCGTGGCGCCGCCGGCGGCCTCGCGTACCAGCTCCGCGACGTCGTCGGGGCGGACCCAGCCGTCCGGGGTACGCACCCAGTCCGGGCCGCGCCGGGCGGGCGTCATGCCGACCCTGGCGGCGATGTCGGCGGACCGGACCTCACCGGTGACCGCGTCGCAGAGCAACGTCTCGATCCCCCGCACGATCACCTCGCCGAGCACCCCCGGCAGGTACGCCGTGTCGACCAGCAGCCCGAGCCGGCACACCCCGCCGCCGGGGTTGCTGGCGGCGACCATGAACTTCATGTCGTGTTTGGACAGCGGGTCGAGCCGGGTGTACCGGGACTCCCGGCGGAGCCGGTCGAGCCGCACCGCCGGAAGGTCCGGGCTGGCCGGCGGCCAGTCGTTGCCCCGGTGCCCGTTGTTGAAGTACGCCGACAGGTCGAAGCCGACCCCCCGCCGCCGGCCGGTCTCCGCGAGCAGGGCGTCCAGCGCGACCGGGTCGTACTGGGCGCGGCGGTAGGCGTCGAAGGCGGGACGGTGCACCTGCCGGACGGTGTCGAGCAGATCGGTCTCCGGCACCGGGAACGCCAGGAAGGCGTCCTGGGCGTTGATCGCGATCAGCTCGCGGCTGCGCCGGTCGAGCCGGTTGCCGGCGATCAGCTTGAGTACGCAGGTGTGGTGGCCGTTGTACGCGGTCAGGATCATCGCGGTCAGCCCGAGCAACACGCTGGAGAAGGACGTCCGGGTGCGCGCCGCGAGCCAGGACGCCGCCTCGGCGGCCGCGACGGAGTCCAGCAGGTGCCGCTCGATGGGGTGGTCGCCGGTCTCCGCCCGGGGCAGGTCGAACATCGAGGCCGGCGACGCCGACAGGGCGTCTTCCCAGTGCCGCAACGCGAGTCGGCCCTGCCGTTCGCCCTCGGGTGAGGACTGCAGGACGGCCTGCTCGACCGGCTGGAAGCCGGCAGCGGTCGGTCCGGCCGGCGCGCCGGTCGGCGCCGCCCCGGCCCCTTCGCCGACGTGGCCGGGGCCGGAGCGGGAGCGGTCGGGCAGGGCAACCGGGTTCGGCCACCGGTCGTCCGCGGACTCGGCCGCACCCGCACCCGCGCCGGGGTGCAGCTCTCCCGGCTCGTCGGCGAACTGTTCGCGCAGCAGGTCGACCAGGGTGGTGAACGCCCAGCCGTCGAGGGCCAGATGCGATCCGGCCAGCGCGATCCCGGTCACCCGGCCGGCCCGGTCGACGGTCCAGCCGAGCCGGAGCGGCCACTCGACCTCGTGGTCGAAGGCGGCCTCGGACAGCCGCGCGGTCAGCTCGTCGAGGACCCGGGCCGGGTCGGACCTGTCGCCGGCCACGGTGATGCCGAGGCAGCCCTCGGCCGCGACCCGCTGCCGGGGCCCGTCCGAGGCGTCGACGTAGTGGCTCCGCAACGCCTGGTGACGCTCGACCAGGGTACGCAGGGCTGCCAGCACCCGGGCCTGGTCGGCCGGCGCGGCGAGCACCAGCGTACCGGTGAGGTTGAACTGGCTCGCCTCCTTGCCGAACCACTGGATCGGTCCCCACATCACCCGCTGGGCCCAGGTCAACGGCGCGGTGGCCGGCTCGCCCGCGGCGAACTCCAGACGGACGGAGTCCGGCCCGGTCGCGGTACCGGCCCGGCCGGTCCCGGTCACGTCAGTCACTCGGATTCTCCCGCTCGGGACGTTCCGGCTCGGCTGTCCGCACCGGCCGGCGCTCCGGTGCCGGACTTCGGGGTCAGCCGCAACGGCAGGTGGTCGAGCCCCCGGAACGCCGGACTCTGCACCTTGACCAGCTCGCCGATCAGTTCGATGTCGTCGGTGCGCTCGATGAGCAGGCGCAGGAACGTCGCCGCCTGGAGCCGGGCCAGGTGCGCGCCGACGCAGGTGTGGATGCCGGCGCCGAACCCGAGGTGGCCGTCGGTGACCCGGTCGATCCGGTACCGGTTGGGGTCCGGGAAGCGGCGCGGGTCCCGGTTCGCCGCCGCGAACGACAGCTCCACCCGGGCGTCCTTCGGGATCCGGGTGTTGCCGACCACCACGTCGGTGGTGGCGGTCCGGAAGACGTTCTGGACCGCCGGATAGAACCGGGCGGTCTCCTCGATCGTCGCCGGGATCAGCTCGGGCCGCTCGCGCACCATCCGGAACTGGTCGGGGTGGTGCAGCAGGGCATCCACCATGCTGCCCAGGAAGTGCGTCATCGTCTCCTGGCCGCCGACCAGGAGAGTCAGGCAGAGCCAGAGGATCTCGTCCTCGCTCACCCGGTCCTGCTCCACCGCGAAGAGCTTCGACACCAGGTCGCCCCGGGGCGCCTGGGCGCGCCGCTGTTCGAGGACGCCACGCAGGAAGCCGGTGAGGCCGGCGACGGCGGAGAGCGTCTGCTTGGCGGCCTTGAGCCGGAGTGCCGACTCGGCGGGGTCGTCGGGCTCGAGTTCGGCGGGCGGCCCGACCCGGGCGTTCGGGATGAAGCTCTCCAGCACCCCGGCGGTGAGCTTGAGGGTCGTGAGGTCGTCGCCCGGTACCCCCACGATGGTGGTGATGACCCGTACCGGCAGCGGGATCATCGCCTGCTGCACGATGTCGACGTCGCCCATCGCCAGTGCCTCGTCGAGCAGCTCGGCGCAGGCCCGCTCGATGAAGGTGCGCCAGACCTGCACACCGCGGGGCGAGAAGGCGTGCCTGATCAGCCCGCGCAGCCGGGTGTGGTCCGGCTGGTCGATGCCGAAGAGCACCGGCAGCGCCGAACGGTGGTAGGCGATCCCCTCGGCCGAGGAGAGGCCCGGGTGGTCCTTCGCCGCCGCGCGGACGTGGTCGTAGCGGATCACCAGCCACATGTCCCGCTGCTCCAGGTACAGCGGCTCCTCGTGCCGGAGGAGTTCGGCGTACGCCGGGTACGGGTCGTCCATGGCTTCCGGGGAGAACGGGTCGAACTCCCCGGTGTACGTCGCACTGGTCACTGCGATCTCCTCCCTACCTGGGTCGCGCAGGATCCCGCCGCCCTGCTCATCGGTACGCCTTGGCCTGCAGGTCGAACATCTCCGCGTACCGGCCGCCGGCGCCGACGAGTTCGGCGTGGCTGCCGACCTCCTCGACGCGGCCGTCGGCGAGTACCACGATCAGGTCCGCGAGCCGGACGGTGGAGAAGCGGTGCGACACGAAGACGCTGACCGCACCGGTACGCCGGCCGACCCGGGCGGCCTGCTGCCGGTAGCGTTCGAACAGCGCGTGTTCGGCCTCGGCGTCCAGCGCCGCGCTCGGCTCGTCGAGCACCACCAGCAGCGGATCGTCCCGGATCAGCGCCCGGCCGAGGGCGAGCTTCTGCCACTGGCCGCCGGAGAGTTCGACGCCGTCGGCATAGCTCTTGCCGAGCGGGGTGTCCAGGCCCGCCTCCAGCGCTCCGGGGAGGTCGCCGGCGCCGGCCCGGTCCAGCGCGGTACGCACCGCCGCCTCGTCGTCGAGCCGGGGCAGGTCGCCGAGACCGACGGTGCGCCGGGCCGGCAGCTCGAACCGTACGAAGTCCTGGAAGCCGGCCGCGATCCGCTCGCGCCAGTGCGGCGCCGACAGCTCGGCCAGGTCGACGCCGTCCACCAGGATCCGGCCGGCGGTCGGCCGGAGCAGACCGCAGATCAGCTTGACCAGGCTGGTCTTGCCGGCGCCGTTCTCGCCGACCACGGCGACCGTGCTGCCGGCCGGCAGGTGCAGGTCGAGGTCGGCGAGCACGGTCCGGCACGCACTCGGATACCGCAGGGCGACGCCGACCAGCCGGATGCCGTCGCGCAGCCGGTCCGGCGCCGGGGCGAGGGTGCCGGGCGACCGGGCGGGAGCCGGCTCGTCGGCCCGGACCAGCTCGTGCACCTCGTCGAACCGGTGGTAGACGCTGCGCAGCCGCTGGAGGTCCTGCAACACCCCGACCGCCGCGGCCACCTGCTGGTTGACCTGGGCGGCGATCGCGATCACCAGGATGACGTCACCGGCGCTGCGGCGGCCGGCGACCGCGTCGCGCAGGATCACCAGTACCGCGGCGATGTAGCCGGCCGCGAACGCCGACTGGCCGAGCATCCGGACCAGGCTCGCCACGGTCTGGCTGCGGCACAGCCGCCCGGTGGCGTCCTGCCACAGTCCACGGTGCCGGTGCCGTACCTCGTCGGCCAGGCCGAAGACCCGCAGCTCCTTGCCGGCGGCGGCGGAGGTGGCCAGCCGGAACAGCCCGAGCGCCCGCCGGGTGGTCTCGGCGGTGGCCTCACGGCTCCGGTCCACCATCCGCTCCGCCCACCTGCCGGCCAGCAGCGGCGGTACGGCGACCAGCGGCAGGAGCAGCAGCAGCGGGTGCAGCGAGCCGAGTACCGCCGTGGTCAGCGCCATGGCGACGGCCAGCCCGACCCCGGTCAGCACCGCCTGGAGACCGACCCGCAACTGCTCGATGTCCTGCTCCAGCACCGCGACCTTGTCGGCGAGTTCGGGCCGCTCGTGGTGCGCCATCCCGGACGACCCGTTGGTGGCCGCCATCAGCTCCTGGTGCAGGTGCAGCACGTCCAGTTCGGAGAGTTCGAAGTAGGCGATGTGCGCGAAGTGCCCGAGGGTGAGCCCCGCGATCAGCAGCACGGCCACGCCGATCCCGGCCAGGCTCGCCGCCAGCGGGCGCCCGGCGCTCGCGGCGTCGAAGAGGGTACGCAGCAGCACCGCCACCAGCGGCCAGGCCGCCGCACCGGCAACCACCAGGGCCAGCGCGGTGACCGCCTTGCGCCGGTCCTGCCGCAGCGACGTCCGCCACAGGGTCCAGGCGGCCGAGGGCAGTCCTCGACTCATCCGACCCCCCGCTCTCCGGCGGTACCCACCGGGGTACGGCCGGGCCCGTCGCGGAACCGTGCCGCCTGGAGTGCGAAGAGCCGGGCGTACCGGCCGCCCCGGCGCAGCAGTTCCTCGTGCGTACCCTCCTCGGCGACCCGCCCCTGCGCGAGTACGACGATGTGGTCCGCCCGGCGGACGGTGCCGAACCGGTGCGAGATCAGCACCTTCGTCACCCCGGCCGTGGCGGCGACCACCTCGTCGAAGAAGCGTGCCTCGGCCCGGGCGTCCAGGCTCGCCGTCGGTTCGTCGAGCACGATCACCGAGGCACCGTGCCGGACGGCGAACAGCGCGCGGGCGATGGCCAGCCGCTGCCACTGGCCGCCGGAGAGCTCCACCCCGTCGCGCAACTGGCTGCTCAGTGGCGTTTCCAGGCCCAGCGGAAGTGCGTCGAGCGCGTCGAGGATGCCGGCGGCCTCGGCGGCGGCCCGGATGCCGGCCCGGTCCCCGGCGTACTCGACGGCGCCGAGCGCGATGTTGTCCGCCGCGCTGCTCTGGTGGCGCAGGTAGTCCTGGAAGATGACGGCGAGGCTCCGCCGCCAGCGGGCCGTCGGGATATCGTCGATCGGGCGCCCGCCGACCGTGATCCGGCCCGAGTCCGGGATCGCCAGCCGGGTCAGCAGCTTGACCAGGGTCGTCTTGCCGGCACCGTTGAGCCCGACGATCGCGGTGCAGGCCCCGGGGCGCAGGGTCAGCTCCAGGCCGGTGAAGACCGGGGTGGCCCGGTGCGGATAGCGGAACGACACCGACTCGAAGCTGATCGCCGCCGGGACGGCCGGTTCGGTGCCGGGCCGGGCCGCGAGCGCCGGGGTGGTGCCGGTCGGTCCGGCAGCCGTAGCCGGTGCGGCGGCACCGGGCGGTCCGGTGGCCGTGGTCGGGTCGGCCGAGGCGCGCATCCCGGCGTCGAAGTCCCGCACCGCCCGGTAGGCGTTCATGCCGAACTGGGTCTGCACGTCGGCTTCCGGATAGAAGTCACCCAACTGGATCGCCGCCAGGGTGGCCTGGACGACCAGTGCCAGTTGGGTGAGGTCGACCTGCCCGGTCGCCCCGCTGCGGCCCAGCGCGGCGAGCAGCGCGACCACGACCAGCAGCCCGAGCGCGGTGTACCCGAAGTAGGGCTTGAGGTAGACCCGGCGCCGCTCCGCCCAGACCGGACGCATCCAGTCCAGGTACGCCGACCGGTACTGGTCGCGCAGCCAGGGCAGCAGGCCGAAGATCCGGATCTCCTTGGCCGCCGGCAGGCCGGTGGCGACGCCACGGAAGTAGCTGAGCTTCCGTACCCGGGGCACGATCGAGCCGTATATCGCCGCGTACTTGCGCAGGCCGCCGCGTTGGCCGTGCCGGAACACCAGGACGGCGACGAGCAGCCCGATCCCGGCCGGCCAGGAGAAGACGGCGCCGACCACGGCCGCGTACCCGGCCAGTTGCCCGTAGCGGGCGACCAGGGCCAGCATCCCGGCGCAGGCCGCTCCGGGGCTCTGGATGCCGTGCTCGACCTCGCGGGACGCCTCGGTGAGCTGGTCGAGCCGGGCCTGGTCCTCCAGCGGCGCCATGCTGACGCTGTTCAGCGCGGCGTCCATCAGCTGGTCCGCGACCTCGCCGTCGATCCGGCGCTGCACCAGCAGCCCGGTCGCGACCTGGAGCTGCGCCAGCACCTGCTGCGCGCACAGCGCCCCGGCCGCTACCACGAACGCGGTCACCAGCCGGTCGAAGGCGGCCGAGTCCACCCCGTCGCGGACCGCGGCGGGCAGCCGGCCGACCAGCAGGCTCGTCTCGACGACGAACAGCACGGGTGCGGCGGCCAGCAGCAGGTTGTTGAGTATCGCGACGGTCACCGCCGGCCACCCGGCCCGGGGCAGCAGCCGCAGGATCCGCCAGCGGTCAGCAGCGACCCGCCGGAGCACCCCGAGCGCGGATTTCCGCTCCGAACTGGTCATACCTGCTCCTCGACCCGGTCTCGTGCGCGGACCCGGGAGAACGCGTGCGCGGCGGCGTAGCCCTCGTCGAACGCCCGGACGGCGTCCAGCCCCGAGGTGTCCCGGGCGCCGCCGACGACCCGGTACCAGACCCCGGTGCGGCGTACCGTCGCCGTCAGAACGTCGTTGCGGAGCTGGCCCGCGGCGATCACCACCGTGTCGGCAGGTACCGTCCGGGGCGTCCCCTCGGCGTCGACCAGGTGCACGCCGTCGGCGTCGATCCGCAGGTCCCGGACTCGCGGCACGATCCGCACCCCCTGGTCGCGCAGGGCCGCGAGGATCGCCCAGCGGGTCGACCGGCCCAGCCGGGGTCCGAGCCGGTCACCCCGGTGCAGGACCGTCACCTGCCGGGCCGGACGGTCCGGGGCGGGATGGCTGGCCAGGTGGGCCAGGTCGACCGCGACGCCGCCGCCGCCGATTACGACCACCCGCTCCGCCAGCGCCCCGGCAGAGAACGCCGAGGCGTAGTCGCGCACGTGTGGCAGGTCGGCACCGGGGATCGGTACCGGTCTCGGCAGTACCCCGGTGGCCAGCACGATCCCGTCGTAGCGGCTGAGCAGCCCGTGGTCGGCGGCGGTGACCGGCCGGCCGGTGCGGATGTCGCCGCCGAGCCGGGTCAGCTCCGCGACCAGGTAGCCGATCGCGTCCGCGTAGTCGGCCTTGCCCGGCACCCGGCAGGCCAGCCGGAACTGGCCGCCGACGTCCCGGTCCGCCTCGTAGACCGTTACCCGGTGCCCGGCCAGCGCCAGCCGGTGGGCGGCGGTCAGCCCGGCCGGGCCGGCGCCGAGCACCGCGACCGTGCCGGGCCGCCCGCCGTGTTCCGCCGCCGCCGGCACGGGCTCGCGCCCGACGGCCGGGTTGACCATGCAGGAGACCGGGCTGTCGACCAGGGAGCGGTCGATGCAGGCCTGGTTGCAGGCGACGCAGACGTTGACCGGCAGGCCCCGACGGCTCCGGTCGACCAGTGCCGGATCGGCGAGGAACGGCCGGGCCATCGAGACGAACTCCACGGCGGTACCGGCCAGCACCGCATCGGCCTGGGCCAGCCGGGCGATCCGGTTGCTCGCCATCACCGGTAGCGCGCCGACCGCCGCCTTGATGGCCGTGGCGACCGGTACCCAGTGCGCCGGCGGCACCATCGCCTGCACGGTCGGGGTCGGCGACTCGTGCCAGCCGACCCCGACGTTCAGCGCGTCGGCCCCGGCGTCGGCGAGGGCGCGGGCGAACCGGAGTACGGTCTCCCGGTCGGTACCGCCGGCCATCAGGTCGTCCCCGGTCATCCGCATGACCACCGGAAAGTCGGGACCGACCGCCTCCCGGACGGCCCGGACCACGGCGACGCCGAACCGCATCCGACGCACCGGGTCGCCGCCCCACTCGTCGTCGCGCTGGTTGGTCAGCGGGGAGAGGAACTGGTCGACGAGGTACCCCTCGGAGCCCATGATCTCCACCGCGGCGAAGCCGAGCTCGCGGGCCTTCACGGCGCCCCGGGCGAAGTCCCGGACGGTGCGCTCCACCTCGGTGCCCGGCAGCGCCTCCGGAAGCTGCCGGGAGAACGGGCTGAACACCGCGGACGGCGCGACCGGCCGGGGGCCGGCCCGGCCCGGCTTGGCGTACCGGCCGGCGTGGAAGAGTTGCAGGGCGAGCAGGCCACCGGCCTCGGCCACCTCGGTGGCGACCCGGCGCAGCCGGTGCCGGAACGCCGGGTCGGTCAGCACGCCGTACCCGGCGCCGCCGGCACCGGCCGGGCTCACCGCCGCACCGCCGGTGACCATCAGCCCGGCACCGCCCCGGACCCGGGCCAGATAGAACGCGGCCAGCGCCGCTCCCCCGTCGTCCCGGGTCTCCCAGCCGAGGTGCATGGCGCCCATCACCACCCGGTGCGGCAGCACCAGCGCTCCGATCCGGCCGGCCCGGAAGACGTTGTCCAGGAAGGTCATGTGAGTGAACCTTTTTCAACCTCCCCTTGCGGTCCGTCCTGGCCGCAGGCGGAAGTCGGCACGGGCACGCCGCGCTGTTCAGGTTGAGAAAGGTTCAGCGGGGCGCTCAGGTCCTGGGTGAACGGCGGGGCGACGATCGACAGGCCGCCATCGACCACCAGTGTCTGCCCGGTGACGTACTCGGCCGCCGGTGAGAGCAGGAACGCGACGACGCCGGCGACCTCCTGGGGGCTGCCCATCCGGCCCTTCGGGATCCGGGGCAGCACGGTGGACAGCGGTGCCATCCCGGGGACGTTGTAGAAGTACTCGGAGGACTCGGTCTCGATGATGCCGCCGTTCACCGCGTTGACGTTGATGCCCCGACCGGCGAACTCGACGGCCATGTAGCGGACCCACGCCTCGATGGCGGCCTTGGCGGCGCCGAGGTTCGCGTACGTGGGATAGGCGCGGATGCTGCCGTAGCTGGAGAGCGCCACGATCCGCCCGCCGTCGCGCATCAGCCGTACCGCATGCTGGGCGCCGAGCACGAAGGAGCGGGTGTTCATCGCGTAGGAGCGGTCGAGGTGGTGCTGCTTCAGGTCGAGGATGTTCTTGAAGGAGCTGGCCGCCGCGTTGCAGACGAAGAAGTCGAGCCGGCCGAACTCCGCCTCCACCGCCGCGAAGAGCCGGTCGACCTCCTCGGGCTGCTCGACGTCGGCGGCGACGGTGAGCGCCGTACCGCCGAGCTGGGTGATCTCCTTGCGGGTCTGCTCCGCCAGCTCCGCGTTCTTCTTGTAGTTGACCACCACCGTGCCGCCGCCCCGGGCCAGGGTCAGCGCCAGCGCCCGCCCGATGCCGCGCGAGCTGCCGGTGATCAACGCGGTCGTACCCTGATAGCTGGTCACCGGATCCCTCCCAGGATCTCTCGGGCGATCACGGTCTTCTGGATCTCGTTGGTGCCCTCTTCGAACCGCTGGGCGCGGGCGTCCCGGTAGACGCGCTCGATCGGGCTGCTCTCCCAGTAGCCGATGCCGCCGTGCACCTGGAGCGCCTTGTCGGTGACCCGGGTCAGCATCTCCACCGCGACCAGCTTCGCCATCGAGGAGAGCGCCCCGGCGTCGGGCTGGCCCGCCTCCCACCGCCGGGCGGCGTGCAGGGTGAGCTGCCGGGCGGCCTCGATGTCGGCGGCGTTCTCGGCGAGCGCGAACGACACCGCCTGGCGGGCCGCCAGCGGCTTGCCGAAGGTGATCCGCCGGCCGGCGTGCGCGACCGCCAGCTCCTGGGCCCGGCGGGCCAGGCCGACGCAGGTCATCGCGACCCCGATCCGGCTCGGGGTGAGGAAGCCGCCGAGCGCGACCGCCAGCCCGGCGCCCTCCTCGCCGAGCCGGTTCGCCACCGGTACCGGCGCGCGGTCGAAGATCAGGTGCGCGTGGTCGGTGCCGCGTACGCCCATGGTGTCCGGCATCGGCTCGACCCGTACCCCGGGCACCTGCCGGGGCACCATCAGGGCGACCGTGCCGTCCTTGCCGCTGGTGCCGGCGAGCCGGGCGAAGAGCAGCCAGTAGTCGCAGCTCGCCCCGAAGGTGATCAGGTGCTTCTCGCCGGAGAGGTGGTAGGTGTCGCCGTCCCGGACCACGCTGGCGCGCAGGTCCGCCCCGGTGCCGGCGGTCGGCTCGGTGAGCGTGAACGCCACCCGCAGGTCCCCGGCTACCTGCGGCAGCACGAACCGCTTGCGCTGCTCGTCGGTGGCGAACTGGTCCATCGCCCGCCAGACGCCGTTGCAGACGTGCACGATCATCCGCATCGAGGCGTGCGACATCGAGAAGAGTTCGAGCAGTTCCAGGTAGCGGCTGAAGGAAAGGCCGGCGCCACCGTACTCGGCGGGGGCGGCCAGCCGGAGGTAGCCCCGGTCGCGCAGCTCGGTCCAGAGTTCGGGTGGGACCGCACGGGTACGTTCGATCGTCGCCGCGTACTCCTCGCCGGGTCCGCGTACGAAGGACTCGACCTCGCGTACCAGGGTCGCGAACGAGGGGTCGTCGTTGCCGGTCACTGCTCCTCCTCGCCGGGTGTGTCGCGCAGCCGCTCCCGCAGCACGAACTTCTGCACCTTCCCCACCACGTTGCGGGGCAGTTCGGGCACGGTCTCCAGCCGTTCCGGCCAGTACTGCTTGGCCACCCGGTGCTCGTCCAGGAACTGCCGAAGCTCGGCGAAGGTGACCGGCTGCCTCGGTACGACGAAGGCGCAGGCCCGCTCGCCGAGCCGCCGGTCCGGCATCGCGACGATCGCGACCTCGCGGACGGCGGGGTGGCCGTGCAGCAACTGCTCGACCTCGGCCACCGGGATCTTCTCGCCACCCCGGTTGATCACGTCCTTCACCCGGCCGGTGATCCGGACGAAGCCCGCCTCGTCGATCACCGCCAGGTCGCCGCTGCGGTACCAGCCGTCCGGGGTGAGCGCCGCCGCCGTCCACTCCGGATGGTCCAGGTAGCCGGCGAAGAGGCAGTTGCTGGTCACCTCGAAGTTGCCCTCCGCCCCGGCCGCCAGCACGTTGCCGTGGTCGTCGGTCACCCGCAGCCGGACCCCGCGCAGCGCCCGGCCGTCGGTACCCCAGGCCCGGGCGGGTTCGTCGGTGGGCGCGGAGAGCGAGCCGAGGCAGGACTCGGTGGAGCCCCACGCCCCGCAGACGGCCGCCTCCAGGGTCCGGGTGGCCCGCTCGGCGAGCGCGCGCGGCACGGCGGCGCCGGTGGCGACGAAGACCCGCAGGGCCGGCGGCGGCTTGCCGCCGTCCTCGACCGCCTCGACCAGGTCGGCCAGGAACGGGGTGGCGGCCTGCACGAAGGTGCCGCCGGTGCGGTGCAGCGCGGCCAGGGCGGCCGGGCCGTCCCAGATCGGTTGCAGCACCGCCGGGGCGCCGAGGACGAAGCCGAGCCACATCCCGTAGAGGAAGCCGGTCTGGTGGGCCAGCGGCGAGGGGATGAAGAGCCGGTCCTCCGCCGTCAGTCCGAGGTGCCGGGCCTGCATGGCGGCGGCCCGGGTCAGCGTCGCCATCCGGTGCAGCACGCCCTTCGGCTCTCCGGAGGTGCCGGAGGTGAAGAGGAGTTGCGCGAGGGCGTCCGGGGCGGGTGCCCTCGCGGCCAGGGTCGCGGGGTGCGGCCGCTGCCGGGCCAGCGCCTCGGCGAACCGCTGCCACCGCACGCCGCCGGTGGGGGCCGGCAGCGGACCGGTGCCGCCGACCACGAGTACGTGGGCCACCTCCGGCGGGGCGAGCCGGTCCAGCACCGACACGGTCTCGGCGACGTACGCCCGGCCGCGGAACTCGGCGCAGATCACCAGTACCCGGGCCCGGGACCGGCGCAGCAGCGACTCGACCTCCCGCTCCCGGAAGAACGGCATCAGCGGGCAGCAGACCGCCCCGATCCGGGTGGCTGCCAGCGCGAGCACCACGAACTCGGGCCAGTTCGGCAGTTGCCAGGCGACCACGTCGCCCGGGGCGACGCCGAGCTCCAGCAGCAGGGCCGCCGCCTGGTCGGCCCGCCGGTCGAGGTCGCGCCAACTCAGCACTCCACCGGGCCGCCCCGGCGACTCGACCTCGACCACCGCGTCGGCGTACGGGCGCTCCCGGGCGTGCCGGCGGACCAGCTCGGAGACCGGGGTCGCGGCCAGCCGGGCCGGCGTGGGCAGGGCGGGCCGGCGCGGGGTGCGGATGACGCGGGAGCGGTCCACCGACATGTTCAGGCCGATCGAGTTCATCTGGTCGAGGAACTGCGGATCGGAGATCCGGTGCGCGTTCGGATAGGTCAACCGGCTCTGCCCGCCGGCCCGGGTGGCAGCCACCGCCAGCGCCATCAGCACCCGGTGGTCGTTGAACGACGACAGGTCCGCCTCGCGCAACCGGGGGACGCCCTCGCAGACCAGCCGGTCGCCGTCCAGCCGCAGCCGCCCGCCCATCCGGTTGAGTTGCAGCATCGCCGTGACCCGGTCGGACTCCTTGAGCCGGACATGCGCGACGTGTTCCAGTACGGTGCTGCCGTGCGCGTGCGCGCCGAGCACGCTGAGTACCGGCAGCATGTCCGGCACGGCGCGGCAGTCGACGCGTACCGGATCGAGCCTGGACCCGTCGTGCCGGACCCGGAGGAAGCCGGTCGCCGGGTCGCGCAGCAGCGGCAGCCCCATCACCCGCAGGCTCTCGAAGAGGTCGGCCTCCGGATGGTCGAGTTCGCCGGGGGCGACCGCCGGCAGGTTGCGGAACAGCACGTCGGACGGATGCAGGGCGGTCGCGGCCAGGCCGAACGCCGCCGCGCCGACGTCCGGCGGCAGGTGCACCACCGCCGGGGTGGGCCGCTGTCCGGGCTCGATCTCGAACCGCCGCCCGCCGCCGTGCACCGCCACGTGCAGGCCGAACCGTCGCATCATCGCGATCGTCAGGTCCACGTAGCTGCGCTCGTTGAACGGACCGACCACCTCGACCACGGTCGGGCCGGTCGCGAACGCGCCGACCAGCAGCAGACTGGAGATCCACTGCGAGAGGGTGCCGGGGATCTCCACCCGGCCCCCGGCCGGCGGGCGGGCGGCGACCCGGATCGGCAGAAACCCGTCCGCCGACGTGATTTCCACGCCGATTCCGGCCAGCGCGTCGAGCAGCGGCCGGATCGGCCGGCGCCGGAAGTACTTCTGGCCGGTGATGGTCACCGGTGTCTCGGCCAGTGCGGTCAGCCCGGTCAGGAAGTACAGCGTGGTGCCGGAGCTGCCGACCGAGATGTCCGGGCGGCGCGGTCGGTAGCGGCCGCCGCGTACCAGAAAGGTGTCGCCGGTGACGGTGACCGAGGTGCCGAGGTCGCGCAGGGCCCGGATGGTGTGCTGCACGTGGCCGGCGCCGCAGCCGCCGTGGATCCGGCTGGTCCCGTCGGCCAGTGACGCCAGCATCAGCGCGCGGTGGGCGTGGTACTTCGACGCCGGTACGTCGAGTTCGCCCACCAGCGGTTCGCTCGTCCCCTTGACGACGAGACGCACGTTCCCTCCCCGCAGTATGTGGTCAGCCGGCCGTGGCGTCCGGCCGCGACGCCGTGCTGCCGGCGGCCGGGTCGACTCCGCCGAACACGGCGTGCATCCCGCCGTCGGCGTGCACCACCTGCCCGGTGGTGTGGCGGGACAGGTCCGAGAGCAGGAAGAGCACGGCCCCGACCACCCGGGTCGGGTCGGCCCGGTCCCAGCCGAGCGGCGCCCACCGCTCGTACTGCTCGGCGAGCGCGGCGAAGGTGCCCACGCCGCGCGCCGAGACCGTCTCGATCGGGCCGGCGGCCACCAGGTTGACCCGGATGCCGGACGGTCCGAGGTGCATCGCCAGATAGCGGGCGATCGCCTCCAGTGCCGACTTGTAGACGCCCATCCAGCCGTAGCCGGGTAGCGCCCGGGCGGAGTCGACGGTCAGCCCGACCACCGCACCACCGCCGGGCGCCCGCGCCAGCAGCGGCGCCAGCGCGGTGCCGAGCTGCTGGAACGAGTACGACGATGCCCGGAACCCGTCGAGCACCTCGCCGGCCGGGGTGCTGCCGAACCCTGGGCCGAGCGCCTCCGGCGGTGCGGCGGCGATGCTGTGCACCACCCCGTCCAGGTGCCCCCAGCGGCGTTCGACCGTGGCGGCCAGCGCGTCGACGCTCTGGTCGGACATGACGTCCAGCTCCAGCACCTCGGGGCGGGACGGCAGCAGCTCCGCCACCTTGCGGGTGATCCGGGCGACCCGCCCGTACGAGGTCAGCACGACCTCGCAGTTCTCCCGTTGCAGCGCGGCCGCCACGTGCCAGGCGATCGACTCGTTGTTGAGGACCCCGGTGACCAAATAGGTGTGTTTGTCCAGGCTCAGCAGCGAGGTCAACGCGACACGCCCGCCACGATCCGCTCGACGAGTTGCCCGATCGTGACGTCAGCCAGCTCGCTGCGCGGGATCTCCACCTTGTATTCCTTGGCCACCATGGCCATCAGGTCGGCGACGTCCAGCGAATCGATGTCGAGCTTGTCGAACTTGGCGTCCAGGGTGATCGCCTCCTCGTCGACGCCGAGGTCGATCAGCTCGGCGCGCAGACGCTCCTCGACGGCGGAGGCGGTGACGGAGGTCGATGGCGAGGACATACGCGGGCTCCTTCGGTCGGATCGGGTGGCTAGGCCGCCATCGGTGCGCGGCGGGCGAAGTTGGCGGAGTGCAGTTGCGCCCAGTACCACTGCCGCCAGTAGCTCTCGGCCAGGTCCAGCCAGGTCTCCAGCCGGCCCACGTCGTCGAGGAACCGGTTCATGCTGACCAGCAGCCAGCTGTAGACGCCCTGGCTGTCCCGGCAGTCGGCGCAGTTGCCGGAGGTGCAGCAGAACTGGAGGGTCTGGTAGTCGGCGCCGTAGACCGCGAAGCCGTCCAGCACCGGGTTGCCGTTGCGGATCCGCTCGGCGTGGTCCGGGTGGTCGACGCTGATGCTCGGGCAGACGTCGTAACCGAACTGCCCACCCCAGTGGGTACGCCCGGAGATGAGCGTCTCGATGAAGTACGGGTGGCTGACCACGGTCTCCGGATAGGACTCCTTGACCCGCAACGCCTCGTCGAGGGTGCGCTGCTCGTTCTCGATCCGCAGCGCGTGATCGCTGCCGTGCGCGGAGTAGAAGTTGAAGGTGACCTGGTTGCCGTTGTCCCGGATCGCCCGCACGGTCGGCTCGACGTACTGGAGGCCCTCCTCGGAGAGCGCGAAGACGAAGATCACCCTCGGGTCGTTGCGGTAGTGCCCGAGCGCGGTCTCGAAGAGCCCGGAGAAGGCCGAGCCGTTCACCCGGTACCCGCGCAGGGCGTCGTCCAGCGGGCCGCCCCCGAACAGGCTGATCGCGACCGCGACGCTCTCCAGCCCGGCGCGCGGTACCGGCCGCAGCCCGTTCGTCGAGATGGTGATGTACGGCAGCCGCTCGACGAACGGCGCGATCCGCGCGGGTACCAGCGTCGGTTCCCCGCCGATCAGGGTCGCCTGGGTGACGCCCCGGGCGACGAGCGAGTCGACGAACTCGGCGATCAGCACCGGGTCCGAGGTCTCCCGGACGGCGCCGTCGAAGCCGCCCTCGAAATACCAGCATCCCTTGCAGCGGATGTTGCAGGTGGTGGTGAGGTGCACCTCGCAGGCGCTGACCCGCAGCCCCATGTCCCGGACCACCTGGAGCCGCTCGGCCAGGTCGGGACGGCCGGCCAGCAACGCGTGCAGTTTGGCCTTCGCCTCCCGGCGGGACGGTGTCCGTGGATTGATCACGATCGGCGTGGGCATGGCACGACGTCCTTTCGGGGTCCTCGGGTCCGGCTGATCGGCGCGCGGGGTGTTCCTCCTCGACCTCCGCCCGCGGTCGGTCGTGGCCGCAAGCGGCAGGTCGGGGCGCGTGCGCCGCGCGCTGTTCAGGCGGGAAGGTTCAGTCGGGCACGACGAGGCCGAGGGCGTGGATGCGCGGGGTCACGGTCTTCTCCCACTGCGCCAGCGCCTCGGCATTGGTGGTCCTGCGCAGCCCGTACCGGACCGCCCGCTTGGCGCGCTCGGACTCCGGCGTGCCGAAGAGGTCCCGGAAGACCGGCCAGAGCCGGTTCAGCCCGGCCTGCAACTGCGCGCGCCCCTCCTCGGTGGTGGCCAGGTTGCGGCACACCCGGGCGCCGTGCGCGATGTGGATCTTCTCGTCGAGGATGATCGTCCGGACGGCGTCGGCCCAGGGCTTGTAGCTGCCCTGCGCGAACTCCTTGATCATGATCAGCGCGCTCTCCTCGCCGATGTAGGAGTAGATCCCCCGCTCGGCCCAGGTCGTGCACTGGTGCAGCCGCTTGTCCGCGAAGAGCCGGCGTTCCTCGATCGTCTGGCTCTCCATGTGCGAGGTGTCGATGCCGATCTCGGCGAGTACGCGCTTGCCGATCTTGTAGTGGTCGTACTCCTCCGCCGCGCGTTCCGCACACACCTGGCGCTCCTCGGCGTTCGGGGCCAGCGGCAGGAACATCATGGTGTAGTCGTCCCCGCCGGAGAGCTCGCCCTCCGTATTGATCATGATCTGGCTGATCAGCGCCTTCTGATAGCCGCGAGGCATGCGCTTCAGCTCTTCAGGAGTGCGGACTACGACTTCCTCGTCGTCGAAGATCTGGACTGACATGGAGAACCACCTCGCGTCGACAACCACACACTATTGGGACCAAAAAGGAATCTGCGTTCCCGTCGCTAAACGTTGCTGTAACTTGTCCGCCACACCGTTTTTACAGATGTCCCCCGTTTCTCCGGACCGCGGTCGCCATACCGCTCAGGTCAGGTGTGCGATCGCCAGTCGCTGGACCTCCGGTCGCTGGATCTTTCCGAGTGGCGTACGCGGAAAGCTGTCGACGCCGATCTCCTCGACGGCGACGAACCGGCGCGGCACCTTGAAGGTGCTGAGGTTCCTGCGCAGCGCGCCGCGCCACTCGTCGTCCCGGGCGACCGCACCGGGGAGCAGGCGGTAGACGAGCACCAGCTCCACGCCGGTCACCGGGTGCGGCAGGGCGGCGACCACCGCATCCTCGACGCCTTCGAGCTGGGGCACGACGTTCTCGATCTCGGCCGGATAGACGTTCTCGCCGCTGACGATGACCATGCTGTCGATCCGGTCGACGATGGACAGTTCGCCGTTCTCGTCGAGATGTCCCAGGTCACCGCTGCGGACCCAGCCGTCGCTGCACCGCTGCCGGGTCAGCTCCGGCGCGTTCTCGTACCGGGTGAAGATGCTCGGGCCGCTGAGCAGCACCTCGCCGTTCTCACCGGCCGGAACGTCGCGGCCCGCCGGGTCGACCACCCGGACCTGGGCGAACGACACCGGCGCTCCGGCGGTACGCGGCTCGCCCGGCTTGCGGTCCCGCGGTTCCACGGTGGTCAGCGAGGTCATCTCGGTCATCCCGTACACCTGGTAGACCGGGATGTCGAAGGTGCTCTCGAACCGGTGGATCAGTTCCGGGCTGAGCGCCGAGCCGCCGGCCAGCACGCCCTTGAGCCGGCTCGCGGCCGGTCGTTCCGGGCGTTCGACCAGGTTCGCCAGGTAGGCGTTGACCACCAGGGTCCAGGTGGGGTGGTAGCGGTCCACATAGTGCCAGAACCGCACCATCGCCAGCTCGGAGCGTACGCAGGCGGTCCGGCCGCCGGACCAGAGCGGGGTCAGGGTCGGAAACCCCTGGCCGCCGGCGTGGAACAGCGGAACGACGTTGAGCAGGACGTCGTCCGGTCCGGCGTCCGCCCAGTGCACCATCGCCAGCGAGTTGGCGAGCAGGGCCCGGTGGGACAGCACGACCCCCTTGGGGGTACCCGTGGATCCCGAGGTGTAGACGATTTCGGCGTCGCCTCCGCCGTCGGCGCCGCGACCGGCCAGTTCCCCCCGGTACGCCGCACCCCGGGCCAGGATGTCGGCGAGGACCGCCGCCTCGTCGTCGACGGATCTCCAGGGCAGGTCGGCCCGCAGCTGTGCCGCAGCCGACGCGGGTCCGAACCCGAACACCGGCCCGGAGTGGGCCAGGAGTGCGTCCAGTTCACCCGCCCCGGACTTCGGGTTCAGCGGCACCAGGGTGCGCTGCGCGGCGATGACGCCGAGGAACAGCAGCGCCGCCAGGGGCGAGTTGTGCATGACCGTCGCGACCCGGGCCCCCGGCGGCACGTCGTACTCGTCGAGGAGCGCGGCGCAGCCCCTGGTGAAGGTCAGCACGTCCGCGAAGGTGACGGCCGGGCCGCCCTCCTCGGCCGGCAGCAGGTACGGCCGGTCGCCGTACGCCTCGGCGGCGCCCGAGACGAGGTCGAGCAGGTTGGTGGTGACCGCGGGATCCGGCTCGGCCAGCGGGCTAGGCGGCGGCATGGGGTTTGCCACGTCGGGTGGCTCCGGAGACGACGTCGCAGAGGCGGTTCACCGTGGGGGTGTCGAAGATGACGTCGACGACGTCCACCCCGTAGGTCGTCTCGACCCGGGTGACGATCTCGACCGCGGCGACCGAGTCCATGCCGAGTTCGATCAGATCGTCGTCGGGTCCGAGAGTAGACCGATTGAGCACTTCCGTGCAGATCGATGTCATCTGTAGTTGCAGATCGCTCGTGGTCACTTAGGGCGGTCTCCATGTCATTCCACGGGGCCACCGCGACGTTGCGACAGCGGACTTCCCTCACCTCGGGTACTGGTCGGGAACATACCGACGACTTCCATGGGCTGTCCAGGAGGGGATTATCGTGCCACCGACACCGGCACCACGCCGTACGGTACGCGCCTTTAATTCGTTTACGTCGATGTATAATCGCGCCCATGACACGGGGGCGGGGAAAGATCGAATTAGTGCTTACCGACGAGGAACGGGCCTTGTTGATCCGGGGTGCCCGCGCGGCACACTCCACGCAGGCGTACGCCCTGCGCTGCCGGATCGTGCTGGCCTGCGCCGACGGCGCCACGAACACCGAGGTCGCGGCCCGGTTCGACGTCTCACTGCCGACGGTAGGCAAGTGGCGGTCCCGGTTCGCGGCGCAGCGGATTGCCGGGCTCGCCGACAAGCGGCGCGCCGGCCGGCCGTCGGTCGGGGCGGACCAGGTCGAGCAGGTGCTGCACGCCACGTTCGAGTCGATGCCACAGGACGCCCGGCGCTGGTCGCGGGCGTCGATGGCCGCGCACAGCGGACTCTCCCCGTCGACGGTCGGGCGGATCTGGCGGCGGTTCGACCTCAAGCCGCACGTCCAGGACGGGTTCACCCTCGCCACCGATCCGGCCTTCGTGTCCAGGGTCGTCGACGTGGTCGGCCTCTACCACAACCCGCCGGACCGGGCGGTCGTGCTCTGCGTGGACCCGAGACCCCCGGGGCGGGACCGACACCGCCCCCAGCCGGCCACCCCGGCGACGCCCCGACATCCGGCTGCGGACCTCTGGCGCCCCGGCCCGGCCAGCCGGTTCGGCACGTTCGACCCCGTCGACGGCATCGTGACCGGTCAACGGCAGCGCCGTAACCGGGGCGTCGAATACCGGAGGTTCCTCGTCGCGATCGAGCGGGCCGTCCCCGCCGAGTTGCAGGTGCACGTCGTCTGCGACAACCAGGACCTCCACCGGACGCCGACGGTCGGAACGTGGCTGGACCGGCACCCCCGGTTCCACGTCCACTTCACTCCGGCCGGCTGGTCCTGGCTCGACCAGGTGGAACGCTGGTTCGTCCTGGCCGTCGAGGACCTCCTCGGCCCCGGCGGTCACCCGGGCCGGCGCCCTCGCAACCGAGACGTCCGCCGATGGGTCGCCACCTGGGCCAAGAGCGCGGAACCCTTTGTATGGACCAGAACCGCCGAAGACATCCGCAAGTCACTCGCCAAATTTCTTGAAAGGACTTCCGACGCGCCGGCCGCCGCCGAGTGACTGGTCAGGATGCCCGCGCGGCGCGGGCTAACCGACATGTGAGACGGCCTCGACGGTACGACTGGGCCGGCACCCGGGGGTGGAGACGCCGCTGGCCGGGTCCCCGTGGTGGGGACCCGGCCAGCGGGTGTGTCGCTTGCTTGTTCGTTCGTTAGCTGTTGTTCCAGGTGTTGGCGACCAGGTCAGCAGCCTGGTCCTCCCACTGCGCGTACGCGTCCGGGTACGCCGACACCTGCACCTTCTGCGCCGCGGCAGTCAGCGGCAGGTCATGCCAACCGTCAACCTGGCGCAGTCCCTTCAGGAACGCGGTGGTCGAGTACTCCGGATCGGTGATCTGCTCCGGCGTTCCCCAACCCGACGACGGACGCTGCTGGAACAGCCCCTGCGAGTCGTGGTCGTTACGGTCACCCAGATGACCCAGGTTCTCCAGCTTCGACTCCTGAAGGCTGGTACCGACCGCGATCACCGCGGCACGCTCGTCCAGACCAGCCTTCTTCGTGGCCTTCACGATCGCCTTCACATTCTCGGACTGCTCACCCGACAACGGAATCCGGGACTGCTCACCCCGGACACCATGCGGCACGAGCTTGTCCCGCGACGGCTTACCGCCCTTACGGTCCTTGTCGCTCTTGCTCTTGTCACTCTTATCCTTGTGGTCCTTGTCGGCCTGCATGACCGACT